>JALNZZ010000050.1 GCA_023229065.1 Porticoccaceae bacterium
GCAAAGTTTTGGTATTGGGCTACGAGAAAACCGCTGATGGCAGTCAGAGCGTTGGCGATGGCGAGACCGATAATTTTCATGTGGTCATTGTTGATTCCCATGGCGCGAGCCATGGATTCACTATTGCCGGTGGCGCGCATAGCCAGGCCGAAGTCGGTGCGCAGGAAATAAGTCATTACGCCACTCAGCACTAGCATAAAGGTCATCCCTACCAACAGCTCGTTATAAAGCGGTGTGGCAAAAATTCCCAGACTGCGAAACAGGTTGTCGACATTTAACAAAGGTATGTTGGAGCGACCAAGGATCGCCAGATTCACCGAGTACAGAGCTGTCATCACCAAAATGCCCGCCAGCAAGGCCTGAATGCGCAGGCGGGTATGTACCAAGCCCGTGACGGTCCCCGCCAGGGCACCCGCTATCACACTGAGCACCAAAGCCACTGAGAGTGGCCAACCCTGTACCAGCGCAATGGCGGTGACCGCCGCTCCTAAGGTGTAGCTGCCATCAGTAGTAATGTCGGGAATACGGAAAATCCGCATAGTGATGAAAATGCCGAGCCCCATGGCCGACAGACACAACCCCAGCACCAAAGCAGACAGGTAAAACATCAGTGGATCGCTTTGAAATCGTCGGGCAGGGTTATCCCGAAGCGACGTGCGGCAGCAGGATTGTAGATACGACCGCGCTCGCGCACCATTTCCCACTCCACCCCCGCGTCGGGGCCGCTGGCCAGGAAGTGCGCTGCTTGCTCACCAGCCTGGTAGCCCCACCGATAGATATCTGCGCCATAGGCCGCCACTGCTCCTCTCTCCACCAGTCCAGCCTCGCTGGTGAAAATCGGCACGCCAGCTTCATCACAGGCTTTGAGAATTGTCTCGAAAGCACCGAACACCGTATTGTCCGGATTGGCGAAAAAAGCGTCGATATCAGCATTCACCAACGCTCGTGCGACCATGTTGACCTCAGCAGTAACATTTACCGGTCGCGCCACCAACACTACGCCCAGCTGTTCCGCCAAGGCTGCGAGGCGATCGTGGGCAAACACCGACTGCGGCTCGGACTGGTTATAAAGTAGCCCCACCCGCAATACCTCACCGGCCGGACGCACCAGTTCGGGAATAATAGCAAACGAAGTATCGATATATTCGAGATCCTCTCCCACCCCAAAGAGGTTGGCAGGCGGCCGACCCTCCGCATCGTTCACCTGCATCAGCTCAGGCGTGGGTGCCACCATCATAAAGACCGGTATTTTACGGGTATTCTGCAACGCAGTAATCGTGGATAAAGAAGGGCTTGTGGCTAACAGATCGACTTTTTGGCTGATCATGTAACGCACTATCTGGGTAAGAGTGGGGATATCCCCTTGCGCATTGCGATAGACAAGCCTGATTGAACCCGCCTCCTCCGAAAACCCCTCATCGCGGAGAGCTTGCAGAAAGCCAACTCTGGCTTGGCCCACTGTGTCATCTTCAAAGGCGTCAACAAACCCTACCACAGGTACATCGCTGGGCTGCCTCCCACAACCTGCCAGGGGCAACACTAACATCAGGGACAGCAACAGCCATCGGCGACTTGCATCCATCATTATCGGTACCTCGCGCTCCGTGAAAGTCCATGCAGCATGCCACTATCTGCTTGCCCATGATAACCGTGAACCGTGACGGACCCCAGGCTCTGCCACGGTTCGCCACAGCAGACGATGCCTCCCGACTATTTTTTGTGACGCCAACGCTTGACGATAGCGGCAACACCCACCATTATACTGTATAAATATACAGTTATAGATAAGACAACCAGGGCTACCTACCCGGTAGCTTCATTTGAGCAAGTCCCCAGAATTGGTTTCTGTGAGAGCACGATTTATGAGAGCAACATCCTTGAGAACCTCTACATTAAACAGTTTATCCCGGCGTCAAGCAGTCCAGAACTCATGCCCAACTCCCGTTCCACCCTACTTCATGTCCCGCGTACCGGCTGGCTTTCCCAGCCCCGCCGACGATTATATGGATGGCACACTTGACCTCAACGCACTGCTGATTCGCCACCCCAGTGCATCTTTCTATTGTCGGGTGAGCGGTGACTCCATGACTGGCGCTGGCATTTTCGACGGCGACTACCTTATCGTCGACCGCGCCTTGCAAGCCGCACACGGTGACGTGGTAGTGGCGGCTCTCGACGGCGAACTCACCTGCAAAATTCTTGACCTGCGCCACCAGCGTTTACTGGCTGCCAATCGAGACTACCCGCCCATCCCCATCCGTGAGGGGGCTGAATTTGTTATTGAGGGCGTCGTGACCAGCTCCATCAGGAGACACAGATGTTTGCCCTAGTCGACTGCAACAGCTTCTACGCCAGTTGTGAGCAAGTATTCCGCCCCGACCTGCGGGGCAAGCCGGTGGTGGTTCTGTCCAATAACGACGGCTGTATTGTCGCTCGCTCAAAGGAGGCCAAAGCACTCGGCGTTCCCGACTTGCAGCCCTATTTCAAAGTCGAAAATCTGCTGCGTCGTCACGGCGTGGCGATCTTCTCCAGCAATTACCCCCTGTACGGCGACATGTCTCGACGGGTGATGAGCACCTTGCAAGGGTTCGACACCCCCATTGAGGTCTATAGCATTGATGAGATGTTTCTCGACCTCAGCGGGCATAGCGGCGGAGAGCTGGCCCCGCTGATTCGCGACACCGTGTGGCGCGAGCTGCGCATTCCGGTCAGTTTGGGGCTGGCGCCCACCAAAACTTTGGCCAAGCTGGCCAATCGAGTGGCCAAAAATGCTCCTGCCTGCCACGGTGTCTGCATTCTCGACGAACCCTATAAATGGCAGTGGGTGCTCGAGCGCACTGCCGTTCGCGAGGTCTGGGGCGTGGGGCGCCGCCTGGAAAGTCGCCTGCGGGATCTAGGCATTCGCTCCGCTTTGGATCTGGCACGGGCCAACTCCAAGGTGCTGCGCCGCCATACCAGCGTTAACCTGGAGCGCACCATCGAAGAACTAAACGGCCGCGTCTGCCTGGTCCTCGACGACCTCCCTGCCCTCAAAAAACAGATCTACAGCACCCGTTCTTTTGGGAGCAGGGCTCGCTCGCTGCCACCCTTACAAGAAGCCGTCGCTCACTACGCCGCCCGCGCCGCAGAGAAACTGCGCGCCCAGCGCCACCTGACGAGAGCTGTCCACGTTTTCATGCATACATCTCCCCATGAAACCGGCTACCACAGCGCCAGCGATGTAGTGCAGCTAGCCTGCCCCAGTGACGATGGGCGGGTTATTGTGGCAGCGGCTCGCAAGCTGGCAGAGAAGCTGTATCAGCCTGGGCACACCTTTCTCAAGGCCGGGGTAGGCCTGCTGGATATCGTCGACCGCCGCCATTATCAGTTCGACCTGCTTAACCGTGGGCAATCAGCGCGCAGCGATGCCCTGATGAACACACTGGATATAGTCAACGAAAAATTAGGGCGCGGCACGCTGTTCATCGCTGGCCAAGGCACCCATCGCCCGTGGGCCATGCGCCAGCAGTTTCGCTCGCCTCGCTATACCACTCGCTGGGGAGAAGTCCCACAAGTAAGGGCTTAACACACACTTCAGGCTAACCTTGTTGTTGAGAAATCGAGCATCCATACGCACAAGGCTCCGGTGACCATCGCCACCGGAGCCTTGTGAAAGTAGGCGTGTACTAGATCAAACACACTGCGTAGAAATCATTTTTCCACAAACGCCCGCTCAATCACATAATGGCCCAATTCGCCGGCCCGAGTTTCGCTAAAGCCGGAGTTGTCCAACAAGCTACACAGATCCTTGAGCATAGCTGGGCTGCCACACAGCATAAAACGATCATCATCAAGGTTTGGCACCGGCAGACCAATGTCCTGGTAGAGCTTGCCAGAGGCCATCAACTCAGTAATACGACCCATGTTGATAAATTGCTCACGCGTCACAGTGGGATAATAGACAAGCTTGTTGGTTGTCATCTCCCCAAAGTACTCGTTGTTGGGCAGGTGTTCCTGGATCATCTCCTGATAAGCCAGCTCATCTACGAAGCGGGTACCGTGCACCAGAATCACCTTGTCAAAGTTTTCGTATACCTCTGGATCCTTGATGACACTGAGGAACGGGGCCAGCCCAGTACCGGTGGCAAGCAGATACAGGTGACGGCCAGGCAGCAGGTGATCAACAGTGAGAGTGCCTGTAGGCTTGCGGCCCACCAACACTTCATCGCCCACTTTAAGGTGCTGGAGTTTGGAGGTCAGCGGGCCATCGGGCACTTTGATACTGAAAAACTCAAGCTCTTCCTCATAGTTGGCACTGGCGATACTATAAGCCCGCAACAGTGGCTTGCCATTGGCTTCCAAACCGACCATGGTGAAGTGGCCATTGCGGAAACGGAAACCAGGATCGCGGGTAGTGGTGAAACTGAACAGGGTATCGGTCCAGTGATGAACGCTGGTGACCTGCTCACGCATCAGATTACTCATGGCACCTCCAAAAGACACTGTAAACCGGCCGGCTGGCAGGTATATGGTGTCACTCTATACCTCCCAGACTAATCGGCAAAATGAATTATTCAGGTTAATATAATCGGATTATTGAATATGCCGGAAAGTATGTTATGAAATACACCCTGCGCCAACTCGAAGTCTTTCTTGCCACAGCTCACAGCGAAAATATCAGCCGTGCCGCTGAACAACTGGCCATGTCACAGTCTGCTGCCAGCAGCGCTCTCAAAGATCTCGAAAACCAGTTCGATATCCAGCTGTTCGACCGGGTAGGCAAGAGTTTACAGCTCAATGAACTCGGTCGTCTGCTACAGCCCCGCGCCGAAGAATTGCTGGAACGAGCCCGGGAGCTGGAGGTAGCCATGGGCCACCACAGTCAAAGCGGACAACTGAAAGTAGGTGCCACCCTCACCGTGGGCAATTATCTGGCGATAAAATTGATGGCGCTTTATATGGAAGAGCCTGGCGCTCAAGTCAGCCTCGAAGTTGCCAACACAGCTACCATTGTCGACAAAGTACGGCATTTCATCCTGGATATCGGCCTGATAGAAGGGGAAATCAACCACCCGGATCTGGAAGTCACGCGCTGGCGGGAAGACGAGCTGGCTGTTTTTTGCTCCCCCGCTCATCCCTTGGCGGCGCGGGGCACCCTTGACGACGATGACCTGCAGGGAGCAACCTGGATCGTACGGGAGTCGGGATCGGGCACCCGTCAGACCTTTGACCGCGCCATGCACGGCCTGCTGCCAAAATTGAATACACTCCTGGAGCTACAGCATACCGAAGCCATCAAGCACGCCGTGGAAGCCGGTATGGGGATCGGCTGCCTGTCGCGCATCACCCTGGCAGACGACTTCGCCCGCGGCAATCTGGTGCCTCTGGACGTGCCAGGCCGGAGCTTCCACCGCTATCTATATCTCATCGTTCATCGAGAGAAATATCGCGGAGCTGGGCTACAGCGCTGGCTGGATGTGTGCTGGAAATTTGGCGGCCAAGAAGTCTGAGCAAGTATGTCGCGGCTCACTTAGGTCCTTTGGCTCTCCATCATCCAGCTGGCAAGCAAAAACAGAATGCGGGCACCCACATTGCCATCCCACTCATCAGCCGGATTGTCCAGGTTGGGACACACTTCGCACAGATCGAAGCCAATGATAGTTCGCCCCGAGCGAACTATAGCGGCAATCAGGAAGCGTGCCTCGTCGAACTCCAGCCCTCCTGCTACCGGAGTGCCGGTATGAGGGCACAGGTCTGGTCTCAAACCATCGATATCGAATGACACATACACCCGCTGCGGCAGCGCCTCGACAATCGCAGCAACCGTATCGGCGAAGGGCCTGCCAGCATACTGATCGTCCTTGATATCGGCATCATAAAACACTCTGATGCGTGGGTCTTCCGCAGCATAGCGACACTCTTCCTCGCTAAAATCGCGGATCGCCACCTGTACCAGCTGAGTTGGAGCGTATTCCAGCGCCATCACATTATGAAAGATAGAAGCATGGGAGAATTGAAAACCCTGGTAACCATCGCGCAGATCGTGATGGGCATCGATGTGCAGCAGCCCAAAATCACCGCGATACTTTTCTGCCAGATAGCGAATCTGGCCATAAGGAGTGGAGTGGTCGCCTCCCACTAGAGCAAATAATTTTCCGGCTTTATCGAGGGTTCGACACTGCTGGTAAACCCACTCGTTGAGCCGCTGTGAGGCTGCATTAACCTGCTCCCTGGCCTCTTCCAGATCGGGTCGGCCCTCCAGGCTGCCATGATTCTCCAGGTGTTCCTGCACAGCCTCTGCCAGCACCTTGGCGTGACAATTAAGCTCGGTGACTTCCCTGCTCTCTTCCAGCAAATGAAAACCCTGCTGATAATGATTGGCGAGACCGCGCACAAACAGATCCAATTGCGGACTGGCGCGGCGGATGGCTTCCGGTCCCTGGGAGGCACCGCTACCATAGGATGTCGTCACCTCCCAGGGCACAGGAATCAGGGCCAAACGGCTACTGGCAAGGTCGGAGGCAATACCAAACAGGCCCGCATCAGCGGAGCCAGTGAGAGCGGGATCGAAGTGTTGTGTGGACGGGCTGGTCATAACTCACAGGGCTGACGGTGTTGAGTCATTAGTTTAACGGTTTTTGGTGGCGGCAGGGATAGCCGCTGCCGAGCCCCCCTGGATGGGTTTCACGGCGTGTCTCGGAAGGCTTGGAGCGGGCTGGCGACCGGGGTACGATGTACCAAAAGCATTCATGCGACAGCTCAGCATCAGGCACCAGACGCTAAATCGTCCTTAAGCAGCTATACTGCCGCCACTTCCAATCACTGCACTTTCAGCCGCGATCGCCGACATGATGAAATATCTGCCCCCCACCCTGATCATTTTCTGTCTCAGCCAGGCCGCCCAGGCCAACCCGATCCAGTATTTCAAGGAGGAAGACGGCAGCACCAACTGGCAGTATATCGCCAACTTCTCCAGCAGCATGCTGATCCTCATTCTCAGCCTGGTGTTGATCAAGCTGTTCTTCACTCACCGCCAGGTGCGGCGCTCCAACCGCGCCCTCAAAGCCATCCGCGACGATCTCGAAGTCCGTGTACGGGAACGCACAGCGACCCTCAACGAGTCCAACCAGCTGCTCAAAGAGACCAATCAGCTCTTGGAACACGAGGTCAATGAGCATCGCGATACTGCCAGCCGCCTGCGCGCTTCGGAAAGCTACAACAAGAACATCCTCGAATCCATGCCGTTGATGCTGGTAGGGCTTACCCCAGAGGGTGAAATCACCCAGTGGAACAAGCGCGCCGAGGAGATCGCCGGTGTTACTACCGCTGACGCCATCGGCGGTAACCTGTGGCAGGTATACCCCACCATCACCGTGGCACCCGATCAGGTCGCCCAGGCGCTCTCTGACAACAAGCCGGTGACCATCAAGCACAGCCAACGCGGGCGCTACCATTTCGATATCACCATCTACCCACTGCAGGAGCAAGTGGAGCCCGGTGTGGTGATATTGATTGATGACGTGACTCAGCGGGTGATGAACGAGAACATGCTGATCCAGCGCGACAAAATGTCCTCCCTCGGTGAGCTGGCTTCCAATATGGCGCACGATATCAACACGCCGCTCCAGGCCATCCTCGACGATGTGCGCCATATTCGCGAGACCGTCAATGGCAATGGCTGCCTGAACAGCGACGCCGACACACTGAAACAGCTCAATGGCCTGCTCAACGATGCCTCTGAAAAGGGCCAGCAGGCCTCAGCGATTATCAGCAACTTACTGACCTTCGCCAACGCCACCAGCGACGAGAAAACCCCGGAAGACGTGGCTGCTATCATGGAACATAGCCTGGAGCTGGCAGCCGATGTCATCTCGGTACCTAACAAACTGCGCTTTCGCGATATCACCATTGAACGGGATATCGAGGCAGACCTGCCCTCGCTCCCCTGCTACGGGTCGGAACTGCAGCAGGTCTTTCTCAGCCTCTTTCGCCATTCCTGTCACGCGCTGGCAGATGCTATCGGGCGCGAAGGTCACAGCCCCCGCCTGCGTGTGGAAATGAAGGAGTGCTACGATGCTTTGTGGATCAAGATCTCCCATAACGGCATGGGACTTACCTACGACGAGCAAAAGTACATTTTCGAGCCCTACTTCAACAGTCCAGACGACCAGCTGTATGATGCCACCAAGCGGCTTTCGTTTTCTTACTTCATCATCACTGAGCATCACAAGGGACAGATGGCGGTGACATCTGATGTGGAAGTGGGTACAACTTTCCATATGCAGATCCAGCTGACTTGATGCACCCTCTTGCTCCCTTTCCAGGCCACTGGACAAAACAGTGAGCGATGACGACCATAGCCATTTTTTGCCAACAGGTGCCCCAACCATGAGCACAATGACAACCCCTTTCCAGACATTCAGCCTTCAAGGCCGCCGCGCTCTTGTAACAGGAGCCTCCAGCGGCCTCGGCCAGCACTTTGCCACCACTCTGGCGACTGCTGGTGCCGAGGTGATTCTCGCCGCACGGCGTCTCGAAAAATTAGAAGAATGTGTAACCCGCATCCGCCACGCTGGCGGCACCGCCACCGCGGTAGCTATGGACGTCTGTAATCGCGACAGCGTCGCCGCTGCACTTGACAGCATCACCCCCCCTGACATCCTCGTCAACAACGCTGGCGTCACCCATACAGGTCGGGCGCTGGATATTAACGATGATGACTGGAATGCAGTGCTCGACACCGACCTCAAGGGCGCCTGGATCGTTGCCCAGGAAACTGCGCGACGTATGGTCGCGGCCGGCAATGGTGGCAGCATTATCAATGTCACCTCCATCCTCGCCAACCGCGTCGCAGGTGGCGTCGCACCCTACAGCGCTGCCAAGGCAGCACTGGCCCAGGTTACCCGCTCGCTGGCTCTGGAGCTGGCACGCTACAACATCCGCGTCAACAGCCTGGCTCCCGGCTATATCGTCACAGCGCTGAACCAGGAGTTTCTCGCCAGCGAAGCTGGTGAAAGGCTGTGCCAGCGCATCCCGACCCGCCGCTTCGGCACCCCCGAAGACCTGAATGGTCCCTTGCTCCTGCTGGCCTCGGACGCTGGCGCTCACATGACTGGCAGCGAAATCGTCGTCGACGGCGGTCATCTGTGCAGTTCACTGTAGCAAGCTGAAAATGAGCGAACTCATCCTCCTCCGCCATGGCCAGGCAGCCTTCGGCAATGAGCACTACGATCAGCTTTCCACTTTGGGCGAAGCCCAGGCACGCGCAACCGGTGATTTTCTGCAGGCCAGAAAGTGGCAGTTTGACCGAGTCATAACAGGCCCTCGCCAGCGTCAAAGGTTAACTGCAACCCTGGCGGCAAGGGTAACTGACAGCGAACTGCATGAAGATCTGCGTCTCGACGAGTTCGCCGAGGGCAGCCAGATCCTGGCAGCAGCGGAGCAGCGTGCCGGTGGCCCTCTCGAGAATAAAAAGGCGCGACTGCGAGCCTATATGCAAGAGATCAGACTATGGTGCAATGGCGATATCACAATTGACGGCACCGCGTCTGCTAGTGATTTTTGTCGCACTGTCGACGACTGGCTGGAATCAGTTACCGCCGATCCGGCACCAGGTCAACAACTGTTGGCCGTAACGTCAGCCGGTGTCATCGCTGCGGTGCTATGCCGGGTGCTGAACCAACCGCGTGAGGCCATCGCTGACTGGATGGCCGTCCTGGGAAACGCCTCTCTCACTACCCTGATGTTTTCCCGAGGACGGCTGTCGGTGCGGGAGATCAACAGCAACGGTCACTTACCTGTGGAGTTGCTAAGCGGGATATAGTCACTCTGAAGGGGTGGGAGTGGCCAGCTTGGACTCACTCTCATCCACAAAAAAGAACCGCATCCGTGAACGGTCAAACAGACGTTCCTCATCCTCGGCAATTTCCCGAGCAATCTCCTCTACAGTGAACTGGGCATTGGCAGCGTCGAAAGCTGCCTGATCCGGATACCAGATTTCCAGTATGACGTCGAACTCTCCCTCGTCCGCCTCTCCAGTGAGCGGGTTTGCCAGCGGCGTAAGGTAACGACGCAAATAACGGCTTGCATAACCGCTCAGATATTTTTCACCGATTTTACGGTGAGTGGACTCGTAATAATCGCGAAACGCCTGGACCGACAGGCCCGGACGGCGTTTTAGCATGCCAACCATTTTGATCATACTGTCTCCTTATCGTCATAAGTGGGAGTTATTGCCGTCGCAACCATGAAAGGAAAAAATGCCAAATAAACTATGCCTCTGCAATTTTCAATAGCTGTTTGCCAAAGTTGCGCCCCCTAAACAGACCATTAAGGGTCTGCGGACAATTCTCCAGCCCTTCGACAATATCTTCCTTAACCCGTATCTCACCAGCTTCGACCCATTGCCGCATTTCGTCAATCGCGGCAGGAAAGCGGTCGAAATGATCCAGTACCAAAAAGCCTTCCATCCGTGCCCGCCGGATTACCAGCTGCATATAGTTTTTAGGCCCCGGTGGCAGGCTGTGACCTGTATATCCGCTGGAGATGCCGCCGCACAGGGCAACCCGTGCACCAACAGCAAGGTTGGCCAACACAGCATCGAGTATCTCACCACCGACATTGTCAAAAAAAACATTAACTTTATTGCCGCATAACTTCTTCAGTTGCGCCGCCACATCCCCAGCTCGGTAATCAATGGCATGATCAAAATTGACCTCCTCCACCAGCCACCGACACTTTTCCGGCCCACCGGCGATACCGATTACCGTACAGCCGAGCCTCTTGGCGATCTGGCCAGCCACGGAGCCGGTAGCGCCTGCCGCTCCAGAAACCACCACGACATCCCCCGGCTGCGGCTCGGCAATAAGCATCATGCCCATGTAAGCAGTCATACCGGTCAGACCGTAGATATGGAGAGGATAGGTGAGAGGCACACCCTCGGGCACCCGATTGATAGGAAACATGCCCGAGCCATCAGTAGCGATATAATCCTGCCAACCAAAAGTACCCTGTACCAGTTCTCCAGTACGGTAATCGGGATGACGGGATTCCACTACCCGGCCCACTGCCACAGAACGCATCACTTCACCAAGAGCAACGGGAGGCACATAGCTTGGCAAATCATTGAGCCACCCACGCTGGGCCGGCTCAAAGGACAGATAGAGGTTGCGCACCAAAATTTCGCCCTCTGCAGGCGTGGGCACGGCAGACTCGACCCACTCGAAATGCTCCGGTCCAACCTCTCTTTCCGGGCGTTTGCTCAGCAACCACTGGCGGTTGATAGTCACGATTTACTCTCCTCCTTATTTCTCAGCTTTAGGGCCAGCAACAGACTACCCGACCCCGTGTTACAGATGTAGTGAAGTCCAGCAGCATACTGCACTCTTGACGGCCCATTACCAACAGGCAAAAAACCAACAGGCAAAAAAAAGGCGCCTTGGTCGATGGCGCCTCAAACAAAAAAGCCCCCGCCGAAGCGGGGGCAAATATGTTTAGAAGCGGTACAGCACTTCGCCACCGATCTCACGTGGAGCACGAGGGAAGGCAAACTTCCACAGGGTACCATTGTTGGGGCTGTCAGCTGTAGGACGAAGTGGACTGACCACATAGTCGTGGGTATAGGCATCCTCGTCAGTCAAGTTACGACCGAACAGTGCGAATTGCCATTGTCCGATCTCATAACTGATAGAGGAATCCAACAAGCCGTGGGCCTTAATGATGGTGCCGGGGTGGTTGTTGAGGGTAGCCTGATAGTCATCCCGCCAGTTGTACCCGACCCGCCAGGTCAGCAGGCCATCACCCACACTGAAGTTCACAGTGGATTGCAGCGAGGCAGTAAACTCAGGCGCCCGACGTAGATCCAGGCCTGTCTCATCAGCGATGATGCCATCGCCATAGATATCCGCGTTGAACTTCTTGTACTCGGCATCAAGCCAGCCAGCATTACCGGAGATACGCCAGTTGTCGGTAATCATCGCCTCCAACTCCACTTCCACACCGTTGATCTCCGCCTCACCCACGTTACGGATGGACAGCTCGTTGCCGGTGGCTACGTTCGGCGCTGGCAGTGACACCTCTACCTGCATATCGTCGTAGATCATATGGAAAGCGGTGGCGTTGAACTTCAGCCGACCATTCAAGAAAGTTGAACGCAGGCCCAGCTCAAAGTTAGTCAAGGTCTCAGGACCAAAACCCCCGCCCAGCTCCTCAGGCGTGGAAGCACGAGGTGAGAAGCCTCCACTGCGGAAGCCTGTGGAGTTGGTGAAGTACACCATATGGTCGTCGGTGAAGTGATAGCGCACACCCCAGCGATAGATCCAGTCGTTGTCCTTGCGCTCGCCGCCCGCATTGGGGCCAGCATTGATGGCACCGGTCACCGTGTCGGTGACGGTGCGGCTCATGCGCTTGGTTTCAGTGATGAAGCGGGCACCCAAGGTCCACACCAGCTTATCGTCCAGCATGCGATAGTCACCCTCGGCAAAGATGGAGTGGGACTCGGAGCTGGTGGTGGTATCCTCAAACGGACTCCAGGCGTCGCTACCGGTTAGCAGCAGAGTCTGGGTGAGCTGGTAGGCACTGGTGTCGGTAGTGGACGAGAACAGGCCCGCCTGCCAGGTGAGGGCATCGCCAGCGTCGCGGGTCAGCCGCAGCTCGTGGGTGGTCTGTTCGTAGTCACCCCAGCGCTCGAGGTGATAGATGGGCAACGGCGAGCCGTCGCCATCGGCGCTGTAGAAGTCGTCGGCAGTGATCCAGCCACCGATGTAGGTGAGCGTGTGGTCGTCGGTGATATTGATGTTGACCTCGGAGATAACCTGGAACTTCTCCAGTGCTACCTTGCCAAGGAAGTCAGTCTCTTGACGGCGTCTGTCACCACTGATTGGTTTGCCAAGACTGCCCCCACAAGTACCAAAGAAGGCACAGAACACATCGCGTTCATCGGTGGAGGTGTTGTGCCAGGCGCTGGTATTACCTTCCATGTCACTGTAGTTGACTTGCAGCTCACCGCTGAAAATATCGTTGGGTTGCCACAAGAAGTGCGCTCCGGCATGCACGTTATCGCGCTTATCAGGATCGCTGCCGATGCGGTTTTTGGTGTAGCCCTTGCCCTGCCGGCTGGTGCCGCCAGTCAATTTCATGGCCCAGGTGTCCTCACCATAGTTGAACACGATATCGCCCTGGCTCTTGTCGTATTCGCCGATCCGACCACGAATCTTGCCGCTGGTTTCATTCAGCTGTGGCTTGGCGCGAATGATATTGATCAAACCGCCCACCACGTTTTTGCCAAACAGGGTACCCTGTGGACCGCGCAGAACCTCGATGCGCTCTACGTCGAGCATATCGAACACCTGGCCCAC
>JALNZZ010000051.1 GCA_023229065.1 Porticoccaceae bacterium
GCTGGAAAGGTATCAACGAGTCGGACATGATCCTGATGCCCGATGACGACACCTCAGTGGTCGACCCCTTTACAGATGAGGCCACTCTGATACTGCGCTGTAACATCGTCGACCCCGCCACCATGCAAGGCTATGACCGCGACCCGCGCTCCATCGCTCTCCGTGCCGAGGAATACCTCAAGTCCACAGGGCTTGGCGATACCGCCTTTTTTGGTCCTGAGCCCGAGTTCTTTATCTTTGATGAAATTCACTTCGGCGCTGACATGTCTGGCTCATTCGTGAAGATCAGCTCCCAGGAAGCGGCCTGGTCCTCCGGCAAAAAATTTGTCGATGGCAACCTCGGCCACCGCCCGCGCGTCAAAGGTGGCTACTTCCCCGTCCCCCCGGTCGACTCCCTTCACGACCTGCGCGGTGCGATGTGTGGCGCCATGGAGCAAATGGGCCTGGATGTCGAAGTGCACCACCATGAGGTAGCTACCGCCGGGCAGTGTGAGATCGGCGTCAAGTTCAATACCTTGGTGAAGAAGGCTGACGAAGTCCAGATTCTCAAATATTGTGTCCACAACGTGGCTCATGCTTACGGCAAAACCGCCACTTTTATGCCCAAGCCCATCGTCGGTGACAATGGCTCCGGCATGCATGTCCACCAGTCCTACTGGAAAGACGGCGTCAACCAGTTTGCTGGCGACGGCTACGCTGGCCTGTCTGAGACGGCGCTCTACTACATCGGCGGTATTATCAAGCATGCCAAAGCGCTCAATGCTTTCACCAACCCTGGCACCAACTCCTACAAGCGTCTGATCCCCGGTTTTGAGGCTCCGGTCATGCTGGCCTATTCTGCCCGCAACCGTTCCGCTTCTATTCGCATACCCTACGTGACCTCCCCCAAGGCCAAGCGTATCGAAGCCCGCTTCCCCGACCCCATCGCCAACCCCTACCTGGCTTTTGCCGCCCTGCTGATGGCTGGGCTCGACGGTGTTCAGAACAAGATTCATCCCGGCGATGCCGCCGACAAGGATCTCTACGACCTGCCAGCAGAAGAAGCTGCAGCCATTCCCCAAGTGTGTGGCAGCCTGCGTGAAGCTCTGACAAATCTCGACAAGGATCGCGAGTTCCTCACCAGGGGCGGCGTCTTCAGCAACGAGATGATCGATGCCTATATCGAGCTGAAAATGGCCGAAGTCCACAAGGTGGAGCACACGACCCACCCGCTGGAATTTGAGCTGTACTACAGCGTCTGATTCCCGGTCCAAAACAACGAACTGGCCTTACAGCCCGCGACTCTTTCGAGTGGCGGGCTTTTTATTTTGCCGAAGGCGCATTACTCTTGGGGAACCCACGCCTAGGACAGGCCCCACCACCGGAGCCGCACCATGAAACTGTCGATGCTCGCCGCTCTCCTGCTTGCTCTCGCCGCCCCCCTGGCTATAGCACAGGTGTATAAGGTGGTGGGCCCGGATGGCAAGGTCACCTATACCGACAAGCCTCCGGCCTCTAGCACTCACGCCCCTCTGACGCTGCCGCCCATCAACACCCAACCGGGCATACCCTTGCCGCCACCACAAACCTCCGATGAGTTATCACCTGATGAGACACGTTACCGCCGGGTGGCCATTCTCCAGCCGGTACCTGGCCTGACTGTCCCGCCCGGCCAGCTCGACCTCGTTGTTCAACTAGACCTTGAGCCTGGGCTGCAACCCGGCCATCTGGTGAGTATTCTCTTGAACGATATTCCTGTGGGCCGTCCGGCTGCTACCACCACGGTCCGCATCGACAACCTGGTGCGGGGGACGCACCAGATTGAAGCTATCGTTCTGGACCACAGAAATCGCCCCATCGCCGCCAGTGCACCAGTTGAATTTTTTGTGCAGCGCACCTCCCGGCGGCTACCGTAGTGGGTCTCAGGCCGCAAGCGTCAGAGCAGTAAAACAGCTACTGGTAGCGTCATGACTACCCTGGCCCAGCAATTGCTTATTTTTTGTGTCGCGATGCTGTATGGACAAGGCACAAAAGCAGTGGCTGCAGTGATATAGCGGAGTTGTACCAACGCTCCAATCCGAAAAGGATTCGACCTATGAATCGGGAAGTCAACGCTCACCTACTTCTGGACAGCCTGGTCCTGGATAACCTGGCGACAGCGGTGGTAGCCCTCGACGAGAGTCTGCTCATCCAATATCTCAACCCCGCCGCAGAAGCCCTGTTGGCAACCAGTGCTGGACGGCTGCTGGGCACCAGCATCGCACCTTTTTTTGCCACCACTGGTCGCCTGGATGCACTTTACAGCGCCTTGCGTGAAGGCACCGCGTTCACCGAACGCAAGGCAACTCTGACAATACAGGATCACTCACAGGCTATTGTCGACTATTCGGTCACCCCCATCAGGGTTGACCTGTCTCCGTGGCTGCTGGTCGAGCTGCAACCCATGGACCGCATCATGCGCATTACCCGCGAAGAAACTTTGACTTCCGTTCACAATACCTCGCGCAACCTGGTCCGTGGCCTTGCCCATGAAATCAAGAATCCTCTCGGCGGCATTCAGGGAGCAGCCCAACTATTGGATGCCGAGCTGGACAGGGAAGAACTGCACGAATATACCGCTGTCATCACCACTGAAGTGGAGCGCCTGCGCAACCTGGTGGACCGCTTGCTAGGCCCAGATAGACCAGCGGTATTCGCGGCCGTGAATATCCATCAGGTCACCGAATATGTCGCCACCTTGATCGATGCAGAATGGCATGGCAGTCGACTTCTCATCCGCGACTATGACCCCAGTATTCCCGAGCTGCAGGGTGACCGCGAACAGCTCATCCAGGCGGTGCTCAACATTGTCCGCAATGCAGTGCAGTCTCTCAAGGCTGCCGGTCTGATCGACAGCAGCGGCAACAAGCGCGGCCTTATCCGCTTGCGCACGCGCATTCAGCGCAATGTCACCATTGGCAAGCATCATCATCGCACTGTCTGCAGACTCGATATCATCGACAACGGCCCCGGGGTTCCCGCAGAGCTCAGCAATCGCATCTTCTACCCCATGATCAGCGGCCATCCCGAGGGCAGTGGTTTGGGCCTGCCCATCGCCCAAGCCGTGATCAATCTGCACGGCGGTATGATCGAATGCGACAGCCGCCCGGGCCACACCCAGTTCTCAATCTTCCTGCCTCTTGATAATGACTATGAATGACAAAAAAGCCACCGTCTGGGTCGTCGATGACGATCAGTCTATCCGCTGGGTGATGGAGAAAGCTCTCTGCCGCCACCATGTCGACGTACGCACCTTCGACAGCGCCGCCAGCTTACTGGCCAGCCTCAGCAGAGAGCGCCCAGAAGTCATCATTAGCGACATCCGTATGCCCGGCCTCAGCGGACTTGAGTTGCTCAAGAAACTTCACGACGAAATCCCGACCATCCCCATCATTATTACCACCGCCCATTCAGACCTGGACAGTGCGGTCTCGGCCTATCAGGGCGGCGCTTTTGAGTATCTCCCCAAGCCCTTCGATATCAATGAGCTGGTGTCAGTTACCCAGCGAGCCGTCACCTTCAGCCGGGAGCAACAACAACCTCCGGCAGGTGAGCCCGCATTCGAACACGCCGATATTATCGGCGAAGCCCCGGCTATGCAGGAGGTATTCCGCGCCATTGGTCGCCTGTCGAAATCCAATATCACGGTGTTGATCAACGGCGAGTCAGGCACCGGCAAAGAATTGGTAGCACGCGCCCTGCACCGCCACAGCCCCCGCGCCCCACACCCCTTCATTGCTCTTAATATGGCCGCCATCCCCCACGACCTGATCGAGTCCGAATTATTTGGCCATGAAAAAGGGGCCTTTACCGGGGCCAACCAACGGCGGCCCGGCCGCTTCGAACAAGCCGACGGCGGCACCCTGTTTCTCGACGAAATCGGTGATATGCCTGCCGAGGCCCAAACCCGGTTACTGCGGGTGCTGGCAGACAGTGAGTTTTACCGCGTCGGTGGTCACACGCCGGTGAAAGTGAATGTGCGCATTATTGCCGCTACCCACCAAAACCTGGAAGAACTGGTCGCTGCCCACCGCTTTCGGGAAGACCTGTTCCACCGCCTCAATGTGATACGCATCCATCTGCCGCGGCTCGCCGACCGCAAAGAGGACATTCCCCGCCTGGTGCAGTATTTTCTCAACCGCTCTGCCCGCGACCTGGAAGTGGAGCCCAAAGTGGTTTCCCGCGAGGTAGAACAACACCTTATCGGTTTGCCCTGGCCCGGCAATGTCCGCCAGCTGGAAAACACTTGCCGGTGGCTGACGGTGATGGCCTCGGGGCGGGAAATTTTGCTCTCCGACCTGCCTGCCGAGCTGGTGGCAGAACCATCTTCAACCGCAACCGCAGGGCCAGCAACGATAAGCAACTGGGAGCAGACTTTACGACAATGGGCAGATAGTCAGCTTGACAGCGGCCAGGACAAAATTCTCGATATCGCCCTCCCTGCCTTTGAGCGGACCATGATCAAAGCGGCATTGGAGCGAACCGGTGGACGTAAAAAAGAAGCTGCTGAACTGCTGGGCTGGGGGCGCAACACACTGACCCGCAAACTCAAAGATCTGGGGATAGCTGACAACGACGGGGAGGAGGAAGAATAACCAGGTATTGCCCACTTTCAGGTGTCGCCCACACGTTGCGGCAACACTGTCACTCTTGTTCATTAACACAAAACGGCGGCTCTTGGCCGCCGTTTTGCTATTGCGCACAGTGCAGAGGTTAACTCAATTCAGCTGTACCCCCGCCGCCTGCTCCTCAGCTTGTTTCGCCTGGGCTTGCGCTACGGCTTGCTGGAACAGAGCATCGAAATTGATCGGCGGCAACATCAGCGCCGGGAAGGTTCCTTTCACCACGACGTTGTCGATAGTCTCGCGGGCATAAGGGAACAACAGGTTAGGACAGTGGGTGTTCAATACAGTCGGCAGTTGCTGCTCGGGGATACCCTTGATGAGGAACACACCAGCCTGTTGAACCTCAACCAAATACAGCGTGTCAGTGTCATCCTTTACGGTAATAGTGAACTGCAACACAACTTCGTAATGGTCGTCATCGAGGCGGGAAACTTTGGTGGACAAATCCTGGTTGACCTGCGGCTTCCACTGACGGGTAAAGGCGCGGGCTCCCAGCGGCGACTCAAAAGAAAGATCCTTGAGGTAAATGCGCTGGAGATTAAATTCCACATTGTTGTTAGTGGCGGCCTCGTCAGCAGCTGCCTGATTTGTTTCTTCTGTCATGAGTCAAAACCTTGTTATCTAGATGAAAGGTGTCTGAATGGATGAAAAGGGCCAACCCCTTTTCTCTTAGTGGTGCCGCCTCAGCGACAATTCAAGGGCCAACACAGAGGGCTTTACCTCTGTCCATGGGTCAACGGCTCTTTATCAACGGCAATCCCTGACTGCTCCACTCCGCCATGCCGCCCTGCAAACGTCTGACCTCAAAACCCGCGTTGCGCAGCTTCTTGCCAGCAGCACCGGCGTGCTGGCCTATCTTATCGGCCACCACCACCAGCTTGCCGCGATGCTTTTCCAGCTCCGACAGGCGGCTGTCCAGTTTAGCAAAGGGAATATTGATAGCGTGGGTGACATGCCCTTCGTTGAATTCCTTGGCCTCGCGGATATCAACCAGGATTGCCTGATCGCTATTCATAAGGCGAGTCACTTCATGGGAGGTGATGGGCTTGCCACCCTTGATCCTCTCAGAAAAGGCAAACGCATAAATCAGCAGCACCAGAATACTGGCCAGTACCCACTGCTCACTGATAAAAACAAAAAAATCCATGCTGTCTCGCTATTCCCCTGTTGACGTCATTACTTGGCCCTTATCCAGCTCCTGAAACCTCTGGACTCATGGCTTTCTTGTGCCTCAAGAGCAGAAAGGCAAGTAAACCCAAGCACCGCATCCAAGTGTCGTCGCCAGTAACTAGATGTGGCGAACCTCGTCGATTTCATACTCTACGGCACCAGCGGGCGTGTTAATCACCACCACCTCACCGACCTCCTTGCCAATCAATCCTCTGGCAATGGGTGACTGGTAGGAAATTTTGCCAACCTTGATGTCTGCCTCGTCGTCACCCACGATCTTGTAGACCTTGGTCTCGTCGGAATCGACATCCACAATACTGACCGTGACCCCAAACAGCACTTTATCACCTGCGGGGATCTTGCTGATATCGATGATCTGCGCATGGCTGAGCTTGCTCTCGATTTCCTGAATCCGGCCCTCGGCAAAGCTCTGTTGTTCGCGCGCTGCGTGGTACTCAGCATTTTCCTTGAGATCGCCGTGCTCGCGAGCCTCGGCGATAGCCTGAACGATGCGGGGCCTCTCCACTCGCTTGAGCTGGTCGAGTTCCTCACGCAGGCGCTCCGCGCCTTCCACCGTCATAGGTATTTTATTCATGTCCACATGATCTCATTCAATTCCTGGAGTTTACGCACCTTGAATGGCTGCCCGTGGGCAATAGCCTGACAGACAGCATTGCCGCCGGCCAGTGTCGTAGTGTAATAAACGCCGTTGGATTCTGCTGTCGAGCGAATAGTAGACGAATCGGCAATGGCCTGGCGCCCTTCAGTGGTGTTGAGAATCAGTTGGATACGACCATTCTTGATCATATCGACGATATGAGGGCGCCCTTCTTTCACCTTGTTCACTACCTCCACCTCGATACCGGCTTTAGATAGAACCTCCGCAGTGCCACGCGTCGCCACCAGAGAGAAACCCAAGGCGACCAGCTGGCTTGCCACCTCGGCGACGCCACTCTTGTCCCGTTCACGAACACTGATAAACGCCGTGCCCTTGGCAGGAATTTCATCGCTGGCACCCAGCTGGGCCTTGGCATAGGCCTCAGCGAACGTATCGCCGACTCCCATCACCTCGCCAGTGGATTTCATTTCGGGGCCGAGGATCGGGTCGATACCGGGGAATTTGTTGAAGGGGAATACCGCTTCTTTGACGCTGAAGTAAGACGGTACCAGCTCGCGAGTGAAGTTTTGCGCCTCCAGAGTCTTCCCGGCCATGCAGCGAGCGGCCACCTTGGCAAGCGAAACACCGATGCACTTCGATACAAAAGGCACAGTGCGCGAAGCGCGTGGATTCACTTCAATCACATAGGTCTTGCCGTCCTGCCAGGCCAGCTGGACATTCATCAGCCCCACCACCTGTAGCTCCACGGCCATCTTGCGCACTGTCTCGCGCATTTCATCCTGAATAGGCGCTGGCAAGCTATAGGGCGGCAGCGAACAGGCAGAGTCACCAGAGTGAATACCGGCCTGCTCAATGTGTTGCATAATCGCTCCAATCACTACCTGCTTGCCATCGGACACCGCGTCGATATCAACCTCGATAGCGGAGGACAGAAAGTAGTCAAGCAGTACTGGAGAATCTTCAGATACCTGCACCGCCTCGCGCATGTAGCGCAGCAGCTCATCTTCGGCGTAGACGATTTCCATGGCCCGGCCACCCAACACATAGGAGGGGCGCACCACCAGCGGGTAACCGATCTCGCGGGCCTTTTCCAGCGCCGCTTCGGCGGAGCGCACGGTGGCGTTAGGTGGCTGCAGAAGGCCCAGCTTGTCGATCATCTGCTGGAAGCGCTCCCGATCTTCAGCGCGATCGATGGCGTCAGGGGTGGTGCCGATAATCGGCACCCCGGCTGCCTCCAGGGCGCGGGCCAGCTTGAGAGGCGTCTGGCCTCCGAACTGGACAATCACCCCAACAGGCTTCTCCAGCTGCACGATCTCCAGCACATCCTCCAGGGTAACCGGCTCGAAATAGAGGCGATCGGAGGTGTCATAGTCGGTAGACACTGTCTCCGGGTTGCAGTTGACCATGATGGTTTCGTAACCGTCCTCGCGCATTGCCAGGGCAGCGTGAACGCAGCAGTAATCAAACTCAATGCCCTGGCCAATGCGGTTGGGACCGCCGCCGAGGACCAGAATTTTTTCGCGATCAGAAGGGTTGGCCTCGCACTCTTCCTCATAAGTGGAGTACATGTAAGCGGTGGCGGTGGCAAACTCCCCGGCACAAGTATCCACCCGCTTATAGACAGGCCGAATACCATCGCTCTGGCGGCGATCGCGCACTTCCGCCTCGCTGATATTGAGCAGCGCTGCCAGCCGCTTGTCGGCGAAACCCTTGCGCTTGAGGGCATAAAGGCGATCGCGATCAATCTCCGCCAGAGTCAGGCCAACAAGCGCCTGCTCTTCTCTTACCAAATCCTCAATCTGCACCAGGAACCAAGGGTCGATGCTGGTGATTCGCTGCACCTCATCAAGACTCATGCCTGCCCGGAAAGCATCGGCCAGGTACCAGATACGATCGGAACCGGCTTCGGCGATTTCACTGCGAATCTCGGCGATGCCCTCATCGCTACCCGGATCCACCTTGGGATCAAAGCCGGACGCACCCACTTCCAGCCCCCGCAACGCCTTCTGCAGCGACTCCTGAAAAGTGCGGCCAATGGCCATCACTTCGCCCACCGACTTCATTTGGGTCGTGAGCTTGGCATTGGCGGTGGCGAATTTTTCGAAGGCGAAGCGCGGCACCTTGGTGACCACATAGTCGATGCTGGGCTCGAAGGACGCCGGGGTAGCGCCTCCGGTAATCTCATTCTGCAGCTCGTCGAGGGTATAGCCTACGGCCAATTTGGCAGCGATCTTGGCGATGGGGAAACCCGTCGCCTTGGAGGCCAATGCCGAAGAACGCGACACCCGCGGGTTCATTTCGATCACTACCAGGCGACCATTTTCGGGATTCACCGCAAACTGCACGTTAGAACCGCCGGTCTCCACACCGATCTCCCGCAATACCTCGATAGAGGCGTTGCGCATGATCTGATATTCCTTATCGGTGAGGGTCTGAGCCGGAGCGACGGTGATAGAGTCCCCGGTATGAATGCCCATGGGGTCCAGGTTCTCGATGGAGCAGACAATGATGCAGTTGTCGTTGCGATCCCGCACCACTTCCATTTCAAACTCTTTCCAGCCGATCAACGACTCATCGATCAGCAGCTCCTTGGTGGGCGACAGGTCGAGACCGCGCTTGCAGATCTCCTCGAACTCCTCGCGGTTATAGGCAATGCCACCGCCAGAGCCACCCATGGTAAAGGAAGGGCGAATGATGCAAGGGTAGCCAAATTGATCCGGTGCCTGCAGTGCTTCCTCCAGGCTATGAACGATCATCGACTTGGGGGTTTCCAGGCCGATGGCCTTCATCGCCTTGTCAAAACGCTCGCGGTCCTCAGCTTTATCGATGGCGTCGGCATCGGCACCGATCATCTGCACGCCAAACTTTTCCAGCACACCTTCGCGGGCCAGATCAAGGGCGCAGTTCAGGGCCGTCTGGCCACCCATGGTGGGCAGCAGGGCATCGGGACGCTCTTTCTCAATAATGGCCGCCACGGTGCGCCACTCCACTGGCTCGATATAAGTGGCATCAGCCATGGCCGGGTCGGTCATGATGGTGGCTGGGTTAGAGTTCACCAGGATGACCCGGTAGCCCTCTTCCCGCAGAGCCTTGCAGGCCTGGGCGCCGGAGTAATCAAACTCGCAGGCCTGACCGATGACGATGGGGCCGGCGCCGAGGATCAGGATGCTTTGGATGTCTGTGCGTTTTGGCATTGTGTGCTAACCGTCAGAATTTGTGCTTCATAGCTGTGGGTCAGACGCCTCGCGTCGGACGCTTTGGGCGGCAGGGCCGCCACTGTACCTTGCGGGTGATCTCTTGTGTCCAACAATCGCAGTGTCAGACACCATAATGCTTACGGCTCCGGGCGAGCCGTAAGCCCAGGGCTCACCCCTGCCCCTTACGGGCCTCCATCAACTCGACAAAATGGTCAAAAAGAGACGCCACGTCGCGGGGTCCTGGACTCGCTTCCGGGTGCCCCTGGAAGCTGAACGCCGGTCGATCGGTGTGGTGTACGCCCTGAAGACTGCCGTCAAACAGAGAGCGATGGGTAGCCCGCAGGTTGGCGGGGAGGGTCGACTCATCGACAGCAAAACCGTGATTCTGTGCCGTAATCATTACCTGCCCACTATCGATATCCTGCACCGGGTGGTTGCCGCCGTGGTGGCCGAACTTCATTTTCAGTGTTTTGGCTCCGGAGGCCAAAGCCAGCAGCTGGTGGCCAAGACAGATACCGAATACTGGAATATTGGTTTCCAGAAAGCGCTGGATGGCACTGATCGCGTAGTCGCAGGGCTCCGGGTCACCAGGCCCGTTGGACAGAAAGATGCCATCGGGATTCATAGCCAACACTTCACTGGCCGGGGTCTGAGCAGGCACCACGGTGAGATCGCAACCGCGATCCACCAACAGGCGCAGAATATTGCGCTTGACGCCGAAGTCGTAGGCTACAACCTTAAAGCGACCGAGCGACGGCTGACTGTGGCCCTTGCCAAGTACCCAGGAGCCCTCCCGCCAAGCGTAGGATTCTGGAGTGCTGACTTCCTTCGCCAGATCCATACCTTCGAGGCCGGCAAAAGCGCGGGCTTGCTCCAGAGCCTTGGCTTCGTCGATATCGCCCGCCATGAGACAACCCTTCTGGTTGCCCTTTTCGCGCAGGATACGAGTCAGTTTGCGGGTATCGATATCGGCGATACCGATAATATTGCGCTCTCGCAGATAGGCATCGAGGGTCTGTTCAGAGCGAAAGTTACTCGCCAGCAGCGGCAGGTCGCGGATCACCAGGCCGGCAGCCCAGATTGAACCAGACTCCTCATCCTCGGTGTTGACACCGACGTTGCCAATATGGGGGTAAGTCAGGGTGACGATCTGGCGAGCATAGGAAGGGTCGGTAAGGATTTCCTGGTAGCCCGTCAGAGATGTATTGAAAACCACTTCGCCACTGGAAAGACCTTCGGCACCAATCGCTGTGCCCCGGAAAACGGTGCCCTCTTCAAGCGCAAGCAGAGCGGGCCGACGATGATCGGATTTCAATACACATTCCTCTCGTTGGGATACGAAACTCAAGCAGGTTTCAACACGCGGGAGGCAACCCGGCCGGGCAGGATTCAGGTTGCAAAAAAGCGAGATGAATGCAGGGACTCATCTCGCTTTCATGATATTTTGAATCATCGGCCTCTCGTGCCCTTTCTCTTAAGGAAAGCAGGCTCGGCAAGCGGCGGAAACCTGAGCGGGGATTGTAAGTGAAAGCCCCAGGCCTGTCCAGAAAAAACCGGCGGTTAAAGCCGAGCAGCCGCTCAGTGCAACCCCAGCACATCCTGCATGTCGTAGCGCCCCGGCGGACGCGTGGCCAGCCAGTGCGCTGCCCGCACCGCACCGCGAGCAAAGGACATCCGGCTGGAGGCTTTGTGAGTAATCTCCACCCGCTCGCCATCGGCGGCAAACATGACCGTGTGATCGCCTACGATATCCCCAGCCCGCACGGTGGCGAAACCGATGGTATCCCGCTGACGGGCACCGGTCTGACCTTCGCGACCATACACTGCCACCTGCTGCAGGTCTCGACCCAGCGCATTAGCCACTACCTCGCCCATACTCAGGGCGGTGCCTGAGGGCGCATCTATCTTGTGGCGATGGTGAGCCTCGTAGATCTCGATATCCACATCGTCACCGAGAACCCGGGCCGCCATATCCAACAGCTTGAAGCACAAGTTGACGCCGGTGCTGAAGTTTGAGGCCTGACAGACTGCAGTGCGCTCAGTCACAGCGGCGATGACTGCTTTTTGCTCATCGTTGAAGCCGGTCGTCCCCAACACCAACTTCTTGCCATGCTCGGCACAAAGCCCGGCATTGGCAACAGAAGCGGCCGGGATGGTGAAGTCGATCAGCACATCGAAATCATCGATTACCGCCGCCAAGTCCCCGGCCACGGTGACACCGTTGCGGCCGATGCCCGCCAGCTCACCGGCATCCGCACCCACCAACGAGCTGTCGGGCCGCTCCAAAGCGGCGGTCAGCTCGGTATCCGGGTGACTGGCAATAGCCTCGATAAGCGTCTTGCCCATCCGTCCGGCTGCGCCGGTAACCGCAATTCTGATCATGCTGTGATTCCTTAACAGTGAGCTTTGAAAACCGATAACTGACAACCAGCCCCGTCAATGTTTACGCGGTAAACCCATCAAAAAACTTCTTCACCCCCTCAAACCAGTTGGTCTGACGCGGTGAGTTCTTGCCAGCCAGATCACCCTGGAGCTCTTTCAACAGTTCCTTCTGGCGGGCACTGAGATTTATCGGCGTTTCCACCACAACCCGGCACAGCAAGTCCCCCGGGCCACCGCCACGGACACTGGTCACACCCTTGCCGCGCAGGCGAAACAGGCGGCCGGTTTGTGTTTCCGGAGGCACTTTGAGCTTGACCTTGCCCCCCAGGGTGGGCACTTCCAGCTCGCCACCCAATGCTGCGTCGACAAAGCTGATAGGCACTTCACAGTAGAGGTTGCGACCATCGCGCTGGAAAATATTATGTTCGCGTACATGGATCTGCACGAACAAGTCACCGCTGGGGCCGCCCGCTGGACCCGCCTCGCCCTCACCCGACAGCCGGATGCGGTCGCCATTATCGACACCTGCGGGCACTTTCACTGACAGCGTGCGCGTCTCCTCTCGAACTCCATGCCCGTGACACTTCTCGCAGGGATCAGAAATCAGCACCCCGCGCCCCCGGCACTGGGGACAGGTCTGTTGTACCTGGAAAAAACCTTGCGACATACGCACCTGGCCAACACCGCCACAGGTGCCACAAGTGAGTGGCTTGGAGCCTTTTTTGGCACCGGAGCCATCGCACTCTTCACAGCCCACCAAGGTAGGAACGCGAATCGTAGTCGTGGTACCGCGCACCGCCTCTTCCAGATCCAGCTCCAGATCGTAGCGCAAGTCGGAGCCGCGAGCAGGGCCGCCGCGCCCGCGCCCACCACCGCCGAAGATATCGCCAAACACATCGCCAAAGATATCGCTGAAAGCCCCGCCGCCCGCACCACCAAAGCCCGCTCCCGCGCCGGACACTGCATCGTGCCCGTAGCGGTCATAGGCCGCGCGCTTATCTGCATCGGAGAGCACTTCGTAAGCCTCCGAGGCCTCTTTGAATTTCTCCTCGGCACTAGCGTCGTCCGGGTTGCGGTCCGGGTGATACTTCATGGCCACCCGGCGGTACGCCTTTTTGATATCTGCCTCGGACGCGTCGCGCGCGACATCGAGTATTTCGTAGTAATCCCGTTTGGCCATTCGCTGATTCCATGGAAAATGGGGAGAC
>JALNZZ010000052.1 GCA_023229065.1 Porticoccaceae bacterium
ATAACGCTTTTCAGATCAAACTTAAAGTCTCGGTATCGCGAATCGATCACTTCGATCCCAGGAAGCACGAAATCGGTTGCCGCCAGCACGGCACCGATGTGGCAGCCCGGTCCTTTCAATGCGCGTTTGGTGACGAATGCAATCTCAGGTTCAACTTTCGGATGAATCAGGCCGGGTACGTTGCATTCGCCGCCTTCCGGGACAGCGTAATAATCCGCTAGGAAACCAAAGACTGGGGTTTCCACGTTCATCTGTTTCATCTTGGCGTGCGACGTCAGTCCGGCTTTCAAGCCGATGATCTTGCTGCCCCGCGCAATCTTGCGTTGGCGGATTTCATCCTGGATAGCGTATGCATCGTCCCAATCCATGTCGGGATACTCATCCGTGATTTTCAGCGTGTCCTTCGCATCTAGTTCGCAGCTTTCAAGATGCGCGGCGAGCCTAGCGATGGTAGTCTGGTCGAGGTTCATAATGGCTTCCTTTACATCAAACCGCGCGCACGCGCCATCGTCAGCGCCGTGTCTTCGATCATATCTTCCTGACCGCCGACCATGCCCAGACGTCCTAACTCGATCAGCAGTTCGCGCGCCGGGATCTTGTATTTGGCCTCAGCCCGCTTGGCAAACAACAGGAACGATGAGTAGACGCCGGCGTAGCCGAGCGTGAGCGAATCGCGGTCGATGCGAATCAAATGATCCATCATCGGCACCACCAGGTCCTCGGCGACATCGGCGATCTTCAGAACATCGACCCCGGTTTCTATGCCCATGCGCGCGCATACGGCGACGAACACTTCCATCGGGGTATTGCCTGCGCCCGCACCCAGGCCGGCAGCGGCAGCATCGATGCGGTTGGCACCATACTCAACTGCAGTAATCGAGTTGGCCACGCCCATGGCCAGATTATGGTGACCATGAAAGCCGAGTTCGGTATCCGGCTTGAGCTTGTCGCGCAACAGGCCAATGCGTGCCTTCACATCCTCCGGCAGCATGTAGCCCGCCGAATCGGTGCAATAGATGCAGTTGGCGCCATAGCTCTCCATCAGCCTGGCTTGCTCGAGGATTTTCTCGGGCGGCGCCATATGGCTCATCATCAAAAAGCCGACAGTGTCCAAATCCATCTTGCGGGCAGTCGCAATATGCTGCTCCGACACATCGGCTTCGGTGCAATGGGTGGCGACGCGAATGGTATGCACCCCCAGATCACGTGCCATCTGCAAGTGGTCAACGGTGCCGATACCGGGCAACAGCAGCGCTGAAATCTTGGCTTGCTTCATCAACGGGATGACCGCGCCTAAATATTCCGCATCGGTATGCGCGGGAAAGCCATAATTGACCGATGAGCCGCCCAGCCCGTCGCCGTGAGTGACTTCGATCAGCGGCACGCCGGCATCGTCCAAGCCTTTGGCTACGCTTTTCATTTGGTCGAGCGACATTTGGTGCCGCTTTGGGTGCATGCCGTCACGTAACGTCATGTCGTGCACGGTGACCTGTTTACCTTTGAGTGTCATGATTTATGCCTCCACCGGTTCGGGCTTGAACTTGCCATTGATGATTTGTTCCGCGAACATTTCTGCAGTGCGGGCGGCGGCAGCAGTCATGATATCGAGATTGCCGGCATATTTCGGCAGGTAGTCGCCAAGTCCTTCGACTTCGAGAAATATCGACACGCGATTGCCATCGAATACCGGACCATTGACCAGCTTATAGCCCGGCACATATTTCTGCACTTCCTTAATCATGGCATGCACCGATGCAGTGATCGCATCGCGATCGGGCTCCGATTCGGTTAGGCAATGCACGGTGTCGCGCATGATGATCGCCGGCTCGGCCGGATTGATGATGATGATGGCCTTGCCTTCTTTGGCGCCTCCCACCTTTTCCACCGCACCAGCGGTGGTGCGAGTAAATTCATCAATATTCCGTCGGGTGCCAGGACCAGCCGAACGTGACGATACGGTTGCCACGATTTCACCATAGGCTACCGGCTGCACCCGAGAAACGGCCGCCACCATCGGGATCGTGGCTTGTCCGCCGCAAGTGACCATATTCACATTCATCTGCCGCTGGCCAACATGCTGCTGCAGGTTGACTGGCGGTACGCAATAAGGCCCCACAGCGGCCGGCGTCAAGTCGATCATCAATACGCCCAAGGCGGTGAGCTTGCGTGAATTCTCCTTATGCACATATGCCGAAGTGGCATCGAATGCAATCTGAATCCGGTCATCTTTAACATGCGGCAGCAGGCCATCGACACCATCGGCGGTGGTCTTGATACCCATTTCGCGCGCACGCGTTAAACCGTCCGAGGCCGGGTCGATGCCGACCATCCATACCGGTTCCAGCACCGCACTTCGTTTCAACTTGGCCAGCAAATCGGTGCCGATGTTGCCGGGCCCAATCACTGCACATTTGATTTTTTCCATGGTGACTTTATCCTTTAAACGGTTCGTGTGACTCAGTTGAATCGCACCGAGCAGCTGCCCAGTCCTCCGATACTGACCCGGAAGTTGTCGCCAGCCTTAGCCGGAAACATCGCTGCCAGTGCGCCCGACAAGATCACCTCGCCGGCTTTCAATGGGATGCCCAGGCGACCCATGGTATTGGCAAGCCAAGCCACGGCATTGACCGGCGAACCCAAGGCTGCCGCGCCGGCGCCGGTGGCAATGATTTCGCCATTTTTCTCGAGCACCATGCCGCATAGCGACAGATCGACTTTGCGTGGGTCAACTGCCTGGTCGCCTAGCACGAATACCCCACACGATGCATTGTCAGCGACCGTGTCGCAAATCTTGATCTTCCAGTCGCGGATGCGCGAATCTACAATCTCGAAGCAGGGCATTACGCACTCGGTTGCGGCCAAGACGTCGGCATTCGATATCCCCGGGCCCATCAAATCCTTTTTGAGGACGAAGGCGATTTCGCCTTCGGCTTTGGGTTGAATGAGCGATGCCATGTCAATCGATTCGCCTTCGTTATAAATCATGCCGTCGAGCATGTAGCCAAAGTCTGGTTGATAGACGCCCAGCATGTTCATCACTGCAGCTGAGGTGACGCCAATTTTCTTGCCGATGATTTTTTCGCCAGCTTGTATGCGGCGCTCGATCATCCGCTGCTGGATATGGTAGGCATTTTCTATTGTCATGTCGGCATAGCGATTGGTGAGCGGCTCGATCGTGGTACGGGTGGTCAAGGCCTGGTACAACTCATCGCCGAGGGCGTTAATTAATGTTTTTTCCATGGTCACAGTTTGATGCAAACGTTTTTTAGTTCGGTATAAAACTCGAGCGAGTGCACTCCGCCTTCCCGGCCGATGCCGGACTGCTTTGCGCCGCCAAACGGCGTACGCAAATCGCGCAGGAACCAAGAGTTGACCCATACAATGCCAGCCTCGATCGCTGCTGCGACCCGGTGGGCACGCTGCAGCTTCGAAGTCCAGATGGCACAAGCCAAGCCATAGGGATTGTCATTGGCGCGGCGGATCACTTCTTCCTCGGTATCGAACGGTGCGATATGACAGCATGGGCCGAAAATCTCATCACGCACTACTGCGGCCGTGTCTGGCAGCCCGGTCCAAATAGTCGGCTGCACCCACGAGCCGCCCTTGAGAGCATCGGGCATTTCCGGGATGCCGCCGCCGGTCACCACTGTGGCGCCTTCTTCCACTGCCTTTTGATAATAGGACAGTACCTTGTTGCGGTGTTCCTGCGAAATCAGTGGACCCATGCCGCTTTCCGGATCGGTTGGCGCGCCGGGCTTCATTTTTTCAACCGCATTCTTCAAACGGGTGACGAATTCTTCGAAGGCCGGGCGCTCGACATAGATTCGTTCGGTGCCCAGGCATACCTGTCCGCAGTTGGCAAAAGTCGAGCGAATCGTGCCGGCAATCGCTTCATCCATATCGCAATCGGCAAACACGATTGCCGCATTTTTGCCTCCCATTTCGAGTGAGACGGGACGCGCGCCATCGGCAGCCGCCTTCATGATTGCAGCGCCAGTGCGAGTCTCGCCGGTAAATGTAATGGCAGCCACCTGCGGATGGGTGGTTAAAAATTCACCGGCAGCATCCGGGCCAAACCCCTGCACGACATTGAAAACTCCTTTGGGGATGCCGACCTTGTTCATCACCTCGCCCAGCAATGCGGCTGCCTGCGGCGTCTCTTCCGACGGCTTCACCACCACCGTGTTGCCACATGCCATGGCCGGGCCCAACTTCCATGTCATCAGTAAAAACGGCAGGTTCCAAGGACAGATCACAGCCACCACGCCGACCGGGCGGCGCAGCGAGTAATTCAGTGCGCCGCGCCCATCCGGCGTGGCCATCTCGAAGAATTCGTTCGGTACATTCTTGACGACGTCGGCAAATACCTTAAAGTTGGCAGCGCCGCGCGGCACATCTACATGGCGCACGAAGTGCTCCGGCTGTCCCATGTCGGTTATTTCAGCCTCGACAAAATCATCGAAGCGCCGGTTGATTTCATCGGCCACTGCATACAACAGTTCGGAGCGGTCGGCTACCGCAAGCTTGCTCCATGGACCATGCAAGGCTTCGCGCGCCGCACGCACCGCAGCATCGACTTCTGCACGGCCGGCCTCGGCGACGCGGGCGATCAAGCGGCCATCATATGGTGTGAACTTGTCGAACCAGTTGCCGGTACTGACATACTCGCCATTGATAAAATTGAGGATTTCTTTCATTGCTGCTCCTTAAATGTCCGCTACTGCTGCAATCCCATTGCGATCAAGCCGGCCTTCGCGCATTGTTCATCCTGCTGCTCGGAGCCGCCTGACACGCCAATACCGCCGATCAGCTCGCTGCCACATCGGATCGGCAACCCGCCGCCGAACATTACGAAGCGCGGACGTAGCGGCAGTCCCTGGCGCACCGATGCGGAATGCGCGGCCAATTCGTGTTGCCAGTCGCTGGTTGCCAGACCGAAACTAGCCGCGGTATATGCCTTGTCCTCGCTGATTTCAATCGAGTGCAGCGGCGCGCCAGGCATGCGAAGAAAGGCCAGCGGAACGCCCCCGGCGTCGACCACCGATACGTTGATTCTGGCGCCGAGCTCCAGCGCCTGGCGCACCGCGGCCTGGACCGCGAGATGCGCCGCCTCCCAAGTCAGCCGCGGCACGCCAGGTTCATGATTCATTTTTTCTCCAGCCCATTCATGACGACCCATATTGTTGACGTCCATAGTTCGCAACCGATACAAACATGCCGCGTCTCGGCCGTGCACAGCGGCACCGAACGGCTGCCGCTGCGGCGGGAAGGTCACGGCATTTCGATTGCCTGCGATCAGGTGTATACGGTAGTAAAACTTTCGTCCAGGACGCCGGTGTGATAGAAGATGCCGCGGGCGGCCTGTTCTTCCGTCCACGTAATAATTGGCTTGTCTCGCTGTGCCTGGTAACCCAATCCGGCGAAGGTTTCATTGCGATTGCCCGACGGGTCAAAGAAATAGATGGTCTCGCCGCGCGTAACGCCGTGCCGGGTTGGCGCCACGTCGATGCGAGTGCGGTTTTTTGCCATGATGTCGCCCGCCTTTAGAATGTCGTGCCACGAATCGAGGAAGAACGACAGGTGATGCATCCCCGGCCGGTCGCCGCCGACAAACGCGATGTCATGCGGCTTGCTGGAACACGACAAAAACGACGCCAGTTGGATTGCACCGCCCGGACCGACCAGGATTTGTTCAGTCTGAAAAAATCCGAGCACTTCGATGAAGAAGCGGGTATTGTCTGCCACCTTGTTGATGCCTTTTTCAGGATTCATTTCACACATCAGCAGCACATGATCCAACCAATGGGCGCCAGCGCCGCGCAGATCGTCTGGCCATGGGTCTGGATTGGTCGATCCAACATCGGTGCCGACACATTCCTTTTTTGCATACAAGCGCATGTCGTGGCCGCTGGGCAGCACAAACTGCAGCATGCGGCCGACAAAGGGCAGGCTCTCCGCTTCCAGCATTTCAGTCTTGATGCCGTAAGCCTCGATCCGCTGTTTCAGCATATCGAGGTCGGCTTCCTTCTCGACCTTGTACGCGACATGGTTCATACCCGCCTGTTCCGACGGCGTGAGGACCAGCGAGTATTTGTCCCACTCATCCCAACACTTCAAATAGACATTGCCTTTGGCATCCTTGTGCGTGGTTTTCATACCTACAACATTCTGGTAATGCTTGAGTGCCGCTTCCATGTCCATTACGCGAATGTTGACGTGGCCTATTCTCATTACACCCATTTCAGTCTCCTCGTTACTTGTATCTATCTACCATCGATCCACGGTATCACACCGGCTCTTGCGCGAAAACCGGCGTGGCCTGCTTCATGCTTCACTTCAAACGGCGTTTCCTCCCCAAAGGGTTCGGGTTACCGCCTTTTTCATCTTGCCGATGACATCCAGGTCGATCGCACTGACGGGCATGACGCGGCAGGCCAGCACTATTCCCTGAGTCTCCTCTTCCTCGGAAATATGTGCACGGCTCATCGCACCGGCTTTGCGGACGGTGCCGCAGCGAATCACAACCTTGCACACGCCGCAGCCGCCGTTCAGGCATCCAGCCGGAATGCCCTTTTTGCCAATGCGTGCCATGCCCTGCAACAATGTCTCCGCACTACTGCAAACATAGGCTTCGCCCGTCTGCAGCAGTCGGATCGCATGACGGCAGTTTGTCGCCCCTGCCCCGCTATCAATTGCTGGTAAGCTCTTCATGTCGGCGAGTTCTGAAGTTAATCGCAAGACCTGCGATTACGGACGATCACAGCCGGCCTCTTCAGCAATGTTGGCTCATTCATAGTCGTATAGAATTTCCTGATCTATCAACGCAAAAAGCAGCTCCCCCTCAACCTTGCTGTCGTAGCGTTTCAGCGGTTTTTGCGCCAGCCCCAACGGCTCGCCGGTCTTGAGATTCCATTGCCATAAATGTTTGTGGCACGTCAGTGTCTGACCATCGCAGATTCCTTGGCTTAGTGGTTCCTCCAAATGCGGGCACATCGGAGGAATTACTACCGTTTGGTTGTCGCCGCGGACTACCGCCACGGGCGTTCCGTCCACATCAAATTCCATGATCTGATTCTGCTCAAGTTCATTAAGAGAACAAACTTTCTTCCAGGGCATTGCATTTATCCTTTCAACAAAAATCATCGGAACGAATTGCTGTTGGGCTCAACTTGCCGTGCAAGATCAGCGCTTTAACCGTCGCCTGCACCATCGGCTTCGACCCCGAGACAAACGCAATGCCGCCCAGTGGCTTGGCGCTTGCCAGCTCGCGAACCGCGTCGTGCGCATAGCCGGCAAAAACCTGTGCAAAGTCGCGGACTTGCTCGCGCAGAACATCAACGTCGTCGTTGCGCGGCTCGGATAAAGCAATGATCGCCTTCAAATGGCCGCCGGAACGTTTCACTATGTGCTCAATCTCCTCCAGCAGAAACACGTCTTCGCGCGTGCGCGCCGCGTAGATAAGCTGCATGGAACCCGGCGCACCCTGACGCGCCCACTCGAACATGATTGGAAGCATAGGCGCTATCCCGGTACTTCCAGCGATGCAGGTGATGTCATCGTAAGCCGCGCCATCTTCAAGACATGCTGATCCCAGCGGGCCGAATAGCCGTAGCGGCATGCCGATCACGCTATCAGACCCCAGCAACGCATCGAGCTCGCTTCCTTTTCGGGGTTTTGCTAGCAGGCGAACCTGGTCTACAGGGGAATGATCGGTATTTGAAATCGAGAGCGCGCGCGGCCCGTTCAAGCCTTGAAACCAGACCAGAATGAATTGCCCGGGCGTAAAAAGCAGGCCGCGATCGAGCTGCAGCTGCAGCTCGGTGACGCCCGGCGCAAGCCAGGATTTGTTTAGCACGTGTGCGGAGCAATAATCCGGCGTGTGCAACGGCCCGTGTCTGTTAACTGCGCTTTCGGCCGTACGCAACCGGGTCGGAACGAATGCGGCAGACTGGCACAACAGAACCCGGCCGCCTTGACGCATCCTTGCTGAAAGGCCGGGCGCGTCTGGCCAGCGATTCTCCAACGCGCCTTCCATCACCTGCGCCACGCAGGTTCCGCAGGTTCCGCTCGCGCACGAATACGCCAATGGAACTCCGGCACGCAAGGCCTCGTGGAGAATCAGGTCACCTGCCGCAACATCCACCTTATATGAGTTATGCTCCGTTTCGATCGTGACCGGGACCGTGGCGCGAGCACGATCGGGGCGGCAGTTCGGCAGTGCAATCTCCTTTTTCATATGCGCTCCATCTCCATGGCTCGTGCAGCAATCGGTTTTTGCCGCGTACGATACCCGGCAAAAACCGACCAGATGAAGGCTGCAAGGCATACGGCTACCGCGGCCCAGTAGGTCGACCTTATACCGGCAAATCCCGCGCTCCATGCGATTATCGGCGGCAAGGCAAGCAGTACCCTTTCGAACATGGATATCGGGCGCCCCAGCCATCCCAGCAAACTTACCGTCAACAGGAAAATGCTTACCGACGTAACTATTACCGCTTCCAGAACGGCTCCCAGCGATGCGTCATGCAACAGGAGAGCCGGATAGGAAAAGAGGAAGAAAGGCAACAGAATTGACCCTGCTCCAGCCTTCATGGCCTCCAGACCCGCGCGCATATAATTCGCTCCCGCGATCCGCGCCGTAAGCATCAGCGTTGACGCGACCGGCGGCGTGAAGTTGGAAAGAATGGTCATGTACATGATCAGGAAATGCGCCATCAATGGCTCAGCCCCGAGGCTGATCAACACCGGAGCCAAGGTGACGGCCAGTACCGTATACACCGCAACGCCCGGCATGCCCATACCCATCACATACGCGGCCACCAGCACCAGGAGGAAATTCGCCAGCACGCTGGCGCCGCCGATCTGGCTAACAATAAAGCCGACGATCATCCCGAGCTGTGTAATGTCCAGCGAGGCCATCACGACATCGAGCACACCGGAAGCCATTCCAAGCGCCGCTCCATTGATGGCTGCCTCTAATACGGCATGCAGCCAAACCTTCGGATCGCGCTCGAGGCGGAATATGAGCGCCAGCACCGCGATGGCGACGATAGACCAGAACACCGCCAGCTGGACCGACATGCCAGCGATGATGAGGGCGACGATCACCGCGATCGGAAAAAGAAAACTGATGCTAACCTTGATCCATCCATGCGCCGGGCCGGCATGGGCTTCTCCTTGAATTTGCCCTTGTCCGCCATTCCTGCGATAAATCAAGACTACGAAAAGCAGCAGCCCCATATAAAAAAGCGCCGCAGGAATAATGGCTGCCAGAACAACCCTGGCGTAGGGCACGCCGATGAAATCGGCCATCAGGAACGCCACCATTCCCAGGATCGGCGGCGTGATCTGCCCGCCGGTAGACGCTATCGCCTCGATTGCGGCGGCCTGCTCGGACGTATACCCATCGCGTTTCATCAGCGGGATCGCAATCGGCCCCGTAATGCCGACACCGGCCACGCCAACACCAGTAAAGCTAGCCACCAGGCCGCTAGATACCACCGTAAGCGCTCCGGTCCCGCCGCCAATACGGCGTGCCAAATTGCCTGCGACCCGCCAGATGAATGCACCGGCGCCGGACGCCTGTAGGAAGGTTCCGAAGACTAATAGCAAGAAAATGATTGTGACGCTTAACTCAACGACGTCCCCCAACGCGCCTACCGTCAGCTTTGAAGTCACCCTCAGCAAGTCTAACGCAGGCGCGGTCAAAGGCGCAGGCAAATAGCTTCCCAGATAGGCATAGACGAAAAAAACAATGCCGATGACCGCAAAAGGAACGCCGAAGTAAAGCCCGGTCAGAAAAAACATCCAGAATACGAGAACCGCTCCGGCCAGCATGTCGGGAGGAGAGGCGAAGCCATATCGGGTCAATACGCCGATCTGATCGGACAGAAAGTAAGCGGATGCCGCGAGCACGGACACCCATGCAAAGGCCGCGACAATCTTCATGGACCGGCCTGAATGCCGGCGCAGCAGGTCAAGCGTCAGCACGCCGATGCCCATGGAGATGTGAATAACTTTCGAGCCCATCGGCCCGAAAGTCATGAACAGGTTCAAGAAATGAAATCCCACATAGACAAGAGCTAACGCCGCCAATGCCTTCTCGGTCCATTTCAATTCCGCAATCGTTAATTTCCAATTTTTCATTAAATGTCTCTTCAGCTCTTGTGTGCCGGTCCTTGTTTAAAGAATTGTTGACGAATCCGGAACAGGCTTCCTGCATTTCACTGCTTGGTGTGTGCTTTAATGCCCTCCAGTCCATAGCTGAACCCCAGTTCCTGGTATGCGCGCCGCGCGCCCGGATGGAATTCGGCCTGCGGAACAGTCATGTGCCCGATTTGTTCCTTGAGCAGCTTGCCCAGCGCGTGGTCGTTTCCGAACTGATCAATATTTTTCAGCGCAGTTTTGATGATTTCATAGGCAATCTCATCCGGCATGTCCGCGGACACCCAGAATCCCGGCGTGAAGGCCGGTGCCAGCGTGCCGGAGTCCTCGCGCGCGACTTCATAATCAAGCGCATAGCTTTCCTTGAATGCGCCTTTCTTTACCGGAAGCGGCAACAGCGGCACACCGGTCGTGTCTTGGGCCTTCTTAAACAACTCTTGCGGCACATGGACCTGATATATCTTATTTTTCTTTACAATATCCGATGGACCGGGCGGCAAAAGACGCATATTGATGATGCCTGCGCTGGTTGCGTCGACCACCTTGTCCCCGAGCCGCTGCCAGCCCTGATTGGTGCTTACGCTGGGTAATAGCTGGATTTTTTGCATGAGGCCGGCCGCGGTGAACAGTGGAGCATGCGTGTTGTAGCCATAGGATCCGGGCAGGCCCAAATCCACTTTTTTGCCGGCGAGATCATAGATGGTCTTGACCGACGGGTCATTTGTGTACATGGCCACGGCGCTATTCGGCGCAAAGGTCATCAACGCTTTCATGCGCGGCACCGGCTTGGCCCAAGGCATCTGGCCTTTTTCGCCAAGAACAGGTTCGATGTGGGACATCTGCAGGATCATGAGCTTGCGCTTCTCGGGCGATGCATCCGCATAGTCTGCATACAGTTCCCGTCCGGCGGCAGGCAGAGACTCAATGCGCAGCGACTTGCTGTTTTTCGCAATCAGCTTCTGCAGCGTGACCCCGGAAACCTGGCCATAGGTTCCTTGCGGATAGGTATATAGGCGCAATACGGTTTCGGCTGCCGCGCTGGCGCTCCATGCCGCGAATGAGATTGCCAGCAGGCCCAATAGGGAATTCCGGCGCCTACGCACGGTCAGGAAAAAGCCCGCAACCGGTTGTTTGAGTATCGTTGTGTACATATTGTCTCCTTTGTCAAAAAATTGCCTTTTCGGTCTATGTATGTTGATGCAACAGCGTTGACGCGACAGCAGCCCTAAATCGGAATATGGGATCCGAAGGGTAATCTGCGCGTGTCCATCAGCACCATCCTTGAGCACATGACGGGCACGCCGGACTCAAAGCGGAAATTGTCCCGGTATTTTGCGGTGCAGTAGAGCACTGATGCGCCATGCAGGTCGGTGTGGTAGACGCACAAACTGCTTTCCACGGCGAATATCCGCTTTGCCGGGTCGTGGCCGGCCGAGCCAGTCCAGCCAAGTATTCTCCTGAACTGGCCCTTGTAGCTTTCGTGCATGGGCAGCTGCTTGAAGAGCACCTCCAACCCCTTATGGTCTTTTTCGAGCCAAGTGACTTCATTACGGATTTCAGGGCTATAAGCGCGGATGGAGTACTCGAGGTCATCCGCACAAGTGGCTAGCCATTCGAAATAATTTTCGGCGTCGAGCAATTGGCAGCCTCGTTCGATGACCCGTCGTATCGCCTCCAACGGTTCTGTGGAAAGTGGCGCTTCAGTTATCCGGACCGGTGGTATTGCATGAGTTTGTACCATATCGTCTCCTTCAGAGGTTCGTGTCAGCTATTCAGGGAGCATCGAAGCGGAAGCCGCGCGCAAACCTGTAAGACGTTCCCACTGGCGATAGAACTCGCGAACTGGGAAGTCATCCTGGGTCAAGCGGTTTTCCTCCCTGGCCATCAGAGAGTATTTGGAGGCTTTTCCCATGGTTTCCTTCTGCCTCTCCGTCGCCAGGGCATCTTCGGGCAGATTCCTGCCGAATGGCCCCCAGAATTCGGCGTGGTCCCGGATGCGCTGGCGTCTCATCTGTTCCGGTTCGCCTTTGACGCCCAGACCGCGGAATTGGACCAAGGTCTTTCCTGCCGCTAGCGGAATCTGTGTGTCGATCCGCAGGACGGAAGCGCGGCAGTTGAGCATGACGTCGGGGAAAATATCCAGAATGCGAATTTCATTCGGCTTCAATCCGGGCAGCGTTTGCTCTTCGCGCGAGGCGCTGCCCTGCATTTTCTCGTACTGGATGATGAGCGGATCGACCGCCATATGGCCGTTTTCAAACGCATGCCAAGCTCTATTGAAATAGGCAGGATCGATCATGCCGGTCTTCCGATTGAGCACATGCAGATATTCATGGTAGAGCTCCATGTTCGTCTCCTGCCAATGCTTCCAATCGGTATCGAGCACCTGCTCATGGAAATGTAAGACTTCAAGCTCCACTTGGCCGAAGACATCGTCAAACACGGAAAGGCATCCCGCCAGGTAGTCTTCGAGCGGGGCCGCATCATCGTCGAGGTTCACGAACACCAAGCCGCGCGTGGATTCGCATCGGACCTGCTTGAGACCGCATTGCGCCTTGTCAATTTTGACGCATGCATAACCCTCTTCGCGCGGAATATCGATGCATCTGCCGCGCGCATCATAGGTCCAGCGATGGAACAGGCATTCAAACTTGCGCGCGTTGCCCGCGGGCTCTTCGACCAGCTTTACTCCGCGATGCGAGCAGGAATTGACCATCGCGCGAATCTTCGCATCCGGTCCGCGTACAATAAGAAGCGGAACGCCCGCTACCGTGGTGGTACGGAAGTCATTTGTGCCAGCGAGTTCGGATTCGCAGCAAACGAATTTCCATACCTTGGAGAAAATGGTGCGCTGCTCGATATCGAAAATTTTTTGGTCGCAAAAAATTCGATTGTCCACATAGTGAGTCGGCGGAAGGTCTTCCCAAGGAATGGAATAAAATGTCTCATTTCCCTTCATATTGTTCCCTTACAGGTTAGATGAATACGGCCAATTACTAACAGCATATCCATTATGTAACTAGTAG
>JALNZZ010000053.1 GCA_023229065.1 Porticoccaceae bacterium
CACTTGCAAATGGGATATTGCGCCGATGATCCGCCACAGCTTTGTGGCGCCGGGTTCGCGTGGTGTATCATGCTTGTACGTAAATTCTTGAGGGCTGGCCTGGTGCTGGCTCTTTTTTTTCATGCGGCTTCCCCCTTGTCGCTGTTATTTCTCGGAGGCCACACGCCACCGCTGTCGATGAACATGCGCACATCGTCATAGCGCCAGACCGTGCAACGGCCAATCCTGTTTGGTAGTGGGAATTTCCCGTCTTGCACCCACCCCAGCAGAGTGGAGCGGCCAACAGGAATCAGGGGCTCGATGGGTGGGGTCGCGTTCGGATCGCCAATGATCTGGCGAAGGCGTAGCAATTTGGGTTGTGTGCTTGGTGCCATGGATATTCCTCTTGAGTTGCTGAAGTTCAGCCAAAGGGTATCCAGCTTGAGGGGGAGCTCTCAAAACTCCGTTTTCCGAAAATTTCGGGAAATTATGTTTTAGCCGAGGAGGGGGTTCCTTTATTCAGTTCTCGCCTTATTTGGCTGGCAGAGATGTCTATTCCTGGAAACAACACACCTAACAGCACTTCGTAATGTTCTATGTCCAGCCATAGGGGGCTGTTTCGTCCCCTCCCGTTGCTTTTTTCTCCGCCCCGAGCCCTGGGCGGACGGCCAAGGGTGTCGGACGAAAAGCTGTCTAGTTCTTTTATGACTTGCTTTAAGTAGCCCATATGTTTGGTGTTGGCTTTAATGGTCGCCGTCGAATATTCAGGAAAGTGAACCGGCTCAAAAAGGGGTGGGATGGGGTCATCTTTTTTTAGAAATATTTCCCGGTCTTCGCCGGTGCTGTAATCGTAAGGGGGCGACTCTTTGAACCTGTCGTAATATCGTGGATTCCGCTTGTAAATGTAGCTGTAGAATTCAAAGCCGTTGTATTCAGCGCCGATACAGTTCTGTCTGTCCTTGGCTTTTGAAGGTCTCCACAAGGTGAATCTTTCCGCATTCCGGCAATCGCCCCAAACGAAAGACGATGGGCGTTTCTCTGGTGGGCCGTACTGTTCGGCATATTCAACCTTTGGCCATTCGCAAGCAGTGGTCAGAGAGACCAGCCTTAATAAATCCTTCTTGAGGTCACTCCTTTCTATCAGCTCATCAACTTCAAACAGGTGGCCGGGTCGCCCCTCCATGGGGCAGGTATCCAGTAGTTCCATCAACTCAAAAGCATATGCCGCGACACGGGCATAGTGTAAAGCGTTTCGTTGTGCCTCCTCTTCTTCGTGGAATGGCTTCTCCAGCCAGCCGAACGGCTCGATAAAAACATCCACAAGCAGCATGTACCACCAATGGGGCTCAATGAATCCACTCAGATGGCGCCAAATGGAAACCATCGCAGCGCTTTCCAGTAAGATCTTGGCGGCTTTGCCTTCTCCTTCACGCCAAAAGAATTCGTCAGGAATGTGGATTTCCAATTGCCGGGCTGCTTCACGGACGCCAGCGGGCAACCCTTTGGGTGGGGTGATCGAAAAGGAGGATTTCCAAGTAGTTCTGTTGTTCATGCCGTCCTATGCCATCCCACAAAGAGCCAAACAACACCGCACCCAAAGGGTAAGTTCACCACGGGAGCCGCAGAGGGTGTCATTTATCCGTCATGATACGGGGCGGGCTAAATAGTTCCAAGATGGTGCACTTCATATGTTCCCACAACTTTTCCGTGGGAACAGCTCCACGCTTTTGTGGGAACGGTTTAACCCCTTTATTATCAATGTCTTATATGAAATGTTCCCACGTTCCCACTGTTCCCACGTTTTTTCAGGGGGGTGAGAGAGGTGCGGTGTTGGGGGTGCAGAAGGCCATCATTGAGAAGCCCGAAAAGGAATCACGTTGTCCAATCCCTGACGTAACCCATCAAGGTAGTCTGCCCATGTTTGCATCATCCGCTGGCGCTGTTCGAGGTGCCGGGTACGGTTGTAAGCTCGTCCGTTGGCATCCTTGACGGCGTGGGCTAGTTGGTGCTCGATCCAGTCCACTGGAAACCCCAGCACTTCATCCAGGAGGGTGCGGGCCATGGCACGGAATCCGTGGGGAGTCATTTGCTCATTGGTGTATCCTAGGGAGCGCAGGGCAACCCGTACAGCATTCTCGGAGAGAGGGCGGCTTCTGCCCCGGGCGCTGGGGAATACATACAGCCCATTGCCAGTGAGCGGGTGAAGCCCTTCGAGAATGGCCGAAGCCTGGTCGCTCAGGGGGATTATGTGAGGTTCACTTGTCTTCATCTTGGAAGCGGGCAGCTCTATTAGCTGTTCATCCATATTCACTTCCGACCACTCCAGGTGCCGCAATTCGCCGGGGCGGCAGAACAGCAGTGGGGAAAGCTTCAGAGCAGCGGATACCACCGGAGTGCCCTGATAGTCATTGATGGCTGCCATCAGGATGGCCACATCTTTGGGGGTGGTGAGAGCGGCGAAGTGCTTGACGGTGTGTGCTTGAAGGGCGCCTCTCAGATCAATGGAAGGGTCACGTTCGGCGCGTCCGGTGGCAACAGCGTAGCGGAATACTTGACCGGCCTCCTGGCGGGCTTTCTTGGCGGTGGCCAGGGCACCCCGGGCTTCGATACGGCGCAAGGCTTTCAACAGCTCGGGCGGGGTGATCTCGCCAATGGGTCGGGAACCTAGGACGGGAAACAGATCCTTTTCTAGTATCCGGTGAAGTCGTTCGTCCCCTGTCGTGGATTTCTTGCCACGCTTCTCCAGCCACTCCAGTGCTACCGCCTTGAAGCTGTTGGCGCTGGCTTCCTGTTTTGCTGCCTTGGCGGCTTTCTTGTGCTGGTTCGGGTCGACCCCCTGAGCCAGCAGGGCGCGGGCTTCATCCCGGGCTTGGCGGGCTTGTGCTAGCGATACTTCTGGATAGGTGCCAATGGCCAAGCGGCTTTCCTTACCACTCACCCGATACTTGAAGCGCCAATACTTCGACCCGTTGGCGTGGACCTCAATGTATAACCCCTTGCCGTCCGTGACTCTGTAGGGCCTGGTGGTGGCTTCGTACACCAGCTTGCCGGTGCTATCAGTGCCAGCTGGCTTCATCCCAGCTTTGAGTGTTCTGATTTTGGTGTCTGTCAGTGCCATGTGATGCCTCCCAGAGAATGCTCATTGGGGGCATAAGAGTTAGAGCGTGGATATGTGCCCCCAAAAATGCCCCCTTTGATGGCTGGATTGTGGGGGCATCCTCTGGACTATTATGGACGCTGGTAGATGCTTGGGCAAGAAAAATCCCGGTAAAACCGGGCTTTAGTGGATTTTATGGGACTGTCGTGGACTTCGATTTGGCGTCCCGGGCAGGATTCGAACCTGCGACCTGCCCCTTAGGAGGGGGCCGCGCTATCCAGCTGTGCCACCGGGACGAAGAGGAGGGCACGATCATCGGGCGGGCATTTTAGCGGGATGCCGGCGGCAAGTACAAGCGCAGGCCGTGAGGGCTCTGCGCCTGTTGATCGCGCCAGTGCCCTCTGGTGGGTAGAAGAAGCCTGAGTCGATGGCGGTAGAAATGGCGAGAGGTTTGGGCAGAGCTTCTCTCTCCGGCCTGAATTTGTTATAAGATCAGCAAATATCACTTGTGTGAGATTCATAATAATCATGGTCCGTTTGATTCTATCTCTCGTTGTCTTGGGCTTTTCCAGCTTGTCTCTGGCCGAGGGACTTTTTCCTCGTCCTGCAGAGCTGCAGCGCGATGTCGATTTCTGGGTAAAAATCTATACCGAAGTTGATACCAACAGCGGGCTATTGCACGACCCGTGGAATCTGGCTGTGATTTACGAGCAGGTGGAGCTGCCCGCTCACGCTTCCAGGGAGCAACGCCAGAAAGTCATTGATCAGGCGCGCAGCCGTTACCAGAACGCGCTACAGCAGCTTGCTGCTGGCAAGCGCAGCAAGCTGAGCGCCGAGGAGCAGAAAGCTCTCAATGCCTGGCCCAAGGGAACTGATAACCAACGCTTTCGTCAGGCCGCTGAAGAAATACGCTTCCAGCTTGGCCAGTCGAACCGTTTTCGGGAGGGGCTAGTTCGCTCAGGGCAATGGCGCGATCATATTCGCCGTACCCTGGCAGAATACGGGCTGCCCCAGGAGCTGGAGGTGCTGCCCCATGTGGAATCCTCTTTCAATCCTGGCGTGTACTCACGGGTTGCAGCGGCAGGCATGTGGCAGTTCATGCCTGCTACCGCCAAGCAGTACATGACCGTTGATCACCTGATGGATGAGCGTCTTGATCCCTACGTATCTACCGATGCAGCAGCGCGCTTGCTCAAGAACAACTTTCGGATTACCGGTACCTGGCCTCTGGCCCTCACTGGCTACAATCACGGCGTCAATGGCGTAAGTCGTGCTGCCAGTGCTATGGGGACCACGGATATCGCCCGCCTGGTGCGTGAATATCGCGGTCCCGCCTTTGGCTTTGCTTCACGCAACTTCTATGTGTCGTTCCTGGCGGCGCTGGAAGTGGATCGCAACGCTGAAAAATACTTCGGCCCTATCGCCATGGCAAAGCCCATCGACTACGATCGTGTTACCCTGCAAGAGTATCTTGATGTACCCACTCTGGCCCGGGCCATGGGCACCAGTGTCGAGACTCTGCGCCGCTATAACCCGGCTTTGCTGGCGCCGGTGTGGAACGGTGAAAAGCGTATTCCACACGGCTATACCGTGAAGTTTCCTCGCCACCAGCTCAGCCAGCCGCTGGCCCAGTTAGTAGCATCCATTCCCGCCGCCCAACGTTATGCCTATCAGCAACCGGATGTATTGCACCGCATTGCCAGTGGAGAAACTCTGTCCCATATTGCCAAGCGCTATAAAGTGTCAGTACGGGAGTTGATGGCCCTCAATGGCCTTAAGGATCACAATATTCGAGCCGGTCGGACCTTGCGTTTGCCTGGACGTGTCGATGTGGATACCCGTGTGGCCTCCACTGCTGGGGCGGGTGACAACGGTATCTATGTGATTCAGCCGGGAGATTCGCTGTGGGGTATTGCGAAGCGCTTCAATCGCACGGAAAAGGAATTGTTGGCCTGGAACACGCTGAACGACAAAAACCGCATCCGGCCCGGTGATACATTGCGAGTGGCGCTCAACGATTACTGAGGTGAGCTAAATCAAGCGATCCTTGGCGGCATTGATCATTGCCGCCAGATAGTCGTTGCCGCCGCGATCCGGATGCAGCTTCTGGATCAGCCGCTTGTGGGCCTGGATAATCTCCTCGCGGCTGGCACCGGGCTTGAGTCCTAATACTTGAAAAGCCTGCTCCTCGCCCATTTCTTCTCCAGCCACAGCTCTGCTGTTGCTGTCTCCTGCTCCATAACCGTTGCTGCCATAGCCAGCAAATCCCTTGCGCAGCAAGTAGGCTCGCAACAGTAGCGCCGATTGACGATCGTTAGCCTGGAAGTGGTTAAACTGTTCTCTCAGCTGTTGCTCGTCCAGTGCGCTCAGACGCTGTCCTTCATGGGGTCCGGTGAACAGCTCGCCGTCCATCTCGCCAGTAGCCAGGTTGAAGGTGACTTCAAGACCCTTGGTTCTCACCCGCGATGGCCCGTGCTTGCGCTGCCACAACCCCAGTAGCGGCAAGGCCCTGAAAAGAACGCTAAAGCCAAACTTAAGCAGGGGGATGGCCGCAGCCAGTGCGGCTCCCACCCAGTGCATGCGCCCGGTTCCGACCAGGATTACGGCGATAACCAGCAGAGCGGCGGAGCCCCATACCCAGATAGCGCGGCGCCGTTCTTGTGGGCCCAGGGTGTTCAGGTGTCGCCAGCCGTACCAGGCAGCGAAGACCACCAGCACCAACAGAAGAATTTTCGGCATCTTCGCTTTACTCCTGTACGGGCACAGGGTGCCGCTTGTGTAGCCCCAGCTCCACAAGGATTTGCCACTCACCCTCGCTCACTGGCTGAACCGACAGCCTGCCCTGCCGGAACAGCACCATCTCGGCAAGTGCCTGTACTGTCCGCAGTCGGGAAACAGGGATAACGTTATCAAAGCTGGATTGGTGGCAGATATCCACACAGAACCAGCGCGGCGCCCCAACGCTGCTTTTAGCGTCGTAGTAGGGGCTGTTGGGGTCGAACTGTGATGGGTCAGGGTAGGGCGCACTCACCACTTTGGCAGTACCGGCGATGCCGGGTACCTTGCAGCTGGAATGGTAAATCAGTACTTGGTCACCCTTGGCGATATCATCACGCAGATGATTGCGTGCCTGGTAGTTGCGGATGCCATCCCAGCGCACGGTGGCGCCGGGTTCCCCCGCCAGATCGGTGATGCTGTATTCAGCGGGCTCGGTCTTGAACAGCCAATAACTGGCCATGACGGGGGTAGCGTCAACAGCGAATCAGTGGTGGTGTCCGCCGGGACCGTGGGCATGGCCGTGAGCCACTTCTTCGGCGCTGGCGTCGCGGATGTCGGTGATGGTGACATCGAAGCTGAGAGGCTTGCCCGCCAGGGGGTGGTTGCCATCTACTGTTACATGTTCGCCGTCGATGGCGGTGATTACCACAGAGAGTGGGCCTTGCTCGGTTTGTGCTTCGAATCGCATGCCAACTTCCACGGGCTGCTCACCAAAGGCTTGTAAAGGTACTGATTCCACCAAGTGGTCGAGGTGCTCGCCATAGGCTTCTTCAGGCGCAATGCTGATTTGTAGCTGCTCGCCAACTTTCTTGCCTTCGAGAGCCAGCTCCAGGCCGGGGATAATATTGTGTGCCCCATGTAGATAGACAAGGGGGTCCCGTCCCTCGGAGGAGTCGAGCTGAACGCCATCTTCATCGCGCACAGTGTAGTGGATGGAGACGACGGCGTTTTGTTTGACGGTCATGAGGGAGTCCTGTTGGTGTGTGGCCCGGCATTATGGGGGATTTGAGGGGTGGGGCTCAAGGAGCGGTCTGATGCGGCCAAAACATCCGCAAGGCATTAGCCCGGGTTGCGCGTCCAATTTCTGCCACGCTTTCGGGTCGATGCTCCGCCACTACCCGCAGGACTTCTGGCAGAAAGGCCGGCTCGTTGCGGCCATTTTTGGGCTTGGGAGTCAGGGTGCGGGGTGTCAGCCAGGGAGCGTCTGTTTCGATCATCAAGCGTTGGAGGGGGATATCTCTCACCAGGCGTTGCAGCTCTTGGCCACGGCGTTCGTCGCAGATCCAGCCGGTGATGCCGATGTGGAGATCGATATCGAGGTAGCGGTACAGGGCGCGGCGGTCGCCAGTAAAGCAGTGCAGTACTGCACCCGCGGGGAGGTGGTCTCGCCAGCTGCGCAGGATTTGCCACTGGCGTTCAGCGGCCTCTCGTTCATGGAGGAAGACCGGCAGCTGTAACTGTGCGGCTAACTCCAGCTGAGCTTCGAGGGCGCACTCCTGGGCGGCGGGAGTAGAGAAGTTGCGGTTGAAGTCGAGGCCGGTTTCACCGATGGCTGCCACCCATTCGGAATTTTCCTGTGCCAGGGCCAGCAGTTGGGTACTGGTGCTGGAGGTGTAATGATCCGCTTCGTGGGGGTGTACACCTACGGTGCAGCGCAGGCGGCCAGTGTGCTCGCTGTCGAACTGCTGACACAGCTGGATTACCTGCTCACTCACCGCCACACTGGTACCGGTGAGGAGCCAGAAATCGACTCCGGCTTCCCGGGCGCGAGCCAGCACCTCCTCCCGATCGGCGTCGAAGCGGTCACTGGTGAGATTGAGACCGATATCCACCAAGCCAGCAGCGTCACTGGTAGCTCGTTCCTGCTCGATATCGGCAAGGATAGTGTCGAAGTCCATAAGAAAACTCTCTAGATGCGAGTCGACCAGACGCAAGCCAAAATTAGAGTCTTCGTGCTTTCTCTGCGGGGTCTAGCATCGGTTCTGCGGAATTTAGGTGATGGGCGAAAATAATGGAAAAAGCCAGCACATTCTGAACATAGTTGCGGGTTTCCACAAAGGGAATTACCTCGATCCAGGCATCGAAAGGCAGGGTGCCGGCGGTCTGCCGCAACCAGCCATCGACGCGGGAGGGGCCGGCATTATAAGCGGCGCTGGCGAGGATGCGGTTGCCCTCGTAGCGATCGAGCATCTGTCGGTAGTAGTGGCTGCCCAGCTGAATGTTGCGCTGGGGGTCATTGAGGTCGCTGGTGCCGCGATAAGGGATGTTATGGCGGCGCGCTGTTTCGCGGGCCGTGGCGGGCATCAGCTGCATCAGACCGCGCGCTCCTGCGGGGGAGACGATAGTTGGCTCGAAGGAGCTTTCCTGGCGAGAGAGCGCAAACAGCAAATGCAGAGGTATCTGGTTAGCTTGGGCCTGCTGCTCAAAGTGCTGTCGGTAGGCCAGCGGGAACCGAATATCCACATCATCCCAGTAACTGGCCTGAATCATGCTGGTGATGGCCTGGTGGTGCCACTGCCAGTGCTGGGCGAGGCGAGCAGCCGTCAGCCAGGCTTGGGCGGGTTCTCCGCGCAGCTGAAAGTTCCATTCGCGTCGAGCAGGCACCAGGTCGCCGTGATGATGCAGTTCGGCGATGCGCCGAAAGGCCGGGGTGGTGGCCAGTGCTTCTACTTCGCTGTCTGTGACGGGGACTGGCACATGTTGCATCGCGTAGGGGGCGGCCACTTTTTCGCTGGCTAAAAAGCCGTAGAAATTGCGTTCGGTGGCTAGCGCACGATAGGTGGTTTCGATCTCGGTACGGCGCTGTTCGCCCTGGCCTGTCAGCTCCAGGGCACGGGCGCGCCAGTAACGCCAGCGGCTGCTGTCCGCCAGGGTATCGGGTAGTCGCTCACTCCATTCCAGAACCGTGCCCCACAAGCCGGCGCGTATGGCCTGTTGCAAGCGCCAGTCCAGGGTGGCGGGAGGGACCAGGGTTACCGATTCTCGGAGCAGAGTGTCGGCGGCATGAGTATGGCCCTGCCGGAACAGTTGGCGCACCAAGGTGTTAACGACGCGGCTTTCCGCCTCAGAGCTAAAGGTGTGGCTCTGGTGGTAGCGGTTCCAGTAACCGAGGGCACGGGGGGCGTCGCTGCTCGCCAAGTGGGTGAGTCCGTGGGCGATGACGTCGAGAATTTCGGCGCTATATTCGCTAAACAGAGGGTCGTCGAACAGCCGGTGATTGCCGAGACTGGTGGGCTGACGATCTATCGACATCAAGGCATCGGCCAGACTGCGGTAGCGGTCATTGGTAAAAAAACGTGTGACGTAGGTGGCGAGGTGATAATCGTGGTTGAGTACGGCGGCGACATAGCGCCGCCAGGCCACCCGGTTATCGATATGGCCGTCGTCGATCAGGTGGGCAAAGAAAGGATCGCAGGCATTGGGCTGGGAGCGTCCTTCTTGCCACAGCTCCAGCCCGCGGGCCACTGCAGTGTCGCGCTCTCCTGCTTGGTAACGCAGCATAAGATAGTGGCAGCGCTGCTCGATAGTGGCACTGGCGTCTTCGTAAAACGCCATAAAGTCGTCATCTCGCTGATGCTCGTGAAGATGGTTCAGCCACTGGCTGCGCAGCTGGCCAGCGAGGGGGCTATCGCCGTTGACATCGATAAAGCGACGAATATCTCGGGTCGCAGTGCGCTCCAGTTTGATGCTGTATTCAGCGTACTCCAGGTAGGGGTAGAGCGGATAGTTCTGTAATTGGCCTTTCAGTTGCCGAAAGCTGGCATCGTCACCGCGGGCAAGGGCGGCGGTGGCGCGTTGATAGCGCTCCCGCTGTTCCTCCAGAGTATCTGCGAGTGCCGGTTGTAAGCATAGCAGGAGGCAAAAAGTGAGTGTGGTGATGAGGTAGGGCATAGCGAAAGACTGGCAACGGACGTCCGGATTGTTGGGCACCAGAGAGTGATTTGCAAGTGAGGCCCCGGAGAGTTCCGGGGCTGGACCGCTTTGGTATCAGGGAGCGAGGTTAGTCTTTTTCCTTGATTCGCACTGCCAGGACATCACAGGTCGCGCCGTGAAGCACACCGTTAGCAGTGGAGCCGAAGATCAGTGCCAGACCGTGGCGACCGTGGGTGCCTACCACGATAAGGTCGACGTTGTTGTCGCGGGCAAAACGGTGCATTTCACTGGCGGGCTGGCCGATGATGACATGGGTGTCTACGTCGAGCTCACCGAGCTGCCTGCTGAACTCTTCGAGTCGCTGCAGGGCCTGATTTTCCAGTTGATCCTGAATTTCGCTCAGATCCATGGGGATGTCTCCGCCATAAGCGAAGGACAAGGGTTCCTGAACATGAACCAGACTGATTTTGGTATCCTTGCCCTCGAACAGGGCCTTGACACGATCAATGACCTGCTGGGATTCGGCGGACAGATCTAAGCCGACCAAAATACGATGATAGTAAGACACACCCTTTCTCCTCTCTTATGTTTGGGTTTGTCAGCCGCGCAGACTTCGGCTTTTTGCCACCCCTGGAGCACCTGTTTGACAAAGTACCTGTTGATAGCCTTGGTCGTTGTCTTCGTGATTTCACCGCTGCTTTGGCTGCGTCAATCACCGGGCTTGGCAAGGATAACCGCTTTCCGCAACCGAGCGCTACAGCTGGGCCTGAAGGTTCAGATAGTACCGCAGGCAGATGCCGAACGGGAGAATCGCAGCCCCGATGCGGTGCGCTATCTGCGCCCGCTGTTGACCGATGAAGCGGGTCGGACGGCTTCAGTCTCCGCGTATTGGACTTTGTTGCGCTCCGAGCGACGGGGGCATGTTTCCCCTTTTGATGGTTGGCGTTGGTACCGCGACTCTGCACCGGCGCCAGTACACGATGCTATCGGCCGCTGTTTGGCTGCGCTACCGGAAAGCGTGGTGGCGTTGCGAGTGGATGACCAGGGGTTGTCGGCCTACTGGAGTGAAACGGGTGCGGTGCGGGATGTGGAATTGCTGGCTGAGGCGCTCGGTGAGTTGTTTCCCGCTCTGTTGGTGCCGGTGCGCAAGATTCCACCTGCACCTCATCTCTTGACGCGCCCCGACGACCCCCACTTATAGGGGGTCTCCGCAGCAGGCCATTGCCAAGTCCGGGGCAAGTGTGCTCTTAATAAATAAGGAGGGCTCGCGGACGTCGAGCTTGGGCTAGTTACAGCGGAGAAGCCAAACGCAAATGGGCAAGACTCTGGTCATCGTGGAATCGCCGGCTAAGGCGAAAACGATCAATAAATATTTAGGCAAGGACTTTGTCGTAAAGTCCAGTATCGGCCATATCCGTGACCTGCCAACCGGCAAGGGCGAGGCGGTAGACCCCAAGGAGCGCGCCCGGCAGGCTGCTGAAACGCGCAAGCTCAACCCTGAGGAAAAGGCCCGTCACAAAGCCCGCAAGGCCAAGGAGCAGCTGGTTGCCCGTATGGGCATTGATCCCGAGCGGGGTTGGAAAGCGCGCTACGAGATCCTGCCCGGCAAGGAAAAGGTTGTCAGCGAACTGAAAAAGCTCGCCCGTGACGCCGATGCCATCTATCTTGCCACGGACCTCGACAGGGAAGGAGAGGCCATCGCCTGGCACTTGCGCGAAGCTATCGGCGGCGATGACTCCCGCTACAAGCGGGTGGTGTTCAACGAAATCACCAAGAAAGCCATTGCCGAGGCGTTCAAGCACCCGGGCGAGCTGGACACCAACAGGGTCAATGCCCAGCAGGCGCGGCGCTTCCTCGACCGGGTGGTGGGCTTTATGCTGTCCCCACTGTTGTGGGAAAAAGTGGCGCGTGGACTGTCAGCCGGTCGTGTGCAGTCGGTGGCAGTGCGCTTGATTGTGGAGCGGGAGCGGGAGATTCGCGCTTTTATTCCCGAAGAATTCTGGACTGTTCACGCCGACACCGAAACCAGCGACGAGGACAAGATTCGCTTCGAGGTCAAGAAATACCAGGAGCGGGCTTTTCGCCCCCTCAACAAATCTGAGGCGGACAAGGCGCTGGCGGACCTCAAAGCCAGCGAGTACCGGATCACTGCCCGCGAGGATACACCGACCCAGTCCAAGCCGTCGGCGCCGTTTATTACTTCCACCCTTCAGCAGGCGGCCAGTACGCGCCTCGGCTACGGTGTGAAGAAGACCATGACGCTGGCGCAGCGCCTCTACGAGGCTGGCTACATCACCTACATGCGTACCGACTCCACCAACCTCAGCGATGAGGCGGTGGCGTCCTGTCGCAACTTTATTCAGGAGCGCTTTGGCAAAGCCTATCTGCCGGAGCAGCCCAACCGCTATTCCAGCAAGTCCGGCGCTCAGGAGGCCCACGAGGCGATTCGCCCCTCCAATGTGGACATTGCTCCCGGCGACCTGGACGGTGCGGAAGAAGATGCCAAGCGTCTCTACCAATTGATCTGGCAACAATTTGTAGCCTGCCAGATGACCCCGGCGCAATTCACCAGTACCACTTTGACCATCGAGCACAACGACTATCAGTTGCGTGCCAAGGGCCGGGTCATCCGTTTCGACGGTTACCTCAAGGCCATGCCCCAGCAGCGCAAAAAGGATGACGACGGCGAATTGCCGGATGTGAAGGAAGGCGATGTGCTGCGTTTGCTGGCCCTGGTTCCGCAACAGCATTTCACCAAACCACCGGCCCGCTACAGTGAAGCGGCGCTGGTCAAAGAGCTGGAAAAACGCGGTATCGGTCGTCCCTCCACCTATGCGGCCATCATTTCCACTATCCAGGATCGTGGCTATGTGCGGGTGGAGAACAAGCGTTTCTATGCAGAAAAAATTGGCGATATCGTCACCGACCGCTTGGTAGAGAATTTTTCCGACCTGATGGATTACGGCTTTACCGCCAGCATGGAAGAATACCTGGACGATATTGCCGAGGGCGAGTTGGCCTGGAAGGACGTGCTGGACAACTTCTACAAGGACTTCTCGGCAAAGCTGGCCGCTGCTCAGGACAGCGAGGAGGGAATGCGCCCCAATAGCGCTA
>JALNZZ010000054.1 GCA_023229065.1 Porticoccaceae bacterium
CGGCAGTGATCGGTCCTCGCCACCGGATCGTGGAGATCCAGATCCGCACCTACGATATGCATGAAGAGGCAGAGTTCGGCATCTGTGCCCACTGGCAGTACAAGGGTAGCGACTCATCGGCGGCGACGCAGAGTTACGAATCCAAGATTGCCTGGTTGCGTCAGGTGCTGGAATGGCACGATGAAATTGGCAGTGAGGACGTTAAGGACCTGTTCAAGCACGAGGGTTCTCCCGACCGTATTTATGTATTTACTCCCGAGGGCCATGTCGTCGACTTGCCGCCCAACTCGACACCGCTCGATTTTGCCTATCGCATCCATACCCAGGTGGGGCACCGTTGCCGAGGCTGCAAGATCAATGGGCGTATCGCACCACTCACCTCCATTTTGCATACCGCTGACCAAGTGGAGGTCATTACAGGTCGCAACGAGTCGCCCAGTCGCGACTGGCTGTCGACCTCGTCTGGTTACTTGCATACGCCAAGAGCGCGAGCCAAGGTGCAGCAGTGGTTTAAAAGGCAGGATCAAGACAAGAATATTGCCGCAGGAAAATCCATACTGGAGCGGGATTTCCGCCAGCTGGGTGTGAAAAATGTCAACCTCGATGCGCTGGCAGAAAAGTTCAATAAAAAAGGCACTGCGGGCTTATATGCGGCTGTTGGCGCTGGCGATATTCAAGTGGAGCAAGTATTGCGTGCAGCTCGCGGGCAGCAGCCAAAGGGGGCGGACCGGGTATCGTTGATTACCCATCGCCCCCATGCTGCACGCTATGGCGATTCGCGTTTTTATATTTACGGAGTCGGCGATTTATTGACGCGTATTGCCCGCTGCTGCAACCCGGTGCCGGGGGATGAAATCAGCGGGTTTGTCACCTCAGGCAGGGGCGTTACCATCCATCGCGACGATTGTGGCAGCTTGCTGAGGCTGAAGGCAGAACGTCCCGAGCGGGTGTTGCAGGCCTGTTGGGGTGGGGAGCCGACGGAAGTGTACTTCGTACCGATCAGGGTGCGAGCTTACGACCGTTCAGGACTGCTCCGCGATGTGACCTCGACAATTGATCGTTTGAAACTGTCTATTTCCTCCATTAACTCGGGGCAAAGCCGGCACGGCAAAGTGGATATTGTCGTTGGTGTTGCAGTGCGTAGTATCGAAGATTTGCGCATCCTGATCACCCGGCTGCGCAGTATTCCTAACGTTATTGATGTGGAGCGGATCTTTGAGGAGACCAAAGAGCATGAGTGAGCGGTCACACTACACTATCGATGATCTACTCACCCTGATGGCGCGTCTGCGCGATCCGGACAGTGGTTGCCCTTGGGATATCCGTCAGGACTTTGCCAGCCTGGTACCTTTTACGGTCGAGGAAGTCTATGAGGTTGTGGACACTATTGAGCGCGGCGACTACAACCATCTCGGCGAAGAGCTGGGGGACTTGCTGTTTCAGGTTGTGTTTTATGCGCGGGTGGCGGAGGAGGAGGGGCGCTTTGATTTTGCCTCGGTGGTGGACGGTATTGTGCGCAAGCTGTTGGCCAGGCATCCCCATGTTTTTCCCGCTGGCACCTTGGCCAGTCGCCGCACCACCGGCGACGCTGATGAGCACCAGGTAAAGAGCCAGTGGGAAGCCATAAAGGCTGGCGAACGGCAGAGCAAGGGGCATAGCAGCTTGCTGGCAGATATTCCGGCAGCGTTGCCGGCTCTGGTTCGGGCGCAGAAAATTCAGAAGCGGGCAGCTGGGGCGGGTTTTGACTGGACATCAATCCAAGGTGTGATGGCAAAAACCCGCGAAGAAATAGAGGAGCTACAACAGGCCATTACCGCGCAGGATATAACGGAGATTGCCGATGAGTTAGGCGATCTGTTGTTTTGCTGCGTCAATCTGGCGCGCCACGCAGGAGTGGATGCAGAAACTGTTTTACGGCGCGCCACCTTAAAGTTTGAGGGGCGCTTTAAGTGCATGGAACAATTACTCGCTGCGCGGGGAGAGACCTTCGCCGGCCGTGATGCCGAGGCGCTGGATCTTGTGTGGCGAGAGGCGAAAGGCCTGCTGGCATAGCGTTTTCGTTCACACACACTGTGCCGTTTCACCTTGGGTGAAGGCATGCGTTTAGTCGTATTGCCGAGCTTGGCTATACCAGCACCGAGTCAGACAGCGCAGCAGTTTTTCCTGCAATTGGTTGCTCTGAAACAAGTGGCTATCTTGTGATCAATTCCAAATGGGTGTAAGGTTTGCCGCCTTCAAAGATACCCATCCAGACAGGAACACCCGTTCATGAATATCATCCTCCTTGGCCCTCCGGGTGCCGGCAAGGGCACACAAGCTAAATTCATCACCGAAAAGTACCAGATCCCTCAGATCTCCACTGGCGATATGCTGAGGGCGGCTGTTAAAGCGGGTACTGAACTTGGCAAAAAGGCTCAGAGCATCATGGCGTCTGGTGGTCTGGTATCGGACGATATCATTATCGGCCTGGTCAAGGAGCGCATTCAGCAGCCCGATTGTGGCAATGGCTTCTTGTTCGATGGCTTTCCACGCACTATTCCCCAGGCACAGGCCTTGATTGATGCCGGTATCGCCATCGACAAAGTGATTGAAATTGATGTGGCCGATGAGGAAATAGTCAGCCGTTTGAGCGGCCGCCGAGTGCACGAAGCGTCCGGCCGTATTTACCATGTGGAGCACAATCCGCCCAAGGTGGCTGAAACCGATGACGAGACGGGTGAACCGTTGGTGCAGCGGGAGGACGACCGCGAAGAGACGGTGCGCAAGCGTCTTGCTGTTTACCATGAGCAAACCAAGCCGCTGGTCCAGTTCTATCAGGACTATGAAAACCGTGAGCCAGAGGTTGCACCCAGCTATAAAGCTATTTCTGGTGTCGGTACTCTTGCCGATGTTGAAAAGCGACTTATCGAGGCTCTGGGCTGAGACTGCATGACAACATCTGTGCTATGACAAGATGTTGTATTTATCAAAAGGGCCGCAGGGCCCTTTTTTATTATTCGACGATTTACTCTTCATGCCTGGAAACTCTGAGAGAGAAAGCTGGTCAGTGTTTTCAGGGTTTGAGGAGTCAAGATGAAATGTATTAGAGAAATACCACGTTATTTGTATGAATAAATCTCTATTGACGCTCTCAATCGGCATTTAATGACTTGAAGTCAAAACTTTTCTTTGAATGTTTGCGCTTTATTGAATAAAATTTGTTCAGTAGTTGCAATCATTTTTCTTTTTCCAACCTTGGAGAACATCAATGGCTAGAGTTGCGAAAAAAACAGTATCAAGAACAAGAACAGCATCCGCGGCAAAGCGAACCCCACGTACAAAAGTTGTAGATAGCCCTGATGCCAAGGCGAAATCCCTGGTGAATGACATCGAGAAAAAAATTGCCGCGGCGGTGAAAAAAGAAACCACCGCCAGAGCCAGGCTGAGCCAGGCGCGTGAGCGTGCTGCGAGAACCGGTACGGCAGCTGCCACAGCTGCCGTGGTCAAAGCGCGCGACAATGCGCGAGATCTTACCGCCCAGGTCCAGGGACTGCGCCAGGACTTGCGTCAGGCGAAAATCGAAATGCGTATAGAGGCAGAGTTGGCGAAAGTGGCGGTCGCGGAGCAAAAATCCGAAGCCAAGGTGGCGGCTCTGGAGCAGCGCCTGGAAGAGCGCGCTGAAAAAGAGCTGCAAAAAGCTATGGCACGCTTTGAGGCCCAGTGGCTCCGTGCTCGCAAGGCAGTGATTGCCAAACAGGTAAAAGAGCTGAACAAAATTGAAGCCGACAAGATTCAGGCTGTGAAGAAAGCGGCGGAGGCTAAAGCGAAAGCGTTGGCTACAGGAAAAGCTCGTGGCCCGGGGCGTCCGCCTAAAGCTGCCAGTGAAACTGCAGTAGCCAAGCCCGCGGCTCGTCGCGGTCGTCCCCCCAAGGCCGCCAGTTCGACAGCAGAGGCAACTCCTGCGGCAGCCAAGCCCGCGGCTCGTCGCGGCCGTCCTCCCAAGACTGCCAGTTCGATAGCAGAGGCCACTCCTGCGGCAACCAAGCCCGCTGCTCGTCGCGGTCGTCCCCCCAAGGCCGCCAGTTCGGCAGCAGATGCTGCTTCCGAGGCAGCCAAGCCCGCAGCCCGTCGCGGCCGTCCTCCCAAGGCTGCCAGTTCAACAGCAGAGGCCGCTCCTGAGGCAACCAAGCCCGCCGCTCGTCGCGGTCGCCCGCCCAAGGCCGCTACAGCTGCACCTGCAGCACCCCGTCGACGCGGTCGTCCGCCCAAGGCTGCTACCCAGGCGGCAGCCCCGACTGAATCGGCGACCACCTCGACTGAGCCGACGGCCAGCTCGACTGAAGAGTGACATAATTGTCCACGGACAAAAACCCCCCGCTATCGCGGGGGATTTTTTCATAGGCTGAAAATGACCACGATTCTCGCTTTGGATGCTGCTACAACGGCCTGTTCCGTCGCTCTGTGTCGGGGTGGAGTCATTACCCAGCAATTTGTTTCTACTCCACGCGAACACACTCGTTTATTATTGCCAATGGTGGATGAGCTGCTGAGCGAGGCGGGTATCTCGCTGGCGCAGGTGGATGCGTTGGCATTTACCGCAGGTCCCGGCTCTTTTACTGGGCTGCGCATTGGCTTTGGCGTTGTTCAGGGGCTGGCGTTTGGGGTTGATCTGCCGGTAATACCGGTCTCGACACTCGCTGCCTTGGCACTGGCCGGGGCCCGCAAGGCGGAGCTTGAGGGCTGTTGTATTCTGCCCGCCCTCAATGCGCGCATGAATGAAATTTATTGGGGTCTGTATCGCTATGAGGAAAACAGGCTGCGGTCCTTGATCGACGATCAGATCGCAAGTCCCCGGCAAGTGGTAGACTCTGGTCTTGCCAGGCCCGACTTGGGAGTAGGGGACGGATGGCCGCTCCTGATGGAGGGACTCAGCGCCGACCGGATCGACGTGGCTCTCACTCCGGATGCTGCTTGCGTCGTCGAACTGGCGCAAGCTGAATTATTGCGCGCAGGCGCGCGGTCCGTCGATGAGGTAGAGCTGATTTATCTCCGCAATGAAGTGAGTTGGAAAAAGCGTGAGAAAATTCGCCAACCGTGAATGTTTCTCTGTAAAGATTACCGGCCGTACAGCAAGGTAACCCGCCATGACTTTATTCCACGTGGTAATACTGGCTCTGATCCAGGGGCTAACCGAATTCTTGCCTATTTCCAGCTCTGCACACCTGATCCTGCCGTCGCAGCTGTTGGGGTGGCAGGATCAAGGGCTGGCCTTTGATGTCGCGGTTCATGTGGGCACTCTCGCAGCCGTGGTCTGGTATTTTCGCAACGATTTGCGGAAGGTGATAACAGACTGGTTTCGCGGTTTTTCACGTGGCGGCTCTACGGCACACAGCAGGCTTGGCTGGTGGATTATTCTGGCCACCATACCCGGCGGCTTGGCGGGTTTATTGTTCAATGATCTGGTTGAGGATTACGCGCGCTCAATGGCGGTCATTGCGACGACGACGATAGTGTTCGGGTTGCTGTTGGGAGTTGCTGACCGCAAAGGTGCGCGGGTTAAAAGCCTGGATCAGATGGGGTGGCGTGAGGCCCTGTATATCGGTTTGGCCCAGATGCTGGCCCTGATTCCGGGCACTTCCCGAGCGGGGATCACTATTACTGCAGCGTTAGCTCTGGGGTTTGATCGTGTCGCGGCAGCGCGTTTTTCTTTTTTACTGTCGATTCCCATTATTACTCTCAGTGGCCTTTTCAAAGGGGTGGAGTTGTTGAGCCTGGAGCAGGTGCAATGGGGCGCTCTGATTTTTGGTGCCATTGTCTCGGGTATCACCGCCTATTTATGTATTGGTGTATTTCTCGCTGTTATCAATCGCATTGGCATGATGCCATTTGTCTGGTATCGGGTAATCCTTGGGGTTGTGTTGCTGGCAGTCATCTGGCTGACTTGAGATGAAAGGGTGCCAGACCCAGCAGCGCAGACGGGCAAGGCTAACAGGCGCTACGGCGCCGCGGTAGAGCGACCCATAAGGTATACTGCGAGTCTTTTTGGTAAGAAACTAGGCTAAATGTCGATGAACTCCCACCCCATTGCTGCGGGCAGTGATGAATCTGCTCGCGACGCATTCAATACTCGCTTGCTCGATTTTCTGGCGGCTTCGCCCACTCCTTTTCACGCCGTGGCCAATCTCGCGGCGATGCTCGATAAGGCCGGGTTTCGGCAGCTCGATGAAGGTGCCGACTGGTCACTGGAAAAGGGACAAGGTTACTACTGTACTCGCAACGGCAGCTCGATCATCGCTTTCGTGAAGGGGCGTCATGAGCTGCTGGGCACGGGTATCCGCATGGTGGGCGCCCACACTGACAGTCCCTGCCTGATGGTCAAACCCCAGCCGGAAGTGATTACCAAAGGCTACGTCAAACTGGGTGTCGAGGTGTATGGCGGCGCCCTTCTGAACCCCTGGTTTGACCGTGACTTATCCATTGCGGGGCGAGTTGTTTATCGCGATGGTCGAGGTGAGCTGCGCCACTGCCTGGTGGATTTTGCCGAGCCGGTAGCGGTGATTCCCAGTCTTGCCATTCACCTCGACCGCCAGGCTAACGAAAATCGTTCCATCAATGCCCAGACGGATATCCCGCCAGTGCTGTTCCAGTCTGGCCCTGGCCGCACAGAAGATTTCCGCACCCTGCTGGCAGAGCACTTTCTGGCAGGCGAAGCCGGGGCTCAGGTACTCGACTACGAGCTCTACTTCTACGATACGCAAAAGCCAGCCTTGGTGGGTTTGCACAAAGATTTTATTGCGTCGGCGCGTCTCGACAATTTGCTCAGTTGCTTTGTCGGCCTCGAATCACTGCTGGCCGCCGAGGGTAATGAGACTGCGCTGCTGGTGTGCAATGACCACGAGGAAGTCGGCAGCGCTTCGGCTTGCGGAGCGCAGGGGCCGATGCTGGCGTCGGTGCTGGAGCGCATAATCCCCGACAGCGAAACCCGTACTCGGGTAATCGGCCGCTCACTGATGATCTCGGCAGACAACGCCCATGGTGTCCACCCCAACTTCACTAGCAGGCATGATGACAACCACGGCCCGCTGCTCAACCAAGGGCCGGTAATCAAGGTCAACGTCAAGCAGCGCTACGCAACAAACAGCCTCACCGCTGCACTTTTTCGCCAATTGGCTTACGAAGCCGGTGTGCCAGTACAGGCATTTGTTACCCGCAGCGATATGGGATGTGGCAGCACCATTGGCCCCATTACTGCGAGCGAGGTGGGAGTGCCAACCCTCGATGTCGGTATGCCCACTTTTGCCATGCACTCTATTCGCGAGCTGGCGGGTGTAGCAGATGCCTGGGCATTGCAGCAAATTCTTGCTCTCTTCAATAATCGCCCGGGCGCGCTGACCATTGCAGAAACCGGGGCCTAAAGTTTATTCCTTGTCGCGGTTGAGGCAGGGGGGCTGGCCCCGCTATTCCCTCGGCCAGAAGATTATCCAGGATTCGATCATGACACAGACTTCTGAAACCTACCTTACCGGCATCACCACTACCGGTACCCCGCACTTGGGCAATTATGTGGGAGCCATTCGCCCTGCCATTGCCGGCAGCCAGAATCCTGGCCACAGTGCGTTTTATTTTCTGGCGGACCTGCATGCGCTGATCAAGTGCCAGGATCCTGACATGGTGCGTCAGTCGAGCCGCGAAATTGCCGCCACTTGGCTAGCGCTTGGCCTCAATACGGACAATGTCGTGTTTTATCGGCAGTCGGATGTTCCCGAAATCCCCCAGTTAACCTGGCTGCTGACGTGTGTCGCTGCCAAAGGGCTGCTCAATCGTGCCCATGCTTATAAGGATGCCGTGCAAAAAAACATCGGCGACGGAGAGGATCCGGATTACGGCGTCACCATGGGGCTGTTTAGCTACCCGGTATTGATGGCGGCAGATATTCTCATGTTCAACGCTACCAAGGTGCCGGTGGGGCGCGACCAGATTCAGCATATCGAGATGGCCCGCGACATGGCCCAGCGCTTCAATTATCTCTACGGCGAACATTTCACTCTGCCGGAAGCGGTAGTGGATGACAATGTGGCCGTCTTGCAGGGGCTCGACGGGCGCAAGATGAGCAAGAGCTACGGTAATACCATTCCGCTGTTTCTCGAAGAAAAACAGTTGAAGAAACATATCAACAAGATCAAGACCAACTTGCTGGAGCCCGGCGAGCCAAAGGATGCAGATACCTCCACGGTATTCCAGATCTGGCGTGCCTTCGCGACACCGGAGCAGACAGCCGAGATGCGTCGCGAATTCGACAGCGGCATTGCCTGGGGAGAGGCAAAGAAAAGGCTGTTTGAGCTGCTCAATGAGCAGTTGCGAGAAGCGCGGGACAATTACCAGCGGCTGCTGGCAGAGCCCGGCTATGTCGATGAAGAGTTGCGCAAAGGTGCCGACAAGGCGCGAGCCTTCAGCGTGCCGTTTCTCGACCGGCTCAAGGCTGCGACAGGTATTTCACCGTTACAGCCTTGAGCGCAGCGGTGCTCAATGGGCAAAAACGCTCTGCCTCAAGCAGTATTTATCGCCAGCCTCCCAACTCTTTCCAGCGGTTGACGATAAGGCAGAACAGGTCAGCGGTTTTTTCGGCGTCATAGGCCGCATTGTGGGCTTCGCGGTTGCTGAAAGGGATGCCAGCCGCGGCACAGGCGCGGGCCAGTACGGTCTGGCCAAAGGCGAGCCCGGCGAGGGTCGCAGTATCGAAGCATGAAAAAGGGTGGAAAGGGTTGCGCTTGATGCCGGCTCGCTCGCAGGCCGCATTGAGAAAACCCAGGTCGAAGTGGGCGTTGTGGGCGACAATTACTGCCCGAGTGCAGTCGTTGTCGCGCACACATTCACGCACTTTGTGAAACACGCGAGTGAGCGCTTCCTTTTCTGGCAGAGCGTTGCGGTCCGGGTCGCTGGGGTCAATGCCGGTAAAGTCCAGTGCTGCCTGCTCGACAGCCATGTCGGGGTGAGGAATGACTGCTGCGGCGACGGTTTCCTTTCTCACCAGGCGGCCGTCATCGTCCATGTCCAGGGTGACAGCAGCAATTTCCAGCAGGGCGTGCTGATGGGCGTTGAAGCCACCGGTTTCCACATCTACCACTACCGGCAGAAAGCCACGAAAACGATTGCCGAGAGTGGTGAGGGCATCCAGCTCCTCGCCAAAATTAAGATCACTCATCAATTACCCGCCAGTTGAGGGTTTCTCCAGCCATTAGAGGCACCATGTTCTCCTCGCCCAGAGCGACGCTGTCAGGCAGCTGCCAGGGAGTGTGCGTCAGGGTGAGGGTGTCGCTGTTGCGCGGCAGGCCGTAAAAGTCGGCACCATAAAAGCTGGCGAAGGCTTCCAGTTTGTCCAGAGCGTTGTGGCGGTGGAAAAATTCGGCATACAGTTCCACAGCGGCATGATGGCTGTAGCAACCGGCGCAGCCGCACGCGGTTTCTTTGCGGTGCTGGGCGTGGGGAGCAGAGTCGGTGCCGAGAAAGAAGCGCGGGCTGCCACTCAAGGCCGCGGCAATCAGAGCTTCCTGATGGGTGTTGCGCTTGAGAATTGGCAGACAGTAATAGTGGGGGCGGATGCCGCCCGCCAGCATGTGATTGCGATTGAACAGCAGGTGCTGGGGGGTGATGGTGGCTGCCACGCCCTCGCGAGCGGCGGCGACAAACTGCGCACCTTCACGGGTGGTAATGTGCTCCAGCACGACTTTGAGAGCCGGGAAGTCGCGCACAATGCGGTTCAGGTGCCGGTCGATAAAAACGGCCTCGCGATCGAAAATGTCGATGCTGTCATCGGTGACCTCGCCGTGCAGCAACAGCGGCAAGCCGACTTTTTCCATGATCTCGAGAACGGCATTGATGCGGTTCAGGTCGGTGACGCCTGCGGCAGAGTTGGTGGTGGCCCCGGCAGGGTAGACCTTGGCAGCGTAGACAATACCGCTGTCCTTGGCGCGGATAATTTCACTGGGACTGGTGGCGTCGGTCAGGTACAGCACCATCAGCGGTTGCCAGCGGCTGTCAGCGGGCCGTTGGGCAAGAATGCGCTGCTGGTAGGCGGTGGCTTCTGCAGTGGTGGTGACCGGTGGTGTCAGGTTGGGCATGATGATGCCGCGGCCAAAGTGGCGGGCCGCAGCCGTGACGGTGGTCGCCAGCGCGGCGCCGTCCCGCAGATGGAGGTGCCAGTCGTCGGGGCGGGTGATGATGAGGGTGTCCATGGTGTACCTGGTGGTGTATCAAGGGGTGCATGGTACCGGATCGCGGATGCCTGGGCTACGGGGCCTGTCCAGACCCTGTAATTTCGCGCCCTAAACCAGTAGAATGCCGCCCCGAATATCCATCTCCCTCTCTCTCCAGCCAGGAGCCATCCCGTGTCAGATGTCAAAAAAGTCGTTCTTGCCTACTCCGGCGGCCTCGATACTTCCGTGATCGTGCGCTGGCTGCAGGAAACCTATCAGTGTGAAGTTGTTACCTTTACCGCCGATATTGGCCAGGGCGAGGAAGTCGAGCCAGCGCGCGCCAAGGCGCAGCAGATGGGAGTCAAGGAAATCTATATCGAGGACCTGCGCGAGGAGTTTGTGCGCGACTTCGTGTTCCCCATGTTCCGTGCCAACACTGTCTATGAAGGCGAGTATTTGCTGGGTACCTCTATAGCCCGCCCGTTGATTGCCAAACGCTTGGTGGAAATTGCCAACGAAACTGGTGCCGATGCCATCTCCCACGGCGCTACCGGGAAGGGCAATGACCAGGTGCGCTTCGAGTTAGGGGCTTACGCACTGAAGCCCGGCGTCAAGGTGATTGCTCCCTGGCGCGAGTGGGATCTGCTGTCGCGGGACAAGCTGATGGCCTACTGCGAAACCCACGCTATTCCGGTGGAAATGAAGCGCGGCAAAAAATCTCCCTACTCCATGGACGCCAACCTGCTGCACATCTCTTATGAGGGAGCGATTCTGGAAGACCCTTGGGTGGAACCTGAGGAAGACATGTGGCGCTGGAGCGTATCCCCCGAAACTGCACCCGACAAGCCCACCTACCTGGAGCTGGAGTACAGCAAGGGTGATATCGTTGCTATCGACGGTGTTGCCATGAGCCCGGCGACGGTCCTCGAGTACCTCAACAAGGTAGCCGGCGCCAACGGTATCGGTCGCCTCGACCTGGTAGAAAACCGCTATGTGGGCATGAAGTCCCGGGGCTGCTACGAAACGCCCGGCGGCACGGTGATGTTGCGTGCTCACCGCGCTATTGAGTCCATCACTCTCGATCGCGAAGTGGCGCACCTCAAGGACGACCTGATGCCGCGCTATGCCGAGCTGATTTACAACGGTTACTGGTGGTCTCCCGAGCGCCAGCTATTGCAAGGGCTGATCGATGAATCCCAGTTGTTCGTCAACGGCAGTGTGCGGGTCAAGCTTTACAAGGGCAATGTCACGGTAGTGGGGCGCAAGTCGGCAGATAGTTTGTTCGACGAGAAGATCGCTACTTTTGATGATGACGCCGGTGCTTACGACCAAAAAGACGCTGAGGGCTTCATTAAACTCAACGCTCTGCGCATGCGAATTGCCGCAAATAAGGGGCGGACTCTGCTATAATCGCGCGCTGATTGATGACAGAGGCCGATGAGTTTCTCTACGAATGATTGATGCAAGTCATGGGTAGAGAGCAGAGAATCGGTCACAATCAATCCACCCTAACCCTCCAAACCGCCTGTCGATATCACTACGCAATGAGTGGTGTCGACAGGCTCGAACTTCCGACAGCAAGGGCACTTTAGATGAACGGTATCGCTGTGGCCGGTCAAGGGCCGGACTACGATGTCAAGGTGGTAAAACAGTTTGCCATCATGACAGTCGTATGGGGTGTTGTGGGCATGCTTGTGGGGGTGATTATCGCCGCCCAGTTGGTATGGCCGGAACTGAACTTTGGCCCCTGGTTTCATTTTGGTCGGCTGCGCCCGCTACACACCAATGCGGTGATTTTTGCATTCGGTGGTAGCGCGCTGTTTGCCTCCTCCTACTGGGTGGTGCAGCGCACCAGCCAGGTGCGGCTGTTCGGCGGCCCGCTGGCGGCCTTCACCTTTTGGGGCTGGCAGGCGATTATCGTTGCGGCGGTGATCACCTTGCCGCTAGGCTACACCAGCACCAAAGAGTACGCCGAGCTGGAGTGGCCCATCGATATCGCCATCGCGGTGGTCTGGGTCTGTTACGCCATCGTGTTCTTTGGCACCATCGCCAAGCGCAAGCCGAAGCATATCTATGTGGCCAACTGGTTCTTCGGTGCCTTTATTCTCACTATCGCCATGCTGCATTTCGTCAACAATGCGGCGCTGCCGGCGACCATGTGGAAGTCCTATTCTGCCTACGCCGGCGCAGTCGATGCCATGGTGCAGTGGTGGTACGGTCACAATGCTGTAGGTTTCTACCTCACCGCCGGCTTCCTGGGCATGATGTACTACTTTGTACCCAAGCAAGCTGAAAGGCCGGTCTATTCCTACCGCCTCTCCATCGTGCACTTTTGGGCGCTGATCGCCGTCTACATCTGGGCCGGCCCCCACCATTTGCACTACTCATCGCTGCCCGACTGGACCCAAAACGTAGGCATGGTGATGTCGCTGATCCTGCTGGCTCCCTCCTGGGGTGGCATGATCAACGGCATCATGACCCTGTCGGGTGCCTGGCACAAACTGCGTACCGACCCCACCCTGCGCTTCCTGGTGGTGTCCCTGTCGTTCTATGG
>JALNZZ010000055.1 GCA_023229065.1 Porticoccaceae bacterium
CCGACCGCCATCAGGGACGACGCCGCTTTCTTGAACAAGCTCATGGATTGCCTCCGTTGACACAATAGGGTAATCGAAACAGGCCGCATTATAGCCACAATCCCTCCCGACATGGAAAATTTTCCCCCTCTGCAGCAGGGCAATAACCTGCTCTGGGTCAACTTGGGCTGGCCAGAATTGCGAGCAACCCCTAGAATTTCCAGCCGCCTCAACCTTTCCAATCACGATGGAAAAACTCTATCTCACCGCTGATGACCTGCTCAATACATCCTTCGAGCTGGGTTTTCGCATCCTCGACAGCGGTTTTCGTCCCGATCTGCTGCTAGCGGTCTGGCGCGGAGGTACTCCTGTGGCTGTCGCAGTGCAGGAACTACTCAGTCACCAAGGGGTAGAACATCGCCACTTCGTGATCCGTACCTGTCATTACCGGGGTATCGACGACCGCCATGCCGACATCGAAATAGAAGGACTGGACTACGCCCTCAGCGTCGTTGACAAGGCTGGCGACACGATAAACGCTATTCTGATCGTCGATGATGTCCACGACACGGGACTGAGTATTGCTGCCATCATCGCCAAACTGGAGCAGCACTTCGAGCAGAGCTGCCCGGAGCAGGCTTGCCCGCTTATCCGCGTTGCTACGCCCTACTTCAAACCAGCACAAAACTGTACCGACCGCACACCGGACTACTTCCTGCACTGCACCGATCAGTGGATCGTTTTTCCTCACGAACTGGTTGGGTTAAGCACTCGGGAGATCGCCGCCAAGAAAGTACCCTCTCTGGCGCGCCTGACAGATGAGCGCTGAGGAAGTGGCATGGCAGCCACTCCCTGCCATTGACGCTTCAGTAAGGTTTCAGCGCCGCTCCACCTGATAGGCAGTCAGGCGCCCCCTGTTGGTCAGCACATAAAGGGTATCCCCATCGCTGGCCATGGGTACAGAGAGCCCCTTGCGGTCAGCGCGATCGCGACCGATAAAACGCCCATCCACGGGCGACAAGACATGCAGGTAACCTTCGCTGTCACCTACCACAACCACGCCATCAACAAAGGCCGGGGCGGTCAGACCGCGGTAGGAAAGCTGCTCGTTGCTCCACAGCACCTGACCACTGTTGGCCCGCAGGGCGACAACGGCATCGCGGTCATTGCTGACATAAACCTGGCCATCGCCATGAGCCGGACCGTGGTGACTGGACATATCCTGATACCACAGCGCTGTCCCTGTCCCCCGCGTGATCGCCGCTGCGCGGCCCTGATAGCTGGTGACAAAAACCACATCCCCAACCAGCAGAGGGGCACCATCGATATCGACGATACGCTCCAGCTCAGTGCGACCGGTGGGCAATGCCACACGGTTTTCCCACAGAGTGGCACCGGTTGCGGCATTAAGAGACACCACCTTGCCGTTGGCAAACCCGGTGATAACACTGGTGCCAGCAATGATTGGATTACCGGTACCGCGCAGCGTCAGAGCTGGCGCATCAGTGGTGTATTGCCAGAGAATCTCACCGGTCAGCGGGCTCAGGCCCACCAGGCGAGCGTCCAGTGCCTGAATCACCACTACCTGCTTACTCGCTGCAGGGACCGATAGCAACTCGGTATTCAAACGCGCTCGCCAGCGGGTGTCACCACTGGCAGCCTCGAGGGCAAACAGATTGCCGCGCAGATCCCCTACCAGCACCAGCCCGCCGCCGAGACCAACGCCGCCGCTCAGCGGACGGTCAAGCTTGCGGTTCCACAGCACCCGACCGCTACTGCGGTCCATGGCCATTACCCGTCCCTTGCCGTCGGCGGTAACGATCATGGTGTCGTCAAAAGCCGGCTCCAGGCTCGCGTAAAGAGGGTCCTGGCCGCTGCCAGTGTTGCGAGACCAGACCTTGCGCAACTTCACTTCCGCGGTGATCTTTTCCAGCTTGGCGGGTTGGAGCGCCTTGTCTTCATCGCTCTGCCAAAACTTCAGTGAGCTACAGCCGGACAGCAACAGCACACAGCACAACAGGGCCAGCTTTTTCATCAGGCATCCTCCTCGGCATCGTCCAGGGCTGCCTGGCTCAACTTGAGTTCCAGCAAGGGACGCGCCGACGTATCGGCAGGGGCAAGATTATCCAGTGCTCGACGATAGGCAGCGCTGGCGGCAGTGTGGTCGCCGCGCCGCAGGTGAAGATCACCCTCCAGCTCTGCGTAAAGGGATACCAGCGGCGCCGGCACACTGGCCTGCAACAGGGACAAGGCTTCATCGTCGTTGCCGCGAGCAGCCTCGACGCGGGCTAAGCGCAGAGTAGCGAGGTGTTCCAGCCCCGGATCGCGCGCACTATCCACTACCCAGCGCAGTTGACCGGCAGCATCATCGAGATCGCCATCATCGACCGCCAGCCGCGCCAGCACCAAGCCAGCATAGCGACCGTACTGGCTTTTGGCGTGTAAATCCTTGAGGGTTTGAGCACTGGCCGCTACCCGGCTGCCATCCTCTGCCCCAGCTTCCTCGTAAGCCGCCAGCTGCTGCAGCATATTAGCGTAGAGAAGCGACGCTTCTGCCGCGTTCTCGGTGCGGCTATCCTGCCAGAACTGCCAGCCGAACCAGCCGCCACCCACCAGCACTACGGCACTGAGAATCGGCACACCATTCTGCCGCCACCAGCGCTTGAGGGTTTCGAGCTGTTCCTCGTCGTTGAGATGTTCCGCCACGCTTTGCTCCTGATGTATGTCTCTAATAGTGGACCCATGGACAGGTGATCCCGGCGGTCCGGGCAGCACCTATTGCGCCGTAGTGGTCAGTTTTCGGTACCCGGGCTCAATCCCTGCCGATCAGCTCTGCCACCGCCGACAGCGACAGGGTTTGCTGGGGAATCTCCTCACGCAGGAATTTTACCGTCAAAACCCCTGCCGCAGCCTCGTCTTCGCCCATAAGCAGAGCCAGGCGAGCTCCACTGCGATCAGCTTTTTTCAATTGATTTTTGAAGCTGCCGCCCCCGCAATGCGTGAGCATACGCAACGCCGGGCACAGGCTCCGAAGCTCCTCTGCCGCCGCCAACATGCGCGGCTTGACGTCACCAACACCGGCAAAATACACATCCACGGGGCGGCGGATACTATCCGGCACCGCTCCGGCGACGTCAAGCAACAACACCAGCCGCTCCAGGCCCATGGCAAAGCCCACTGCCGGGGTCGGACGACCGCCAAGCTGCTCGACCAAGCCGTCGTAGCGGCCACCGGCACAGACAGTGCCCTGAGCACCGAGGGAGCCGGTGACCCACTCGAACACGGTCTTGCCGTAATAATCGAGCCCGCGCACCAGTCGTTCGTTGATGCGGTATGTCACTCCGGCCGCATCGAGCATGGCACGCAGCTCGGCGAAGTGACTGGCAGCCTCTTCACCCAAATAATCACTGAGTCTCGGCGCGTCGGCCAGCAGAGCCTGCATATCGGGGTTCTTGCTGTCGAGAATACGCAGCGGGTTGCCGGTCAGGCGGCGCTGGCTGTCCTCGTCGAGCTGGTCGCGGCGAGCGGTGAGCCAAGCCACCAGCTCAGCGCGATAGCGAGCGCGATCCTCGGCGGTACCCAGCGAGTTGAGCTCCAGGGTGACATGGTCAGCAATACCCAGCTCCTGCCACAAACGTGCAGTGAGCATCAGCAGTTCGGCATCGATGTCCGGGCCATCGAGGCCAAACACCTCGGCACCAATCTGGTGAAACTGCCGCAGACGACCCTTTTGAGGTCGCTCGTAACGGAACATCGGCCCTTTGTACCACAACCGCGGCGACTGACTGAACAGTCCCGCCTGCTCGCAGGCCCGCACACAGCCGGCAGTGCCTTCCGGGCGCAGGGTAACGCTGTCGTTATTGCGGTCCAGAAAGGTGTACATCTCCTTTTCGACGATATCGGTCACTTCACCGATGGAGCGTTTGAACAGGTCCGTGCTTTCCAGAATAGGAAAGCGTATCTCTGCCAGCCCGTAGCGCTCAAACAGGTCGCGGACCTTGTCTTCCAGGTACTGCCACACAGGGGACTGATCGGGGAGCAGGTCGTTCATACCCCGGATCGACTGAATCTTCTTCATGGATTACTCGGTACTTTTGTCAGAGATAGCAGCCGTTTGAGCAGCGTCGTCGCCGGTGCCGGAGGTGGCGATCAACGCCGCTCTGGCCGCTGCCTTTTCCGCCGCTTTGGCGCGGATCAGCCGCTCCAGGTCATCCACCAGATTGTCTTGATTGAGCTTCTGGCTGGGCTTGCCATCTATATAGAGAAGGTTCTTGGGGGTGCCGCCGGTCAGCCCCAGGTCCGAGATCTTGGCTTCGCCGGGACCGTTAACGATACAGCCGATAATGGATACATCCATGGGCACCGAGACATCCTCAAGGCGCTCTTCCAAGGCGTTGACCGTGGCGATGACATCGAAGTTTTGCCGCGAACAGCTTGGGCAGGCGATAAAGTTGATGCCCTTGGCACGCAGGCGCAAACTTTTGAGGATATCCCAGCCTACCCGCACCTCTTCCGCCGGGTCTGCTGCCAGAGAGATACGCAGAGTGTCGCCGATACCTTCCATCAGCAACATGCCAAGCCCGATGGACGACTTCACAGTGCCGGAACGCAATCCGCCAGCCTCAGTGATACCCAAATGCAACGGGTTGTCGATCTGACTGGCAATAAGCCGGTAAGCCGCTACCGTCATGAAAATATCTGACGCCTTGAGGCTGAGCTTGAAGTTGTGAAAATCCAGCCGATCGAGGATCTCCACATGGCGCATGGCCGACTCTACCAGCGCCTCCGGGGTCGGCTCGCCATACTTGCGCTGCAGGTCTTTTTCGAGCGAGCCGGCATTGACGCCAATGCGAATGGGGATATTGAGATCGCGGGCCTTTTCCACCACTGCGCGGATGCGCTCTTCCTTGCCGATATTACCCGGGTTGATGCGCAGGCAGTCGACACCGAGGTCCGCCACTCGCAGGGCGATCTTGTGATCGAAGTGAATATCCGCTACCAGAGGCACCTCCACCTGACTGCGGATTGCGCCAAACGCCTCGGCAGCCTCGAGAGAAGGGACCGATACCCGCACAATATCGGCACCGGCATCGACGATACGACGAATCTGCGCCACCGTAGCCGCGACATCCGTTGTCTCGGTGTTGGTCATACTCTGAATCGCGATGGGAGCATCGCCCCCTACCGGCACCTTGCCCACCATTATCTGGCGGGATTTGCGGCGCTGAATGGGTATTTCGTGGGCTGTCATCGACCTACCGTAATGTCTGCTGCCAGAGTGTCTGGATCGGGAACCACTTCCACGATCTCACCCTGATAGCTGATTTCAACCCCGGGAGCGTGGCCCAGGGTAATTTTGAAAGGGGGCTCTCCCTGCAGACTCAGCTGCGCACCTGCCCGGTACAGGTCAACCGCCAAAATATGGTCGTTGGCGTCGATGACTTGCAGCCAGCTATCACCGTCAAAACGCATTTGGAGAGTTCCCGCAGAGGCGACACCTTGTTCAGTAGTGACGACGGCAGCCGGCTCAACAGCAGCCAGCGTTTGTTCATCGCCACCGGAAATTGAGTCGCCGTGAACACTGCGTCCATCGGAGTACAACGCCCAGGTCACCAGGGAGCACGCCATCAGACCCGTCCCGAGAGAAGCCGTTACACCCCGCAGGCGGCGCGGTGGTGGCGGTGGAGGCGGGGCGTGTTGTCGGGCTACATAATGGCAGTAATCATCGAAACGGGCGACCACCGGGCTCGGCCGCAATCTCAGGATACTGCAGTAGGCGCGCAAGTAGCCGCGCACGAACACCGCTGAAGGCAGTGCCTCAAGGTCGTCATTTTCGAGCGCCTGGAGAGTGTAGGGAGTAATGCCGATATGCGCGCAGACCTCTGTCACGGCCAGGCCCGACTCCAGTCGAGCGCAACGCAACAATTCACCAGGACCACATACAGTGGGCTCACGGTCAGCGGGCTTACTGTTGGTCTTGCTCATTTTCAAGCCACTCCTGGTACTCAAGATATTCTTGTGAATAGGGAAACAGTTTACTCAGTGCCAAGGCCTTGCTCGCCACACCATCCCGGTTGCCAAAATGATGTTCGAGCCGCAGCCCCAACCACAGGCTGCGGGCGGAGGGCCCGGCCAGGTTGTCATAGCCGGCAAGGTAACGACGCGCCTGGGGGTAGTCCCTCAAGCGGTACTGGTAATCTGCCAGTTCCAAATAAGGCAGGGGCAAGCGAGGATCAAGGGCAATAGCCCGACTCCAGGCCTCGACCGCTTCCTGTTCCCGCCCTAGCATGTTAGCGGTCACCCCAAGGCTTAAAAAGGCCTGGGGCCGTTGATCATAACCGATATCGCGGGTGGCCAGCTGAAATTGGCGGTGGGCTTCATCCACTCGCTGCTGTTGCACCAAAAATACCCCGTAGTTGTTGTGCGCACGGGTATAGTTGCGATCCAGGGCAATGGCCCGCTTGTAGTGCCGCTCCGCCAGTTCGCTTTCCTGCTCCATCTGGTAGAGCAAGGCCAGTCCGTTGTGTACACCGGCGGAATTGGCATCGATTTCCAGCGCTTTATGGAGATGGTGGCGGGCCGAGTCACGATTGCCCTCGCCGATATAACTGAGACCGAGCTGAATATGATCCGCCAGCGCCTGTTCCATGGACACCGGCACGGCGCGGCCTGTGGCGCTGGGCTGGGGCGCACAACCCGCCAGGGCCAGCAGGGCCGGGAGCAGCGCAGCCAGCCAAACCCGCGACATCGCCACGCCACCCACGCTCACCCCTGCAGGCCCACCAGACGCACTGGCTGCTCTACCTCGCGCCCGTAGCGCTGCTGGTGGCGGGCCTTGCGGCGAGTCTTGTCATTGAAGCTCCCGGCTAGCTGGCCACAGGCAGCAGCGATATCGTCCCCCCGGGTGGTGCGCACTGTTACCGTATGCCCGGCCTGAAAAAGAATATCCCGGAAACGATTGAGAGCATTGTTGGATACCCGTTTGTAACCGGAGTTGGGAAACGGGTTGAATGGAATCAGGTTGATCTTACAGGGCAGAGCCTTTAACAAGGCTGCCAGTTCACGAGCGTGCTCCGGCCGATCATTGACCTGATCAATCAGCGTGTACTCGACGGTAACCTTGCGGTGGGTGTCCGGCAACTTGTCGAGATAGCGGCGGGATGCAGCGATCAGACTTTCCAGCGGGTACTTGCGGTTAATGGGTACCAGCTCGTTGCGCAGAGCGTTGTTAGGAGCGTGCAGTGAGATCGCCAGGGACACATCAGTGACGTCGCCGAGGCGCTCCAGGGCAGGTACCACCCCCGCAGTGCTAAGAGTGACACGCCGCTTGGAGAGGCCATAGGCACAGTCTTCCATCATCAGCGCCATGGCATCCACCACATTGTCGAAGTTCATCAGTGGCTCGCCCATGCCCATCATCACCACGTTGGAGACGACGCGCTCGACACCCGGTTCGAAGCCGCCAAATGAATTCACTGCTGTCCACACTTGGCCGATGATCTCAGCGGCGCTGAGGTTGCGATTGAAACCCTGCTTGCCGGTAGCACAGAAACTGCAGTCCAGTGAACAGCCAATCTGGGACGACACGCACAAGGTGCCGCGATCCTTCTCGGGGATAAACACCGCTTCCACACACTCTCCGCCATCGGTCCTCACCAGCCACTTGCGAGTGCCGTCAGCGGAGTGATGCTCTTCGACCAGCTCAGGGGCGCGCACCTCGGCCACCGTCGCGAGCTTGTCGCGGAGAGCTTTGGAGAGGTCGGTCATCAACGCGAAGTCAGTGACACCGCGCTGATGGATCCACTTGAGCACCTGGTTGACCCGAAAGCGCTTCTCCCCAATAGAGGCGAAGAAATCCGCCAGCTTGTCGGCGGGCAACCCCAGCAGATTGACCCTCTGCTGCTGGGGTTCAACGACAGCGGGCTCGCTGACCAAAACTCGGTTCATCGTTCAGGGGCTCCTGGAGATCCGCTCTTTCAGCGGGGGCAGATCTCGCGGTCTTCGAAGAAATAGCGCACTTCCCGCTCAGCGGCAGAGGCGGAGTCCGAGCCGTGCACGGCATTGGCGTCGATAGTTTCGGCAAAGTCGGCGCGAATGGTACCGGCGGCCGCTTCCTGGGGGTTGGTGGCTCCCATCAGGTCGCGGTTTTTGGCAATGGCACCCTCGCCTTCCAAAACCTGAACCACCACCGGACCAGAGGTCATGAAGCTCACCAAATCTTTAAAAAAGGGACGCTCCTTGTGCTCGGCGTAAAAGCCCTCCGCTTGCTCTCGAGAAAGGTGAACCATCTTGGCAGCGACCACACGCAGCCCGGACTTTTCAAAACGACTGATGATTTCGCCGATAACGTTTTTAGCGACGGCGTCGGGCTTGATGATAGACAATGTTCTTTCGAGGGCCATGTACTTTCTCCGCTGAAAATCGCGCCCTCCGCTCCGAATTGGGCGGGGGTCAGCTAAATGGCTATGGATTTTAACCTTGCCACCAGGGGGTTACAAGAAAGTATTGAGCGCGGCCCTGCGCAGCAGACAGCCCCTGTCAATGAACGGTGCCGGCTTCCTCTGCCATGGTGCGTATACGGCTGACCATGGCGCGTAAACCATTGCCTCGAGTCGGGCTCAGATGTTTGAGCAAGTCGAGCTGACGGAAGTAGTTTTCGACGTCGAAGGCAAGCACCTCGCCAGGGGTTTTGCCGTTGTAGGCGGCGAGCACGACTCCGAGCAAACCCTTGACGATAAATGCGTCGCTGTCAGACTCGAACCACAAACGGTCGCCATCGCGACGGGCGTCGATCCACACCTGACTCTGGCAGCCGCGCACCAGATGAACATCGTCCTTCTTGGCGTCATCCATAGCAGGCAGCTCCTTGCCCAGATCGATGATATATTTGTAGCGATCTTCCCAGCTGTCGAAGAAACCCAGTGTGTCCAGGATGTCTTCGCTGGTGATGGTAGTGCCGAAAGGGTTGGTTGCCATATCAATAAAACATCCCGGTTTCGAGCTGTGCCTCTTCCGACATCATCTCCCGGCTCCAGGGCGGATCGAACACCAACCGCACCTCCACCTTGGCTACATTGGGCACCTGGCGGACGCGGGACTCCACATCGCCCATCAAGACCGGCCCCATGCCACAACCGGGAGCAGTCAGCGTCATATCAATGGTTACAGCCTTGCTGGCCTGATCAATATCGAGGCCATAGATCAGCCCAAGGCTGCGCAAATTCACCGGTATTTCCGGATCGTAGACACTCTCCAGCGCCTGCCATACCTGGTCCTCGTGGACAATTCCATCGCCGCGGTTCTCGAAATTCAGCTCCTGCTTCTCAAGACCGAGAGCATCGGCATCGATGCCATCCACCCGCAGCATATTGCCCCGGTAGACAACCGTGTAATTGCCTCCCAGGGACTGAGTGATGGTGACAAACGTATCCGCCGGAATGGTTACCGGGTCTCCCGTCGGAACACGTCGGGCGGGACACTCCCGTACGGTGGCGACCATACTCTGCTCGGACAAGGGCTCAATCCTCGAAGCTGAAACTTTCCCCACAGCCGCAGGCATCGCGGACATTGGGGTTGTTGATCACCAGACGACGGTTGAGGCCTTCCTGTACATAGTCCAGCTCCATACCGTTGAGCTGGGGCAAGTCACTTGCCGGCACACACAGCGTCAGGCCACTGTCCAGCTCCACGGCCACATCGCCTTCTTCGGGACCAGCCACCTCGTCAATCTCGTACTTGAAGCCGGTGCAACCGCTCTTTTCGAGATGGATGCGCACCCCTGACAGCCCCTTCGGCGCCAGCTGCTTGAGCAAATGGCCGACGGCAGCCGGGGTAACCGTCACAGCGGGCTTCGCATCGCTGCGGACATCAAACGTTTCGACACTCATAGACGCCTCCCACTGACAGTTGAAAACCAACGACTCAAAATAACATCCCCCGCACTTTCTCCAGCGCGGCGAACAAACGATCCACATCGTCCCGGGTATTGTACAGCGCAAAGGAGGCCCGCACCGTGCCGGGAATACTGTAGCGCGCCATCAGTGGCTGTGCACAGTGGTGACCGGTACGCACTGCTACCCCTTGCTGATCCAGCAACATACCGACATCGGCGGGGTGGGCACCGTCCAGCAAAAAGCTGAATACACCGGCAATCTGACTGGCTTCTCCTACCCGGCGCAAACCGGGAAAATCCGCAGCCCGCGCCCAGGTATAGGCCAGCAGGTCCGCCTCATGGGCGGCGATGGCCTTGCGATCGAGGGCCTGCAAATAGCAAATGGCAGCACCGAGACCGATGGCACCTGCAATGTCCGGGGTACCGGCCTCAAACTTGTAGGGCAGCGTATTCCAGGTGGTGCCGGCAAAGCTCACTGTTTCGATCATTTCACCACCACCCTGGTAGGGTGGCATGGCCTCAAGCACGTCTTCGCGCCCCCACAGAACACCGATACCAGTGGGACCGAACACCTTGTGGCCGGAAAAGGCGTAAAAATCACACCCCAGGGCCTGCACATCCACTGGGCAGTGGGCAACAGCCTGAGCACCGTCGATCAGCACCCTGGCACCGACTGACTTTGCCAATCTCACCACTTCCGCCACCGGGTTGACGGTACCGAGCGCATTGGAGATATGAGTGAAAGACACCAGTTTAACCCGCTCATCCAGCAGTGCTTTCAGAGCGGTGAGGTCCACCTCACCACAATCATTGACCTCAATGGCAACAACCTCTGCGCCTGTTTCTGCGGCCACCATCTGCCAGGGCACTATATTGGAGTGGTGCTCCAGTGCTGGCACCAGTACCCGGTCGCCGGCCTTCAGATTGGCGCGCCCCCAGGTGGCCGCCACCAGGTTGATGGATTCAGTGGTGCCCCGGGTCCAGATCACTTGGCGCGACGCAGGGCTGTTGATAAAGCGCGCCAGAATGTCACGAGCGCCCTCAAAGGCCTGTGTGGCTTCATCGCTGAGAGCATGGGCTCCGCGGTGAACATTGGCGTTGTAGCGCAAATAGTAGTCGCTGATAGCCTCGATCATCGCCAAGGGTTTCTGGGTAGTGGCAGCGTTATCCAGATAGACCAATGGGTGACCATTGGCCTCACGAGCGAGAATCGGGAAGTCGCGGCGCACCGCCTCAACATCAAACCCGGTGGCCGACGCCGTAGCGGAACTGCCCACCCCAGCGCTGGCAGTAGAGAGCAACCCGGTCATAGCAAGTGCCTCGTCAGGCTCGGGTCCTGGTCCTGGGCAAACTGGTTGGCCAGGTGCGGTCGCAGATAGTTGCGCAGCGGCTCGCGATGGATGCGGTTGAGTATCTCGTTGATAAACCCGAAGCTGAGCAGCACCCGCGCCTCCTGCTCGGAAATTCCCCTGGTGCGCAGATAGTGCATCTGGGTCTCGTCGAGCTGAGCGACAGTGGCACCGTGGGAGCACTGTACGTCGTCGGCGTAGATCTCCAGCTCTGGCTTGGTATCCACTTCGGCACGATCGCTGGTCAACAGATTGCGATTACTGAGATGAGCACTGGTCTTTTGAGCATCGCGATGGATATGGATGCGACCACTGAACACCGCCCTGGCACGGTCGGCGATAATGCCGCGAAAGGTTTCGTTGCTGGTGCAGTTGGGCACTTCGTGCTCCAGACAGGTGTGGTAGTCCACCACTTCCTGGTTGCGGGGCAGATACACCCCGTTGAGCTCGCAGTGAGCGCCCTCTCCGCGCATCCGCATAGTCAGATCGATGCGCTTGAGCACACCGCCGAGAGCCATATGAAAACCACTGAGGGTCGCCGCCCGGCCAAGACTGGCCTGTACAGTGCCGATATGCAATGCACCGGCGCCTTCCAGATGCAGGCGACAGTGGTGCAGGTGCGCATTATCCGCCACCAGCAGCTCACTCACGCCATTGGTAAAGGTGTTGCGGCCGTCGTCGCTGGAGACAAACTGCTCGAGCACCGACGCCTCGCTGCCCTCTTCAAGCTCCAGCAGCAAGCGCTGCGCCAGACCGGCCGGCGATGGCTGCGGCGTGGTGAGCCACACCAACTGGATAGGCCGCTCTACCCGGGTGTTACGAGCCACCCGCAGATAGACACCCTCTGCCAGCCAGCTGTCATTGAGGGCAGTGAAGAGCCTGCTCTCGGGAGCGGCCAGACCGCCCAGTCGCTCGCTGATGTGCGCTGCCTCAGCCTCTCCGGCCTGCGAAAACGGCACCAGTGTGACGCCCGCGGGCAGGTCACCCACGGCAGATAGTTCAGCACTGAAGCGACCATCGACGAACACCAGCCGGTAGCTGTCGAGCCCCTCAATATGAAAGTGTTTGTCGAGGCCAGCCTGCTCCAACGGGGAGGCAGGCGCACCAACAAAACAACCCTCTTCAAGAGCACGCAGGCTGGTATATTTCCAGTCCTCCACCCGAAAGTTGGGCAGCGAGCGCCCGGCGCTAAGATCCCGCCCGCGCTGCTGACGAACATCTAGCCAAGCGGGGGCATCCAGCTGCCGAACCAGGGCCTGTTGCACAAAATTCGACATCAGGCGACCTCGTTTTCCAGCCAGCCATAGCCCTTCTCTTCCAGCTCCAGGGCCAGCGACTTATCGCCCGA
>JALNZZ010000057.1 GCA_023229065.1 Porticoccaceae bacterium
GCAACGCTCGCTGTGCTCATCCGTCGCGGTCGGGGATCGAGTCGCGCGCGTCGCCGACCCGAGCGGCGACCGGGCGCGGGTCCTCCCTGGGCCCTGAGCTCACGGGGCTCGCGAGCGCGATTCTCGAACAGATATCTGGCGCGCATAGGGGGGTTGACCGGATGAACCTTGATGAACCAGTTACTCAGGTTGAGTTTGCTGCCCTGGTTGGGGTCAGCAAGCAGGCGGTCTCGGCCCACTTAAAAAACAGCATTCTGAACGAAGGCGAAACAGCCAGGCAGTGGCTGATTGCTTACTGCGAACGCTTACGGCTGGAAGCGGCTGGGCGCGTACCCTCTGACGCGCGTGAGCGCCGCGACCTCGCCGCCGCCCGCAAAGACGAAGTGCAGGCCGCCCTGGCCGAGCGGGAACTGTACCGACAAGACAGCCTGATCCTCGACATCGACAGCGTAAGGCAGGCAATGACCGAGTGGATCACGCTCGGTAAAAACGAATTTCTAGGGGCCGTTGATCGCATGGTCACGGCCATCGAGTCTGACCATGGGATCACAATTGACCGCGAGACACTGCAGCCAGACATCGACGCTGCCCTCCGGGCTATTGGCGACTACCAGTTTGAATCTGACGCGACTGGTGATGGAGATTCGGCAGCAATGGCACCCGCTGCCTAACATCCCAACCCTTGAGTGGCTGCCTGAGCACATTTATCTGCCCGCCGAGGATAGCGACAGCCCTGGCCGCTACAACGGCGACTTGGTGCCTTACTTTTGGGGCGTGATGCACGCGCTCGACAGGCCGGAAGCCTGGCTAGTCTGCCTGCAGAAAGCGGCACAGATAGGCTGGACAGTGCTGCTGGCCGCCTGGGTCTGCAAGACCATCGTCACCGACCCAAGCAGAATTCTCGGTCTTTTCCCCAAAGACGAAAAATCGCGCAACTTCATCGACGAAAAATTCACGCCGATGATAGAAGCGTCTCCGACGATGCGCAGATACGTGGACGTGTCGACAAGCCGCAAGTCGGGCAACCGCAGCACGCTCAAAAAGTTTACGGGCGGCGAGCTCAAGGTGGTCGGCTCCAACTCCGTGTCGAACGTCAAATCGACCTCGGCGCGGCGCGGAATTGTCGAAGAACCCGACGATACCAACCGCGACGTTGGCGACCAGGGCGACGCCATCCGCCTGTTTCGCGAGCGCCTCAAGCGAATGCGAAACAAAAAGCTGATCATCGGTGGCACGCCATCGGTGGACGGGCTAAGCCAGGTCCAGCACTACACCAGGCTGGGCACCCAGCGCGAACTGCCGATCCGCTGTCATGACTGCAGCCAGATGCACGTACTGGACTGGGACAACGTCAGCTGGCAACAAAAGCAGGCCGGCACGGCGCACCCCGTTTTTGGGCTGCACCAGCCAGACACAGCGGTTTATGTATGCCCCCACTGCGGCAGCATGTGGGACGACCACCGCCGCAAGCGCAACATTCTGGAAACCTGCAGAGCCGCTCAAGACGACGGCGACCCTTTTGCAGGGTGGGTGAAAACCCAGTGTGGCGATGGATTCAGCTGGGACGAGATCGAGCCGATCGAGACTTTTCAGGAGCTGTCAGAGCTCTACGTCTGCATTCCCGGCACCAGCCTTGCTGACGTAGTGCGCGACTACCTTGAGGCCGAGCACGAAGCAGAGCTTGGCGACGAAGCTGCCCGCATCGTCTTCCAGAACAGCAAGCTGGGCAGGCCGTACCAGTTTGCCGCCAACCAGGTGCTGGACCACGAAAAGCTCCGCGAGGCGGCAGAAGACTACGAGCCGCACACCTGCCCAAGCGAAGGGCTGCTGGTGACTGTTGGTGTCGACGTTCAGCACGATCGGCTGGCGGTCATCATCCGCGCCTTTGGCCGCCGCGAAGAAAGCTGGCTAATGCACTGGGGCGAGATCGACGGCGACCCGCTGGACAAGAGTGACCCCTGCTGGACGGCCCTTGATGCGCTGGTATTTCAGCAATTCAAGCACGAAAGGTTTGGCGACATCGGCGCTAGCGCGATCAGCATCGACTCCTCCGACGGCGGCTCAAACAACGCCGTATACCACTGGGTGCGAACGCGCACCCGGCGGTACCGGGGCGTAGAGATTATGGCCATCAAGGGCTCCAGTCACGACTACGGCGACAGGGAGATCTTTACGCGCTCGCGGCCCGTTGACTTCACCAGCACCCGGCGCCAGACCAAAGCCGACCGCTACGGCGTCCACGCCCATCCAGTAGGCACCCATACCGCCAAGGACTTGATCAGCAAGCGCCTCCTGGGCAGCAGCGCCTATATGCACAGCTGCAAGCATGTGCGCGCGGACTACTGGGAGCAAGTCACCGCCGAGGTGAAGGCCCCAAGCAAGCGCCACAGAGGCCGGCTGCTCTGGCAAGAGCGCCCAGGCAGGCGCAACGAGGCGCTGGACTGCGAGGTGTACGCCCTGCACGCGGCCTACGCCAAAGGTATGCACAAATGGACGGATGCCAAATGGTCTGAGCTGGAGGCCCGGCTCAGCCAGCGCACCCTGTTTACACCGGCAAAAGCACCCCTGCCAGAGCCGGACGAACCGCGCAAGCCGCGGCAACCATCACGACCCATCGGATCACTCATATGACTACAGCAGCGGAAATGGTCGCCCTCTACCTAGAGGCCGAGAAAGAACTGCTTGCCGGAAAAACCACGATCATGAACGGTCGCCAGCTCACCATGGAAAACCTCCAGGAGATCCGGGACGGTCGCAAAGAGTGGGAACGCCGCCAGGCTGCGGAACAAGCCAGCTCAGGCGGCAAGCGCCGCTCACCCGCACTGGCGAGATTCTACTAATGCACCCGATTGACGCCCTCATTGGCGTATTTTCGCCAGAACGCGCAGTGCGCCGTTGGCGCGCCCGGCAAGCCCTCAAAATCGCTGCCGCCTACGAAGCTGCCAAACCCAACCGGCTGCGCAAAAACCCTGGTGACAACCGCAGCGGCGACGCCGTTAACGACTGGGACATCGTCACCCTGCGCGGGCAAGCACGACACCTGGAGCAAAACCACGACTTTGCGTTCGGCATCCTGACCACTCTGACCAACAACGTAGTTGGCCCGCGCGGCATCAGCGTGGAGTTCCAGCCCAAAACCCACGCTGGCGAGATCGATGAGGGCTTTGCCCGCGAAATGCAGGCCGCGTTCGACGAATGGGCCAAGCGCCCCGAGACCACGCGGCAATTTAGCTGGGCGAAATCACAACGCCTGCTGGCGCTGACATGGCTGCGCGACGGCGAAACCCTGCTGCGCCACCTGCAAGGCAGCATCCCCGGCCTGACGCACCGGACCACGGTGCCCTACAGCATCGAGCTGTTTGAGCCGGACTTTTTGCCCGTCGAGCTCAACGACCCCGCCAAGCGGATTATCCAGGGTGTCGAGAAATCGGCCTGGGGCGAAGAGCGCGCCTACTGGCTGTATGACGATCACCCCGGTGGCAACGCGCCCTGGAAGATGCGCACCCGTCGCCACGACGCAGCCACCATGGAGCACCTCAAATTCGTGCGGCGACTGCACCAGACGCGGGGCGTCAGCATTTTCGCCACAGTGATGAACCGCATCAACGACATCAAGGACTACGAAGAGGCAGAGCGAGTGGCCGCCCGGATTGCCGCCACCATGGTGGGCTACATCCAAAAGGGCAGTCCCGACCTGTACAACCCGGACGATTTCGACCAAGAGGGCCGCCGCCTGCTCGACATCCGCCCCGGTGCGATCTTTGACGATCTCCAGCCGGGCGAAACCGTCGGCACGATCCAGAGCAACCGCCCCAGCGGCCTGCTGACACCTTTTCTCGAAACCATGCAGCGAATGACGGCAGCCGGCACGATGGCCAACTTCTCAACCATCGCCCGCAACTACAACGGCACCTACAGCTCACAGCGGCAGGAGCTCGTCGAGGGCTGGACCAACTACGAAACCCTGAGCCTGGAATTCTGCGAAGAAGTCGTCGAGCCGGTCGTGCGGCGCTGGGTTCAGATGGCAGTGCTGGGCGACACGCTGAGAGTGCCCAGCCGCATTGATCCGGCCACCCTGATGAGTCTCGATTTCATCACCCCAACCATGCCGTGGATCAACCCGGCCCACGAAGCTGCTGCCGATGAAATCCTGCTGGAAAACGTGCTGGCCAGCCCCCAGCAAATCATTCGCCGCCGAGGCCGCAACCCCTACGAGGTGCTAGATCAGGTCGCAGCCTGGCAAAAAGAAGTGAACGAGCGGCAAGTTACCCAGCCACAAAAGCGCGCACCGGCACCCGCGGCGCAACCCAAAAGCGATTAACGGAGGCACCATGCCACAGAAACAAACCTGGTATTCCATGACCATGGCTGCCGACGGCGCGGCAGATGTTTATATCTATGACTACATCGGCTACTGGGGCGTCACCGCCAAAGACTTCGCGCGCGACCTCAAGGCGCTCGGCACCGTCAGTAAGATTAACCTGCACATCAACAGCCCAGGCGGGGATGTGTTCGACGGCACCGCCATCTACAACCTGCTCAAAAGCCACGACGCTGAGGTCATCACCCACATCGAAGGGCTCGCGGCCAGCATGGGCAGCGTCATTGCGCTGGCAGGCGACACCGTCAACATTGCGGAAAACGCCTACTACATGATCCACAATCCCAGCAGCATTGCTTGGGGCGATCACCGCGCGATGGAAAAAACCAAAGCCCTGCTGGAAAAAGTTCGCCGCACCATGATCGGCCTGTATGCAAGCGCGAGCGGCATGGATGAAGACGCGGTGGCCCAGCTGATGGATGACGAAACCTGGTACGTCGGCCAGGAGGCCGTTGATGCCGGATTCGCCACGGCCACCACCGCCCGCATTGATCTGGCAGCCAGCTACTCGTCAGACCTGATCGGCCAGTTCAAGCACGCCCCGCAAGAGATCCTGCAAATTGCCACCGCTCCGCCGGCGCGCCCTGCAGCTTCACCGGCCCGACCCATTCTTTTCCCGTCTGCGGTTGCAGACACTCACCCGCAACAGGAGGGCACTCCCATGCCTCAACCAACCCCCGCAGCACCGGCAGCAACCGCCGACCCCGTGGTTACCCCGGAAATGAAAGCCACCATCGAAGCCGAGCTTCGCCAAAAGGAAACCCAGCGCCGCACAGATATTCAGTCAGCCTTTAAGGGCTTCGAGTCGGCCCATAAAGACCTGCTCGATGCCTGCCTGCAAGATATGGATTGCAGCGTCGCCGCCGCCAAAGACAAACTGCTCGCCGCGCTCGGCAGTCAAACCCCATCGCCCGGCCACAGCTACGCCGTGACCGTCCAGGACGGTGGCGGCATGGCACGACTCAGAGCAGACGCCACCAACGCGATCGCCATGCGCGCCTTTGGCGAGCAGCGCGCCGAGGGCAACGCCGTCGCCGGCTATACGTTGATGGAGCTGGCCCGCACGATACTGCAAGCCCGCGGCGCTAGCACCGGCGGTATGGACAAGATGCAAATGGTGGCCGCCGCCTTTACCCACACCAGCGGCGACTTTGGCACAATACTCGGCAACATCGCCAACAAGGCGATGCTCAAGGGCTACGAAGAGGCCGCCGAGGTGTTTCCTCAGTTCACCGCCACCGGCAACCTCGGCGACTTCAAGATCCAGACCCGCGCCGATCTTGGCGCATTCCCCAGCTTGCGCAAAGTGGCGGAAGGGGCCGAGTACAAGTACGTCACCTTGGGCGAGCGGGCCGAGACCGCCGTGCTGGCCACCTACGGCGAGCTTTTCGGCATCACGCGCCAAGCCATCATTAACGACGATCTGAGCGCCTTTACTCGCATCCCCGGCAAAATGGGCCGCGCCGCCATCCGTACCGTCGGCGACCTGGTGTTCAGCATCTTCCTGAACAATCCCAAAATGGCCGATGGCGTCGATCTGTTCCACGCGACCCACAATAACCTGGCCAGCCAGGGTGGCATCAACACCGGCACCATCGACGCCGCCCGCGTCAAGATGGCCACGCAAAAGGATGGCCCAGCCGCCCTCAATATCCGCCCCGCATTCCTGCTTTGCGATGTCGCACTGGAGGGGGCCGCCAAAGTTGCGCTGGAGTCGGAGTTTGAAGTGGGTGCCAGCGCTAAAAGCAACACAGTCCCCAACAGCGTGCGCGGCATCGCCAGCGTCATTAGCGACGCCCGCCTTGCCAACCACAGCGCCTGGTACCTGCTGGCCAGCCCCACCATCCACGACACGATCGAGGTGCTCTATCTCGACGGCCAGCAAGCGCCGGTGCTGGAGCAGCAGAGCGGCTGGAACGTCGACGGCGTGGAGTTCAAGGTGCGCATGGACGCGGCGGCCAAGGCGTGGGACTACCGCGGCATGGTCAAAACCCCCACCGGCAGCTAATCGCCTGCCAACCCTGGCGCCCGGCTTGGCCGGGCGATACCCCAACGAGAGGAAACCATCATGGCCAAGAACTTTGTGGCAAAAGGCGACGCTGTTACCGTTGTGGCTGCCGCCACCGTCACCTCCGGCAGCGGCGTGCTGCTCGGCAACCTGTTCGGCGTCGCCCTCAGCGGCGCAGACAACGGCGAAGAGCTGGTGCTGCAGCTCGCTGGCGTCTTTGATCTACCGGCAGCCACCGCCGACGCTATCACCGTGGGCAGCGTGCTCTACTGGGATGACTCAGCCAAAGCTGTCACCACCGATGCAGACAGCGGCAGCAATCAACCAGTCGGCCTGGCGCTATCCGCCAAAGCGGGCAGCACGGCAGGCAATGTGCACGTGAGGTTGAGCGGCAACACAGCAGTCACGGTTGCGGGCGGCGGTTAATGAGCCGCTTCGACCAGCTCGCCAAGCGGCGCGATGCCAAGCTGCTACTGCGGCTTGGCTCGCTCGTGCGCTACACGTCAAAAAGTGGCGAAGTGCGAGAAATCCCCGGCATGATCGATATGGATGTCGAGCTTTACGGCGACAACGACGACGTGGCCTACCACGGCAAGGCGGTTACTGTCACAGCTGACAGCCTGCCGAGCTACGCCATGGGCGACACCGTCCAGCGCCTGACAGCCGGTGGGTACCCTGCCGGGCCAAAGTATCAGTTGCAGCGCGTCCTGCGCGATGACGGCTACGTCAAAACCATAGGAATCAACTGATGCCATTTTCTATTCGCTACGAATTTAAGGATATCGACCAGCTGGCGGGCAAGTTTGACCCCAAACATGTCGAGACAGCCGCCTACAGCGCCGCACAACGCACCGCCAGAAGCGCCCGCACACGGATCAAGCGCAAAGTGCGCGAGATCTATACCGTCAGGGCGGGCGACCTGGACGCCGCCTCGACTATCAGGCGAGTTGATAGCGACCGCTACGCCTATGTCATCCGCTACGTGGGTGGATTGATCGGCCTCGACAAGTTCGGTATGAGGACGCCAATCACCCGGCGCAAGGGACGGAAAAAGTATCGCGGCCTCAGCGTGCAAGTCAAAAAACAGGGTGCGCGCAAGATCATCAAAAGCGGTTTTGCCGCCGATGTTAACGGCATGAAAGCCTTCGAGCGCGCCCCTCATGCCAGCTGGCAGCCGAGCGGGAGCTCAGGCAAACACGCCACCTTGCCGATAAAGCGGCTGATGGGGCCATCGGTGCCTCAGATGGTCGGCAGCACCGACGTGCTGGCCGATGTAGAGCGCTTTGTCGAGGAAGAGATGCCCAAGCAATTCAACTCAGCGCTCAATGCGCTCCTGCGCAGAACGGGGGGCGCATGATCAGCAAGCTCATAGAGCGCCTCGCGAGCGTCGGCACTGGCTACCAAACGATTGACCATGCCTGGGATATCAACCTGATCGAAAGTATCCGCGACGTGATGCCCGCCGCGTATTTTATGCCCGGCCCTGCAAACTCAGAGCCTTCACAGCAACTGCCTATCCGCCAGCTGATGCTGGCCAGGGTGGTGGTCGTCACCGTATGTGACTGGGCGGCGCTGCAAGAGCTTCTCGACCAGCTCTATCCTGCGCTGATCGGCTATCAGCACGCCGCCGACTATACCGAGCTAGAGCACGTCCAGGGCGACGTGCTCGCCATCAAAGAGCGCGTGGTCTGGTGGCGAGACACCTTCTCAGCGGGGCGATACATCAACGCGCTAACCCCGCCGCCGCCCTCAGTGATCACCTCGGCAGGCGGCGCGCTAATGGACGGAAACTCGCACGTGCTCACCACCCAGTCATAACCTCCTGGAGACCCACCATGCAAACCCCCAAAGTCGGCGGTCGCTACAAGCGGCTCGCAGACGGCACGATCGTGCCCGCAGACAAACCCGAGAACATCCTGGTCACCGCCGACCCTGCCGCGCGGGATATGACGCTGCCCGCACTGGAGTCAGCGGACGAGCACGGTGACGCCATTGAAACCACAAACACTCCCGCTGGAGGTGACTAACCATGGCTCAACGCAACCGCAACCGAATACTTTATGCAGCGCTTGAAGACACCTACGGCGTAGCCGAGGTGCTCACCTCGGCCGATGCCGTAAAGACCCAAGGCCTTGAGCTCCTGCGCTATGCCGGCAACCGCGTCTCTCAAGATTACAACCGAGCAGGGCTTGGGAATGACCGTGAAATTAACGTCAACCCGCACGCCGGATTCAGCGCTTTTCGCGTACCACTTATAGGCAGCGGAAATACCGAGACCGCCCCCGCCTGGGGCCGTTTGCTGCGCGCCTGCGCCATGGCAGAAACCGACGACACCGCAGCAAAGGATGAGTGGTATTACACGCCGGTGGACGGAAATTACGAAAGCCTAACCTGCATAGGCGTGGAGGAATTCATTCAGCAACAAACGACCGGTGTGCGCGGAAACTGGGGCTTATCCCTTAACTCGGGCGAGCTGCCATGGATAACCTTTAGCAACTTCCTCGGCAGCTATGCTCGCCCAGTTGCCAAGGCGCTGAATAACCCGGACAACACCGCATTCAAAGATGCAGTGCCGGTGACCTTTGCCAACACGACCGAGATCAAACTCAACGGCGTGCAACACGCAGTTAGCGGCTTCACCTTCGACGGCGGCATCACAGTGGTTCGCGACAGTATGGCCGGCCGCGAAGAAAGCACGGTCGATGACAGGCGGCCCACCGGCACGATCATTGTAGGCCCCAAAGATGCGCCCGCCACAATTGCGCTTATGGCTTTGCTTGAAACCCACGCGGGCGCCACCGATGCGCCTATCACAATCACCCACGGCGCAGGCGCAGGCAACATCATCAAGTTCAGCGTGGTGGCCGCATCTTTTGGAGAGCCGTCAGAGCAGGTGGTGAACGGCGAAACCTTCTTCAGCCTGCCTTTCTCGCCGCAGCCCGTGGGCGAGGAATATCGCCTCACGCAGGCCGCAGCTTAATCTCGCTCCACGCAAACCTCTGCTGCGCGGCCGCTCAACGGGCGGCCTTAACACTATCCAACAAATTTGAAGGCAAAAACTATGAGCAAAGGCTTTATCCCTGGCGAGTCCAGCAAAACCACCATCACTGGCCGTGTCGACCTATATGAGCCGCGAGACTATGGCGAGCTGGTCAAGGTGGCCACCCTTGAAGTCACCGCAAAAAAATATCCTCGCCCTGACTATCTGGAAGTCCTTGGCCGACACGGCTCCGACGACGCGGGAATCTGCAAGGAGATGGTTGTTGACATTAAAGGGCTGCCGGAGGGCTGGGAGTTTGAGTCATCCATTTTCGACAAATTCAGCCGCCACCCTTGGCAGTTGCGGCCCATCGCCCAGTTTGTGGGGGCAGTAAATAACGATTTACTTACTGAGCTGGCCCGCCAAAAAAACTAATCGACGTCGGGCGGCGGTGGGCGGGCATTGATAAAAAGCCCAACCGCCTCAGTGATGAGGACGCAGAGTTTTTTGGCTTTGTAATTGTCGATGCGCCGCAGCCCGATGAAGACATTGTTTTTCCAGACAATCGCGATGCAGCCCGCGTTTTTTATGCGTCAGGAACCCAGTGGCGTTATGCGTGGGACGGTTCTCGCTTGGCGCTCGATTATCGTGGCGTAACGGCTGTACTGGAAATGCTGGGGCTACCCGTTGCCAACCCTCAGCTTTTTGAAGATTTGCGATTAATCGAAAAAGGCGCCCTTGGCGCGACTGTTGATATACCCGAACTGAAACAACTGCACATCCTACGGATCGACACGGAATAGCCATGGCACGCGATTTTGAGATGAAGCTGGTCATCAGAGGTGATGCCAGGGGTGGCGTAGAGGCCCTGCGCATCACTGACGGTGAGCTGCAGAAGCTCAATCAGACCAAGTCCAAAGGCAGCAGCGCCGCCAGCGGCCTGACGCAAAGCTGGGACGGCCTGACAAAGCAAGCAATGCGCCTCGGCGCTGTCGCAGCCGGTGCGTTATCGGTCCGTAAGGTTATTGATTACGCCGATACCTGGTCAGACCTTACCTCGCGCGTGCGGCTGTCTATTGGTGCCCACGATGATGCGGGTCGGGTCATGGGGCGGCTCGAGTCCATTGCACGGATGACTTACTCGAGCCTTGAAAACACAGCCGACAGCTTTGCAAGAAACGCATTCACCTTAAACGCGCTCGGCAAGAGCACCGAGGAGCAGCTTGATTACACCGAGGCGCTGAACAACGCCCTGGTAGTGTCGGGGGCAAAGGGCCAGGCGCTGGACATGGTCCAGAACAGCCTGAACCGAGCTATGGCCGAGGGTACGCTGCGCGGCACAGAGCTGCAGAACGTGCTCAACTATGGCAGCCGCGTAGCTCAGGCCCTTGCCGAACACCTCAAAGTAAACGTTACAGAACTGAGGGCGCTCGCAGCAGAGGGAAAAATCACTGGCGAAGTGATTTATGAAGCCCTTGTGGGGGCGCAGGAGGCCGTTCGCGCTGAGTCTGAATCCATGCCCGCCACGGTGGGCGACGGCTTTATTCAGATACAAAACTCAACACTCTCGCTCGTCGGCGCACTTGATCAGGCAACCGGTGCCAGCGAAGGTCTCTCCACCAACCTGCTAAGCGTTGCGGACGGTATCGCTGCTATTGGCGACGCCGTTCGCGACGGCAGCGTTGCGGCGGGCATTCGGGATATCTTTGGCGAGCTGGAAAGCGGCAACGCGCTGCTAGAGCACCTCTCCTTGATGGGGGAGGTGTTTATGAACATCCACACCGCCCCAGCAAGAGCACTGCTGAGGCGGCTCCCCGGCAACAACCTGGACCGGCTCGATGAGGAGATCGAGAGGCTTGAGGCAATCCACGGCAAATACCTGGACGGCACCGCCGGGCGCGCCCCCTCTCCCTACCAGCAGCCGGGCATTGATCGGCTGGCCGAGCTGCGGGAGAGGCGCGAGCTAATCCTGGCGATGAACGGGGACGCCGAGGCCCTGGCATCCACCGTCAGCCGCCTTGAGGCGGAGCTAGGCGAAGTCGACGGGAAAATCTACGAGATCATCCAGAAGGGTGGCGCCACTCGGCGCTCATTTGCTCAGCTTGAGGATCTCTCCAGGCAGCGCGAAGGTATCGCAGACACGCTGCAAGAGCTCAGGGAGATCAACATTGACTCTCTGCGGATTCCTGATGATCTGCTTAACCGAGTCTCTGCATTTCAGGGAGAAACCGATGCAGCAGCTGCGGCTGCAGAGCGCAAAAGAGAGGCCATTAAAGGCGTCATAGAGTCGCTGCAGGTCGAAAACTTAAGGCTCACCGAGGGCGAGCGCGCTGCTTTCGCGTACCGCGTCGAGCACGACGAGGTGGCGCTGTCTCTCTATGATCAAAACGAAGCGCTCAAAGCAGGCTCAGCCCTGAAACAGGAGAACGCGCGGGCAGAGAAAGAGCTGGAAAAGCTAAGCGCCCGTCGCGCTGCGACACTGAGCGATCAGCAGGCGTCTGTCGATCTGCTTGAGCGAGAGCTTGCCGCACACCTTGCTGGCGAGGACGCCATACGGGCATTTAATCGCGAGAAAGCGATTGAGCTGGCTTTGCGCTCGGAAAATGCTCGGATACTGCAGCCAGAAGAGCGCGACCGTTACGCAGAGCTCTTAGGCATACAGTACGACCTCCAGGAGGCTATACGCGAGACCGCTGCCGCCACGTATGAGACTGGCGACGGCATGGCGCTCCTCATGGAAGAGACATCGCGCCGCATGGGAGACAGCCTTGTGCAGGTGTGGCGCGACTTTATCGACGGCGGCAGCAACGCACTCGACTCCATGAAAAAGATGTTGGTCGACTTCCTGGCCAACGCCGCGCACCTCGCGCTCACCCGCCCCATCATGGTCAGCCTTGGCCTGGCCGGCTCGGTCGGTGCCAACGCTGGCGGCATCGGTGGCGGCGCAGCAGGCGGAGCAGG
>JALNZZ010000058.1 GCA_023229065.1 Porticoccaceae bacterium
AGAGCACGCAGTAGAACCGGTCAGGCAGGGCGGCATCCAGGTGATTGCCCGCGCAGCCGAGATCATGCGCACGCTGGGCAGGAATCCCCAGGGCCTCAGTCTGGCGGCGATTGCCCAGGAGGTGAAGCTGCCGCGCTCGACGGTGCAGCGCATCATCAATGCTCTGGCAGAAGAAATGCTGGTGGAGCATGTTGGCGCGGCGGGGGGTGTGCGGCTGGGTCCGGCGCTGGGCCAGCTGATCAACCAGTCCCAGACCGATATTATTTCTCTCACCCGGCCCTATCTGAAGGCTCTGTCCGACCAGGTGCAGGAATCGGTAAGCCTGTGCTCGCTGTCCGGTGACCGGGTCTATGTGATCGATCGCATTGTGGCGGAGCGCGAGCTGCGGGTGGTGTTCCCCATCGGGGTCTATGCGCCGCTTCACGCCACCGCACCCGGCAAGGTGCTGCTCAGCCAGATGACGGAAGAGGATGTGCGCCACGTCCTGCCAGAATCCCTGCCGGTACTGGCGGCCAACACCCTCGACCTGCCTCAGCTGTTGAAACAGTTGCAGCAGGTGCGCGACACCCGGGTCGCCTGGGACTGCAATGAATTCCTCGAAGGCCTGGGCTCCTGTGCTACCGCGCTCGACACCTATCTCGGTTTGTTTGTGCTCTGCATTGTGGCACCCGACTCGCGCATTGCTACGCGCCGGAAGCGAATGCAGGAGGCGCTATTGTCCTGCCGACAGGACATCGAGCATGCCATCGGCAAGTGCTAGAGCGCACTATCTTTCGATGTCTCATCAGAAGCCTTACAGCTGCGACTCAATCGGCAGCCAGCCCAGCAGCCAGATCAGCACCCGCTGGGCGAGGCTGCTGTCGGGCTCGGTGTGCAGTACCTGCGGCGGATCGACGAGGCGGTCCTGCCAGCGCAGGTCGCCGTCCTTATCCAGAGACACTTCGTAACTCATATGATCCAGGGTCAGGTGGCGGTACTCGTCCTGAACGGCGCGGGCGAGCCCGGCGTGATCAAATAGCAGGCCCATCTCGGTATTGAGCCAGGCAGAGCGCTGGTCGAGATTGAACGAGCCGATAAAGCCCAGCCGCTCATCCAGCACATAGGCTTTGGTATGCAGGCTGGCGCCCCGGCTGCCAAACAGGCTTCTGCCGTGCTCGCCGCCGGGCTGGCGGCGCAATTCGTGCAGCCGCACACCGGCGGTGAGCAGCGGGTGGCGGTAGGGGGCATAGCCGCTGTGCACCGCCAGCACGTCGGTAGCAGCGAGGGAGTTGGTCACCACCCCGACGTCGAGCCCGGTGCGCGCCTGCGCCGTCAGCCAGTCAGCAAAATCCTCGCCGGGGACAAAATAGGGGGAAATAAACAGCGCCTGCTGTTCGGCCTGGCGCATCTGCTCCCGCAGCAGGCCTACCAGCCAGCCGTCGGCGGGTGAGCCACCGCGTTTGATCGGCGGGTCCGACACCAGTTGCAGCGAGTCGCCCCAGTGGATCGTCGGCTCCGCCATCCAGTCGTCCATCAGAATGGTTTCTGCCAGCCGGGTCAGATAGGCCTGGGCGGCCTGCTGGTCGCTTTCACGGTCGACTTCCGCCAGATAAGTGTCCAGATCAATGCCCGGTTTGCGCATCAGGGCGTTGATCGGCACCACCGCCTCGCTGTTCCAGAAACGGTCGAAAATAGCGCTGGCCTGGTCGACCACCGGCCCCAGCAGGGCCACGTCCAGGTCGTGAAAGTTGGTGTTGGTGGAGGCGGAGAAGTACTCCACGCCGATATTGCGACCGCCGACGATGGCGATCCGGCCATCGACGATCCAGGCTTTATTGTGCATGCGGTAGTTCAGGCTCAGGCTGCGGGCCACCATCTCGATCATCCGCATCACCCCGCCGCGATTGCGCACCGGGTTGTAGACCCGAATCTCGATATTCTCGTGGGCGCCCAGTGCCAGCAGCTTGCGATCGGCACCGCGAATGGTCAGGTCATCGACCAAAAACCGCACCCGCACCCCGCGCTGTGCAGCGCGCCACAACTCCCGCGCCAGCAGGTGGCCGGTCACATCGTCGCGCCAGATATAGTACTGCACATCCAGCGTGCGCCCGGCGTGGGCTGCGGTGGCGGCCCGAAAAGCAAAGGCGTCCAGCCCATCCACCAGCATCAGGGCGCCACTCTGGCCGGGGTGGTCGGCCAGCAGGGGGGCTATAGCACGGTCCAGCGGGGTCTCCTCCGCCTCCACCGCCAGTGCCTGTGACGGCTCGCCCACGGCACGCGGCGTCAGCCAATCCGCCAGCCACCAACTGGCGGCCATCAGCGCCAGCAATCCTATTACCGCACACAACAGGATCTTCCAGACCATCTTGTCCTCCCGAACCTCGGGGCGATTATCGCCGATGGGGAGGGGCGAAGGCCAACCCGGCTAAAGGGGTGCTTTCTCTGCGCTGTCATCGCTCTGATTAGAACCCCGATCATGCCCTTATAAAAGTCAGGGTATTGATAAACCCCCGCCAACAATGGATGATAAAAAGCGATTGCCTTGTGCTCGCAGCCCTATCGGCAGCCCAGTGTGTGGAGAACCCCTCATGAAAAAACTTTTGTTATGCACCTTGTTGACCAGCGCTCTGGCAGCGCCCGCCCTGGCCGACAGGCTCGCCACCGAGCCGGTGCAACCGATCGAACCGGCGGTTATCACTGAGCCGGAGAAGGTGGAGCTGGGCAAAAAACTCTTTTTCGATCCCCGCCTGTCGCGCTCCGGCTTTATTTCATGCAACTCCTGCCACAACCTGAGCATGGGCGGTAGCGACAACTTGCCCACCTCCATCGGTCACAACTGGCAGGAAGGGCCGATCAACTCGCCCACCGTCCTCAACTCCAGCCTGAGCGTCGCCCAGTTCTGGGACGGCCGCGCCGCCACCCTGCAGGAGCAGGCGGCTGGCCCCATCGCCAACCCGGTGGAAATGGCGTCCAGCCACGTGCTGGTGGTGGATGTGCTGCGCTCGATTCCCCAATACCGGGAGGAGTTTGCCGTTATTTACGGCAGCGAGGACATCACCCTGGAGCGGGTGACGGACGCCATCGCCGCCTTCGAGGAAACCCTGGTCACGCCCAATTCGCGTTTCGACCAGTGGCTGAAGGGCGATGACGACGCCTTGACCGAACAGGAGCTGGCGGGCTACCAGACCTTCAAGCAAACCGGCTGCACCGCCTGCCACAATGGCCCGGCCCTGGGCGGCGCCTCCTTCCAGCGCATGGGCATTATCAAGCCCTATGAAACAACCAACCCCTCCGAGGGCCGCATCGCCGTGACTGGCGAGGATGTCGACCGCTTTTCGTTCAAGGTGCCGACCCTGCGCAACGTCGAGCTCACCTACCCGTACTTTCACGACGGCGCCTACTGGCGGCTGGAAGACGCGGTGGACCTGATGGCCCAGCTGCAGCTCGGGCGCGAGCTGCCTCCGGAAGATATCGCCAATATGACGGCGTTCCTCAAAACCCTTACCGGGGATCAGCCCGACTTCACCATCCCCCAGCTGCCGCCCTCCACCAACGACACGCCGCAACCGGTGCCGTTCGAAACCCCGGCAGACTCGGGGAGCTGAACGCCGCAGCGGGCGGTGCTGTTACCAGGGGAGTAAGCCCGCTTAAACTGGCCTGCTTAAAGCAGCAGTTCGATTAAAACGCCGCCCAGCGCTGCCACCATCACCACCACCCAGGGTGGCGCTTTCCAGATCATCAACAGCCCCAGGCAGAGCAGGGCGAGGGCCAGTGCCGCCAGGCTGACGATGGCGCTGGTAAACACAGGGTCGTAGAGCGCCGCCGCTAAAATCCCCACTACGGCGGCGTTTGCACCGCGAATCAGCGCCTGGTTGTTGTCTCCGGCGCAGAAGCGATGCCAGAACGGCAGCGCCCCTACCAGCAACAAGTAGCCGGGCAAAAAAATGGCTCCGAGGGCCAACGCCGCCCCTGCCAGCCCATTGGGCTCCGTGCCCAGCACGGTGCCGAGATAGGCGGCAAAGGTGAACAGCGGGCCGGGAATGGCCTGGGCCAGCCCATAGCCGGCGAGAAACTGATCGGCGGTCACCCAGCCCCGATGCACCACCTCGACCTCCAGCAGCGGCAACACCACATGGCCGCCGCCAAACACCAGAGCGCCAGCGCGGTAGAAGGCATCAAACACCGCCAGCCCCTGGATGGGCACCGCTGCCACCACAAGGGGCAGGCCGATCAACAGCAGGCCAAACAGACTGAGGCTGATCACGGCAGCGCGTCGCGAGACAGGAAGGCGCCTGGCATCGGCTACCATCGCGCCCCCGCCGCGACAGAGCGCCAGCCCGGCCAGGGCACCGGCACCGATGGCGCTGACCTGCGCCAGCGAACCGCCCACCCCGAGCACCACCAGCGCCGCGCCGAGGGCAATGGCCAGCCGCGCCCTGTCCGGGCACAGGTGTTTTGCCATGCCCCACACCGCGTGGGCCACCACCGCCACCGCGACAATCTTGAGGCCGGCAATAATGCCCTGACCGACTGGACCACCAAACGCAGCTGCGCCATAGGCAAAGGCGATCAGCAGCAGGGCGGAGGGCAGGGCAAAGGCCAGTGCTGCCGCCAGCGCCCCCAGCGGCCCGCCGCGCAGCAGCCCGAGGGCGAAACTGAGCTGGCTCGACCCCGGCCCCGGCAGAAACTGGCAGAGCGCCACCAGGCTGGCGTAGCCCTGCTCGTCGATCCACTGGCGGCGCTGCACCAGCTCATTGCGAAAATACCCCAGATGCGCCGCCGGGCCGCCAAAGGAGGTGAGGCCGAGCTTGAGAAAGACGGCAAACACTTCTTGTGGAGAGCCTTCTTGTGGAGAGCCTTCTTGTGGAGAGCTTTCTTTCGGAGAGCCTTTCTGTCTTGAGTTGATATTGGTCATTATCCGGCGCCTTGGATGGTGGCAGCATTGAGTGAGCAGCGCAGAGCAGAGGTCAGCATAGCTGCAGTCCAGGCTCAAGCCTTGTCAGTGTCGTCCAGGCCATGGGGCCTACCACGGGGACATAAGTGTCACAATAGAATAAGTCCGATGCGTTACAATTTGAGGCCCAGGCACGATGGTTAAAGGCCAAATACCGTGTTTTTCCGGAACTTGCGCACAAGAGCACATCCGCAGTGGTTGAAATCATGCCCAATCTCGATTGTAATTGATCTGGATCACTGCAAGGATGCGGGTGTGTTAAAATACCCCGCCAACATGAGGAGTTGCAGTTGACGATGGGCATACACCTAAACCATAAAATACTGGTTGTCGACAATGAACCCCTGGTTGTGGAGGAGCTGGTCGAGTTTCTGGTGGCCCGCGGATTCCAGTGCGTCGGCAGTATTGGTCCCAAGGACGCCCTCGAATGCTTCCGCAACATGCCCGAGATCGACATTGTGCTCAGCGACTTCCAGATGCCGGGCATGACGGGAGTGGAGCTGGTGGAGAACCTGCGCGCCATCGCCCCCGCCGGGCGCATCTTTGAAGTCATTATCTTTACCGGCAATGCCGAGCGCGACGACGTGATCGACGCCCTGCGAGCCGGCGTGGCCGACTACTTCCAAAAACCCCTCGACCTCGACCAGCTACTCGAAGGCCTGAGCCGGGTGATGTCCAAGCTGGAAAAGCGCAGCGCCGAATCGCGCATCAAAATGCTCAGCCACAACCTCCAGGTGCTGTCCAGCTCCCTCAGTGAAATCTGCAACGGCATCGGCATCGGCATCGGTCTCCCCTATGGCTCGGAAGGATTGGGGCCACTGCCGCAAGCTCTGGCACCGGCGGCCCCTTACACACCCGCGGCAGCACCTGACGCTGAAACCTTCCTGATGCCCGATGTTGGGCCATCCGGCAACAAGCTGTCGCCGCGCCAGAAGGACGTGGCGGCGCTGATTGCCCAGGGTTTTACCAACTACCAGATTGCCTGCGAGCTGGGCATCTCGGAAAACACCGTCAAAATCTACGTCTCCCAGGTGCTGCGCATTTTCAATATCAGCAACCGCACCCAACTGGCGCTGGCGCTTGCTCGCTCAGGGCGGGACGAGCTGCTGCAGGGCAAGTCTGACAGCGATAGCGAGACTAAAAAACGTCGCGCTGGTACTTGAAGCCCAGGCTCAGCACCGTTAATTACAAGCAGGGTTCACCTACAAGCGGGTAACCGCCGTACCCTGGGGAATAAAGCGCTCTGCCATCCCCGGCAGGCGCGGCAGGGGCGCCTTGCCCATGCGGATACAGACAAGCAGCAGCTTCCCTGGGGTGCCATCGCTGCCCAGATAGCCAAAGGACGGCTCACCGTCCATCGCCAGCAGCGGTGCCCAGCTCAAGCCATCGTCCTCTTCACTGCCCCCCGGTGCAGCGCAACCGCCATCGATCCAGCTGCTGGACCAGAAGTTGGTAATAGTGGCAGTCACCCGTTTGCTCACCGCTTCTTGATAGTTCTCCGCTGCGGGGTCAATGCGAATGGCACTGCGAGCCGCCTCGGCGCTCAGGTGGTTAAGGCTAAGGGTGAAAAAAAACGACAGGGCATAGGCGGCGATAGCGTATAGCAGGGCAAAAAACAGCACGGATAGTACTGCGAATTCGATAGCGACAGCGCCTTGTTGAGTACTTTTCATACTTGGCCTAGTAAACAAGAGCTGGTGCTTCGCAGCTGACTGATTGCACATGTACAGAGGTTCGCCCCAGTTCCAGACCGAGTACATCCGCGAGTACAGTATCCAGTAGATTGCCGACACCGTTAAGAATTGGCTTCAATAATTCAAGAACAGGCTTTAACAGCGTACAAAGAAGACCGGAGCAGGACACGGTATTGGTATTGGGGTTAGCGATGCTATTGCCATCCTGACTCTGGCTAATATTAATGCCACCGGGTTTCTTCTGTAGAAATGAGGTGAGATTCTTTTCCAAGCAGTTGTTCCAGAGGAGCAATTCAGGAAGGCCAAGAAGGCCCCCGCAAAACTGGTGACCCGCTTTCGGAGGAAAGAGGTCGAGCAATCCGAGGAGTGCGGAGTCGGCATAGCCTCTAAAGGCTTCTGAAAAAGTGCCGTCCTCCCACCGAGCAATGCACACAACAAGGCAGTATCGGGAAGGAACCGCACCTGCTAACGGCCAGTCTGCGTCGACAAGAGCAGGAAGTACGGGGTTACCGCTGTCATCAAGTTCGCTACTGCCTGTAAGAATCAGATCAATAACCTTATCCAAGTCATAACGGCCATTAGCTTTCTTTGTCGCTTCCAGATACTGCGTGGCAAGGTCTGCAATTAGCTGATTCTGGGCAGCTTGAGAGTAGTCAAGGTCGTCAGCAAGAGCTGGGGAAGGCGCTCGAAATAGGCCACTCAATAAATCAAGTAGACTGGAGACAAGGTTCTCTACAGTGTCTCCCAGTGCCAGCGAGTTAGCTTCGGAGACCCTTGTTTCACCGGGCTCAATGCCCGTTAGCAATTCTTCAGCTGTAAGACCAGGCAGGTTTGCTTTGCCGGAAAGAACTGGCATATGCAGCAAACGAATCAGCTCGGTCTCTGAGTTGGCAGCATCACAACTATTTGCGGTTGACCAGCGCAGAGCCTCAGGAATTTCTCCTATGCACATGTTGAGAATATTGGATTCAACGCGAATATCTGCAGTTGTCGGCTCGGCGCTGCAATTGATCTCCTCAAGGGTTCCTTTGCCAGCGACCACATCAATCCAGATAGGCAGGTGGATACGGGTACCCAGCACGGTGTTGGTAAGCCAAGACAACACGCCGCCCAATAGATTGTCGGTATCGACATCGACATACAGGCGCACTTGAGCATTATAGGCTTGGGTGCCCACGGGGCCGACTCCGATAGAAGGTGGCTCCACAATGCCCAGCTCCACGTTTGCTGCGCCCAGAATATTGATATCCGGGACGTGCAGCGCTCGCTGTTGTGTGCCGGTATACAGGCCTGCTCGCAATAGCTCGCCTAAATTAATCGCACTGCCTAGCGCGGCACCCACAGTTTGCTCGTCGTCGGAGGTCAAGTGAATCAAGGCGTTTTCACCCGGCAGGCCAAACAGTCGCAAGTCCACGTCGCTAAGTTGTGCATTGGCTGCGACGGCCTGTTGCAGGGCGGTGAGATTGGCCCCCAGAAAAGAGTCGGATACCAGCTCGGCGGAGAGGCCAATCAGTTCATCGAGGCCCAGTAGCCCGATCTCTGTGTCTGCCAGGTTGACCAGTTCATTGGGTGTCAGGGCACCCAGGTGTTGAATGCCAATATCCACTCCCAGTGCTTCAAGCAAGCCAGCCGGCGTGATAGCAGCATTGGCCAGACCGTCTGCATCCAATACCGTCAGATAATTGGCGTCCAGCCCCACGCCTTGCAACAATTGCCCCAACAGTTTGTCGTTGTTCAGACGTGCTAATTGGGTTCCTATATTAAAAGCCGCGGCGGGCTGCTGACGCTCGGCAATTGCCATTGCGCCAAGAGTTGTTTCGTGGGGAAAGTCTGGATTAAAGAGCGCAAATAAACGGCTGACGATACTGGAGGGCACCCGGTGGGTGACGACCACTTCCACGGCTTTTTCCTTGGTTTCGTCATCGGAGTTTTCTGTACCGATGCGTTCGCCATTCTGAGTGGTCAGCATCACGCAGCGGACTTGCAAGGTACGGTTGGATGTTAGAGAGAAGCCGTTGTTCTCTGCATTCTGGATGGCAAAAAGTTCTGCATCCTCCGGCGCTTGGGAGCAGTCGCCGTCGGGCAGGCGGGCGATGGCTTCCAGGGCGGCCATATCCGCGACTTTTTGCAGGGAGCGTTTTTCCAGATACAGGCGGCCACTGTCGAGCACCAGTACCAGCATCAGGGCAAAAGCTGCCAGAACAATGGCGAAAAGAACGGCAAAGGCGCCTTGCTGGTGGTATCGGGAGGTGGGGCGGCGGTTGCATTTTTCCATGGTGAAACCTCCTTGTGCGGCGCACGGGGTCAATCGCAGTCGCTGCCGATGCACAACATTGCCTCACCACGGATTTCATCGGGCAGTTGTACAAAGGGCAGGGGAAGAATAATCTCCCTGGGTTTATCGTGGCGCAGGCAGACCCGCCATAGGTCGCCGTCCATCTGAAAAAAGCCCGCGTCTGGATAACCCTCGCAGTTATGTACCCACCGGGGCGGCAGCCAGCTGCGGTCGATAACGTCGCTTACTTGCTGTTGCAAATTGCGGGGTTCGCCGGGCTGGTAGCGGGCGGTGACCGCCTCCCGCAGCGCCTCGCTCGCCACTTGCTGATAACTGGCGACCAGCAGCAAGGGGCCAAAATAGCCCACTATGCCGTACAGCAGCATTAGTAGGATTATAAAAATCAGGCTGAATTCGATGGCGGCGGCACCGCTGGAGCGTGTTACGGAGTGGGCCTTGGCTGAAATCATATGCCGTACCACTAGTGGTCGCGATCTATGGCTTGTAATGGATAAGCATTCGACCGATTCGTTACGAATCGGTCGAGGACTCTACAGAATGAACAGTTAGGACTGGAAGGGTTACTATCCGTTTGGGTCGTTTGGATCTGTGGTGTCGTCAGCAACTGTTTCAAGCTCGGTACTGATAGCGGTAAAAACAGAGGATATATCTTCGCCAACAAGCCTTGCTGCACCAATAATAGCTACAGCAATCAAGCCAGCAATAATCGCATACTCAATAGCCGAGGCACCTTCGTTATCGCGCAGAAAGCCCATAGTTTTCTTGCGGAAATTAGCAAGTGAAAAATACTTTTTCATACTCCGTTCCATCCTTTCTATTTGATACTGGCTGATCGGTATTGCGATCAGAGCTGTGGCATACGCCCAAAGGCATTATTGAATGTAACAGAATGTTTTGTGAATAATAAAAACGTACTAGTACTAAGGTGACGGTATTAGATAGCGGGTTTTCTGTTACATTGTGCTTTATATACTGCACTGCGGCACGGGCCAGCTGCGGGTTAATAATCGGAAGGGCACGGACTAGGTACGAGCCCATAGCCGCAGGCGGCATAAATCAAGAACTGCAAAATAGCAGTAAAAATGAACAGAAAAACGCGACACCAAGTGGATAAGAGAAGGGAATCAGAGAGGGAGTTAAGGTTTGTAGTTGATCGTAACAAAGCGATATAAGGTGTGACGTAATTAGTTCACCATTTATCACGCAGTGCGATAGATGTATTACAACTTGATGACTATCTCATGACGGTGTTTGTCCAGGGTGGTTCTTTGAACAAACTGCCTGAATAGCTTGGTGATTGCTAAAACAGCTTGGTGGTTGTTAAGACGCCCTGGACGGATGTTGAAACGCCTGGATGTTTGTTAAAACGCCTGGATGCTTGTTAAAACGGAGATGCAAGACTGTGAACAGTCAGGTCATGATGGTGCTGGCAGTGGTACTGCTGATAGGGGCGGGGGTGGCCGGCTATCAGGGCCTGTCCCAGAGTCGGCAGCCGGCGACAACAGCGGCGGCGCCCGCGCCTCAGTCAGCCGCGGAGCCGGTGGTGAAAGTGGTCGAGCGGCTGGTGGAAAAGCCGGGGGTCAAAGTCGTGACCCTGGCCCGCGACGTACCGGCCAACACCACCCTGACCGTTGCTGACCTGGCGGTGGAAACCCTGAGCGTGGCGCCCCCCGGCAGTTTTTCTGAAACCGCTCCCCTGGTGGGCCGGCCCTTGTGGCGCGCTCTGCCCGCGGGCTCGGTACTCGACGAACATAGCTTTGATGTCGGCGGCCCGCTGGCGCGGATGATCCGCGACGGCGAGCGGGCGCTGGCGGTGAATATCGATGAAGTGGTGGCGGCGGGGGGCTATGTGCGCCCCGGCGATTATGTGGATGTGCTGCTGTTTTTGCGCGAGGACAACCGCAACGGCGACCGCTCGGTACAGGTGGCGGTGCCCGCCCTGCGGGTGCTGGCGGTGGGCAGCACCCTCGGCCTCGATCTGGCCGGCCGCCCGGTGTCGCCTCCGGTGGAGGACGACGACAACAAAAAAAGCAGTGGTCGCGCTGCAGCGGCCCGCACTGCCGTGCTGGCGGTGCCCGAAACGCTGTTGACCCGCTTTGCCCTGGCGGCGGAGGTGGGCAGCCTGCGGATGGCGGTGCGCAGTGCCGAAGAGGGCCTGCTGGCGGATTTCTACAGCGACAACTTGCAGCGCACTGACACCATTAACCGCCAGCTCTATCAGTTTGAACGCTTTGCCGTGCGCGAGACTGAGCGCCGCCCACCGGGTATTCCGGTGATGCGCGGCGGCGTTGTTTCCCGAGAAACTCCCTGATTCGCAAGGACGCCCTTGTCATGTCGATAGTCAATAGATTGCGTTTGCCGCTGCTTGCCTGTCTGGCGGTGGCGCTGTCGCCCGCGCCGGCGGCGCTGGCCTCCTGTGAAGGACTGGCGGCGGTGACTCCGGTGGTGGAAATGTCCGCTGGCACCCACCGGGAAATCTCCACCCCGGTGGCCATTACCCGGCTGGCGGTGGGCAACCCGGCGGTGGCGGATGTGCAGCTGATTTCCGAGCGCTCGTTTCTGGTGACCGCCAAACAGGGCGGCGCCACCAATATCAGCTTGTGGACCCGCTGCGCGTCCCAGCCCCATCAGCGCATGTTGTTTGTCGCCGGTGAGGCCACTACTGCGCTGCAGCCGACCCCAAGGGAAGCGCCCCAGGCGGTGCTGCCCAGTCAGGTGCAAACGGATATCCGCTTTGTGGAGGTCAACCGCACCCGGCTGCGGGATGTGGGTATCTCTCTGTTTGGCGGCTCCGGCTCCCGCAATTTGCTGTTTGGCTCCCCCGGCACCGCGCCCGGCAGTGTGCCGGTGGGCGGGGTGGAGGGCGTTGCTCAAGGGGCCGCCTTTCCGCTGCCGGACACCGGCTTTAATATTCTCTGGGGCGGTGGCAGCCGCAAGGTGCTGGGGGCGCTCAATGCCCTGGAAAACAGCGGTTTTGCCTATACCCTGGCGCGCCCCAGCCTGGTGTCCCTGAGCGGCCAGAGCGCCAGCTTTTTGGCCGGCGGCGAGTTCCCGGTGCCGGTGCCCAATACCCGCAGCGATTCCATCTCCATCGAATACAAAGAGTTCGGGGTGCGGCTCAATCTGACCCCCACGGTGGTGGACCGCGACCGCATTACTCTCAAGGTAGCGCCCGAGGTCAGCGAGCTGGATTTCACCACCGGGGTGAGCATTGCCGGCACCACGGTGCCGGCCCTCAATGTGCGCCGCACGGACACTACCGTGTCGCTGGCCAGCGGCGAGAGCTTTGTGATCAGCGGCCTGATCAGCACCAGCAATCTGTCGTCGGTGGACAAGCTGCCCGCCCTGGGGGATCTGCCGGTGCTGGGGGCCTTTTTCCGCTCCTCGCGCATTG
>JALNZZ010000059.1 GCA_023229065.1 Porticoccaceae bacterium
GACCACGCCAAGAATATTTGTGAGCAAGTGATTTACCTGGTGCGCGGCAAGGATATTCGCCACAGTCGCGATTGAGTGATCCTGACAAGCTTGCAAATGTGTTGCCTGTACTGCCAGCGACACATTTGCATTGATCTTGATCCCGAACGCGTCTACTCTTGCCAGCATCCCAAAACCTGATGCCGGAGAGAGAGTGAAGGAGCTGTTTGACAATAACCGTGCCTGGGTGCGTTCCATCACCGAAAAAACCCCGGACTTCTTTGCCCGGTTGTCCCGTCAGCAGAACCCTGAATACCTGTGGATAGGTTGCTCGGATAGCCGGGTTCCCGCCAACGAGATCGTTGGGTTACTGCCCGGCGAACTCTTCGTGCATCGCAATGTGGCCAATGTGGTGGTGCACACCGACCTCAACTGCCTCTCGGTGTTGCAGTTCGCTGTAGACTACCTCCGGGTCAGAGAGATCATGGTAGTGGGCCATTACGGCTGTGGTGGGGTTAGGGCCGCTGTGTTGAATCAGAAGCTGGGGCTTATCGACAACTGGCTGCGCCATGTGCAGGAAGCCAAGAAAAAGCACTACAAGAAGCTGCGCACCATTGAGGACGAAGTGGTTCTGGTGGACAAGATGTGCGAGCTCAACGTCATCGAGCAAGCGCTCAGCGTGTGTCAGACGACGGTGGTTCAGAACGCCTGGGAGCGGGGGCAGGAGCTCACTGTGCACAGTTGGATTTACAGTATTCAGGACGGCTTTCTGCGCAACCTGGGTATGAGCGTGTCTGATCCCGATACCATGTATCCGGCTTACGGCCGTGCCGTTCGCGACGTGTTCAGCAAGGACCACTCAGCGACACCCTGACCCGGCTCTTGCTGGTCAGTTACCTCTCATTTTCTCCCATCCAGCTGGTCGCCATCACACCTCTTGCTATGGCAGACCGCTATCAAACAGGAAGTGCCATGGACAGATTCGATGATGTCTCCGTCAAAAAAGCGGCCAATATTTACTTTGAGGGCAACGTCACTAGTCGCGAAGTGCGCTTTGCTGATGGCAGCACTAAAACGCTGGGCATCATGCTGCCCGGTGAGTATGAGTTTGGTACCAGCCAGCATGAGCTAATGGAGATTGTCTCCGGGTTTTTGCTGGTAAAGCTGCCTGGCTCTGATACCTGGCAGGAGGTTCGCGGCGGCCAGTCGTTTGAAGTCCCCGCCAACACTAAATTCCAGCTGACGGTGCAGCACGTAACCGACTATATCTGTTCCTATTTGTAAGGAAGTCTTGCCGGTGTGGGCTCTCCAGCTCACGGGGACAAGCAATCTGTGGCGGCTGAGGTCCCTGTAGCTCTCCCTGCCGGGCTGAGAAACATCTTCCCAGCAGTGGAAGATTGTTTCTATTAAGTCATGAGTAGATGGCGTTCCGGCGCAACTGGCGCTAATCTGTGAACTCCTATCGAGAAGGGAGAATCCTCATGGCAGATTATTTAGTCAAAGATGTGATGCACTCCAATCCTCTGTCTGTCCACACAGGTGAATCGCTGGTGGATGTGGTCGAAAAAATGGCCAACAGCAATGTGATGGGGATGCCTGTAGTGGATGAGCAGGGCGAGGTCGTGGGGTTCATCTCCGAGCAGGATTGTATCCAGAGTATTCTCGCCACGAGTTATTTCTGCGAAGGCAACCCGGTGGTGGCGGACGTGATGAGCCGTGCTCTGCTGACAGTGCGCCCCGGCGACTCCGTGGTGGATCTGGCAAGGCGTATGGGCCGTGACAAGCCCAAGGTCTACCCGGTTGTGGAGGCTGGCAAGCTGGTGGGGCTGATTACCCGGGCGGATGTGCTCAAGGCCCTGCGCAGTGAGGTGTTGGCCTGCAACAGCGGTGATAGCCGCCGGCGTCAGGGGACTGCCTGACAGCAAGCCGTGGTGGAGTGAGAAGGAAGGTATCTCGTATCTTCTGGAGCTTGCTATTGCAGGGGAAGGCTTTTCCTCCACCATGGTGCTTGGCGGTGTACCTCGCTTTGAGGGGTGTCACTGAACGGTCATTGGCTCCTTATAAGATCGGCTAGTCCGCCCACAACTTTTTAGCCTTGGCGGTCTATCCAGGATTGCCATGAACTGGTTCCACCCCTCCCTGAGTACGCCCTTCGAGACTGCCAGAGATCAAGTCGACGCCTTGCTTGATAGCTGCGCGCTCAGAGTCCATTTCCAGGCGATTGCCGATCTGACTAGCGGTGAAGTGCTGGGTTATGAAGCTCTGACCCGCTGCCCGCAAGGCGCTCCTTTTACTGGCCCGGAGCAATTGTTCCATGCTGCCTGGCTTGGGCACCGTCTGGAGCAACTCAACAGCCATTGCCTGGAGCTGGCGGTAGCGAGCTTTATGGACCAGGCGCTGCCCGGACGGCTCTTCCTTAATACAACAGCACAAAGCCTCATCGCAGCTGATAGCCTGACCGGCCTTTTGCAGCCTGAAGCGGGGCGGGTGGTGCTGGAAATTTCCGAGAAGTATCCTTTCGAAGACCTGCTGGGAGTCAGTGAAGTCATGGCGCAGGCCCGTCAGCAGGGTTTCACTGTGGCGCTGGACGATCTGGGTGCGGGCTATTCCGGGCTCAAAACCTGGTCTCTGGTACGACCGGATTTTGTCAAACTTGACCGCTACTTCATCACTGATATCCACCGCGATGGTGTAAAGCGTGAGTTTGTTCGCTCAATCGCAGAAATTGCCCGTGGGCTAGGGTGCAAAGTCATTGCCGAGGGCATAGAGACGGAAGAGGAGCTCGACACCCTGCGCGCCATGCAGATCCGCTACGGTCAGGGTTTTCTGCTGCATAGACCCGAGGCAGAGCCCGCTCCCGGATTGCTCAATGCCCCTGTGGCTCAGTCTGCAGCGGTAGTCCCGCCGGTAGGCTTCGCTGAGACGGTGGCAGCTATTGTCGTGGCGGTAGATCCTGTGGGCAGTGAAGTGCCTGCGGAGCAAGTGAGCCAGCTGTTCCACGATAATCCAAGTCTTACCTCGCTGCCGGTAGTGGAGAATGGCCGGCCACTGGGTATTATCAGCCGCCGTCACCTGATGGAGAGCTTTGCCACTCGCTTCTCCTACGCTCTCAACTGGCGCAAGCCTATCGGCGAGTTCGTCGAGCTGACACTGGTGGTGGATCGGGAGGCCCCGCTGCAGGAGGTGTCGCGACACATTACCGATAGCGACGCCTGGGATATAAGCCTTGATATCATTATCACTCGCCAGGGGCTTTATGCCGGCGTAGGACGGGTTTCCGATCTGTTGCGCCACTTCACCAATTTGCAGATTCGCAACGCCCGCTACAGCAACCCGCTTACCCAGTTGCCTGGTAATGTGCCCATTTACGAGCAGATCGACGAATTATTGCGTAGTGGCACGGATTTTCGCCTCGCTTACATCGACATCAACGACTTCAAACCGTTTAACGACCACTACGGCTATAGCCTCGGCGACGAGGTAATCACCTGTTTGGCCGCTGTTATCCTGGCGGAGACGGATCGGGGAGCGGACTTCGTCGGCCATATTGGTGGCGATGACTTTGTCGTACTGTTTCGCAGCGGCCCCACTCTGGCTTGCTGCGAAGCTATCATTCGTGGGTTTGCCGCCCGCACACGCTCCCTGTACGCTCCGGACGACCTTGCCGCTGGAGGCGTGCCGCGAGTCGACCGTCAGGGCCGGGAACAGGGACGAGCCCTGCTATCTCTAGCCATCGGCGTGGTCCACCCTGATCCCCGTGCCTGCCGCTCACACCACGAAGTGGCAGCTCTTGCCGCTGAAGCCAAGCACGAGGCCAAGCGGCTTGGTGGCAACCAATTGTTCGTCAGTCGCCGGCGGGTGCCGGGACGCGAGTCTCTGCCGGCTTACACCAGGGCCTGTTAACACTACTCAAGTAGTGTTAACAGGCCCTAGATAAGGATGTGCAGGGGACACTTGTCACCGACCTCACTCGCCGGAGCAGGGTATCTATAGCAGTCAGGAGGAAAAACGCTGCCGGACGGAAGAGCGAGCTTCAACAGCATTCTCCCCAGCTGTATTAACAAACATCAGGCATGACAAAACGGCTGGTAGTGCTATTGTTAACGCAGGGCGGGCTTCAGTGGAACCCCGGCTAACGATGAAGGTCAACTGACAGTGAGAGCTGTACAGTGATTATTCACGGCCAAGCCCTTCATTCAAAAGCAAGGAGTGTCACCATGGCGACAAAAGCTAGCAATTCCCCCGAGCGGGAAGAAGTGGATGCCGGCAAAGAGGCAGTTCTGGAGGCTTACAACAGCCTGCTGGAAGCCAGCGAGCATTTCAAGCAGGCGGCCCGTGCCGCCGGTCTGGACCTCAAGGAGGAAGCGGGGGATAAGTTACAGTGGGGGAAGGAAAAAGCACTATCTTTGGGGCAGCAGGCTAATGATTATGCCCAAGAGCGTCCGCTAGCGGCTCTAGGCGTGGCATTTGCCGCCGGCTTTATCATTGCCCAGTTACTCGGGCGGAAATGACTGAACCCACGGAGCAGGAAGCAGCGGGCGCCAGGCTACCACCGACAGTGTCTCCTGCCGCTGAACTGCAAGCGGTACTTGACTGGTTGCGGCAGGCCTCGGCGACGGGCAGTGCCTATTCACGGTTGTTCGCACTTGAGCTGCGCTTAGCCCTTGGCGATAGCGGGCGTTTACTGGTGGTTGGCTTGCTCATGTTGCCGGTGGCGCTGCTGGCCTGGATCGGGCTGGGCATTCTGCTGGCGTGGTTGGTCTACCAGTACAGCCAGTCCGTTACCTTTGCTCTGGTGGCTTTTTTTCTGCTGCAAGTGACGACCTTGGTCATTCTGGCTCTGGCGTGCAAGCGCTATGTGAAAAGCTTTTCTTTCCCTGCCACCCGGCGTCACCTCAATGCCCTGCTGACGGAGATTCGCGATGAGCCGCAGTCAGCTGAGCGCTGAGATAGCGGCACTCGACCTGGAGCTGACTGCACGCCGCACGCGGCTGCTTGTCAGCGGGCGGGAGAGGGTCGAGCGGCTGCGGGCAGTGCCACCCAGGACTTTGTTGCTGGGTGGGGCAGTGGCTGGCCTGGCGAGCGGACTTGTTGTCTCCCGCAGCGGCCCGCGTTTCCAGCTCTTCTGTATGCAGGGTATACGCTTGTGGCGGATGACAGGACTGTTTCTGCCGCTGTTATTGAGGGCGGAAGAGCCGGGAGCTGATCCCGCTCTCTAGCTTTGCCGGCCAGGGCTATGGAGCCGGCGTGGCTGATACCACCTGAAGGCGGTAGCGGGACAGATCTTTGGCCTCGGTCACGGCAATACTGGTGCGAATGGCTACCTGTTCTCCAGGTTCGAGCCGCTGGGGTCCCTCTACGTCGCGAATGTTGCCCATCATAAAGTTGCTGACCATCTCGCCGAGGCGTATCTGCACGGAGTTTACCGCGATAGGGCTGTTATTGCGCACGACTACCCACAGGTCTCCGTCCTCACCTCGGCGCAGAGCAGTGGCAATGTACTTGTTGGGTGCCTGTGCCATCTCCAGGGTGATCAACCTAGACTGGGCGCGCTGCCCCAGTGTTCCTTTGGACTGGGCTGCCAGCTGATAGTAGCCGATGGCGGTAGCGGCATCGCCGATGCTTTCTGCGTGCTCCCCAAGATAAAAGCTCGAGCCGGGTGTTGGCAGCAGCTGGTGGCTCTTTTCCAGGTCGGGCAGTGCCTCGTTCACTCTGCCAAGCTCATAGCGCAACATGCCCCTCGCGAGGTGATGGCTAAAAAAGGCAGGGTTGCGGTTAATCGCAGTACTGAAGTCCTTCTCTGCCTTGGAGTGATTGTCGAGCATCTGCCAGGCGTGACCGCGCAGTTCGTACAGATAGCCGTCGCGAGGCTGAATGCCGATAGCTCTGTCGAGAGCTTTGATCGCCAGCTGGGGGTTCTTGGCATTGAGGGCCTCGATCGCCTCGGCCTGTGCTTCCTGAGCGGGCTGGTCTCTTATGAGCTGTGCGATACGCTGCTGGTACTCGTCGCGGTTGCGCAGGCCTCCCGGCGGCAGAGTGGCAGCCTTGGCACGGTTGCGATTGACCCGCTCCCGCGACGGCGGGTGACTGGCAAACAAGCCGCTGAGGAAGTCCTCGCTGCGGTCGGCGCTCAGGCGGACAAACGTTTCCTGAAGTTCCACCGCGCCCATCGGGTCATAGCCTGCCCGGCTCATGTATTCCATGCCGTAGGCGTCGGACTCCAGCTCGTCGTCGCGCCCGTAGCGCGCCATCCAGGCCTGGGCACCGAGCTGGGCAGCGCTACCCAGCTCGGCGTAGCCGGCATTGTGGGCAGCGATAGCGGTCGCTTGAACGCCAAGATCGAGCAGGATGCTGCGCGACATCTGGGTGGCGCCGTGGCGGGCAGCGGCGTGAACGATTTCGTGAGCGAGTACGGCCGCCAACTGTGACTCGTCTTCCAGGTGTAGCAGCAGCCCTGTGTTAATGGCGATCTTGCCGCCAGGCAGTGCCCAGGCATTGGGAACCGGGTTATTCAGCACCACAAATTCGTAGGGCAGGCCGGCGCGGTCGCTGACTGCTGCCAGGCGGCGGCCCACGGCAGTGACATAGGTCTGCAATTCAGGGTCGATGTAGTAGTGTCCCCCCTGAGACTGCTGGGCAGGCTGGTACTGCTGGGCACCGATGGCAATTTCCTGGTCGGCGGAGATTAGCGATAGCTCGTTCTTGCCGGTAACGGGGTTGACGGCGCAACCGCTGGCTAGCAGGCCGACGAGTAATAGGGGAACCAAAAAACGGCGCAGGCTTGGCACGGGGCTGGGTACTCCTCTTGGGACACTGCACCTACTAGACCATAAAGCTTGACGCGAATGCTAGAGGGGCCAGTGGGCAGAGTGCCTAAAAAATGCATCCGTTTGATCCTGGCAGCAGGCCCCTCTGGCGAGTAATGAGGGCGCGGCTGAGGTAAGATTACTGCCTTTACCCCGGAGATAATGATTATGACCAGGAAGCTGGCCATCCTGCTGTCCCTCGCCGTCGCCCTGCCTGTGGTGGGTGCGGAGCCTGCAGACAAGCGGCTCGACGAGGTGATCATCACTGCCACGCGGGTGGCGGAATCCCCGGCTAGCCTGATTGGCAACAGCGCCGCTCTCGACAGCGACGCGCTGACACTTACCGCTCATACCCACATCCAGGAGGCGTTGGCGCAACTACCGGGGGTGGGTATGCACCGCAACAACGGTCAGGAGTACCTGCCCGCCATTCGCTCCCCGGTGCTCAGTGGCGGCGGCGCCTGTGGCAGCTTCTTGATTGCGGAAGATGGCATTCCCCTGCGTCCCGCGGGGTTTTGCAATGTTAACGAGCTTTTTGAGGCCCACAGCGAAGCCGCCTCACGCATCGAAGTGATTCGCGGCCCTGGCAATGCCCTGTACGGCTCCAACGCCCTCCATGGCGTGATCAATGTCATAGGCCCCGCCACCTTCAACAGCGGCTGGCAGCTGGGGCTGGAGGGAGGAGCCAATGACTACGGCCGGGTGCGGCTATCTGCCGGGGGCGAGAACCTGGCCTTTGCATTTACTGGCAGCAGTGATGGCGGCTATCGCGATGATTCGGGAGTGGATCAGCAAAAGCTCAGTCTGCGCCACCGTTACCAAGGCGACTCTTTGCGGGTGACCAGTGGCCTCACCGCCGTCAACCTCAATCAGGAAACAGCCGGCTTTGCGGAAGGTTACCGAGCCTACCGCGATCGCCGTCTGTCCCGCGCCAACCCGAACCCAGAGGCCTACCGTGACGCTCAGGCGGTGCGGGTATGGAGCCGTATCGAGCCTCTTGGCGGCGCCAGTGACGGGCAGCCGGGCTGGGTGATCACACCCTATGCCCGCTGGAGTGATATGGCGTTTCTACAGCACTTTCTGCCCGGCCAGCCGCTGGAAGAAAACGGCCAGCGCAGTATCGGAGTGCAGAGTGCGCTTTATCGGTATGGTGACAACCAGCGCTTGATCGCGGGTGTGGATATGGAGTTGACCCGGGGCTGGTTGCGCCAGGCCCAGGACAGCCCCACTCAGGGGTCGGCCATGCTGCAGGAAACCATCCCCATGGGGCGGCATTACGATTACCGGGTGAATGCCGCTCAGCTGGCCCCCTTTGTGCAGTGGGACTGGCAGTTTGCCCCCCGCTGGAAGCTGGCAGCCGGCCTGCGCTACGAGCATATGCGCTACGACTACGATAACCGCATGGTGGACGGCCGCACCCGCGAGGATGGTACCGTTTGCGGTTTTGGCGGCTGTCGCTACAGTCGTCCGGCTGATAGCAAGGACCACTTCGACAACGTCTCTCCCAAGCTCGGCCTGCTCTACGATATCTCCGATAGCCAGCAGCTGTTTGCTACTCTGGCGCGGGGCTTCCGGGCACCGCAGGCGGTAGAGATGTACCGTCTGGAGCGGGCTCAGCAGAAAGCCAACCTGGATTCAGAGCAGCTCGACAGCCTCGAACTTGGTGTGCGTGGCCACACGGGTGCACTGCGCTATGAAGTCGTGGCTTACGCGATGGAAAAGGACAACGTGATCTTTCGCGACACGGACTTCTTCAATGTCAGCGATGGCAAGACCGACCATCTAGGTGTGGAGTTTTCACTCAACTATCGCTTCAGCGAGGCGTTTGACCTCAATGTTGCCGGCACTTATGCCCGTCACCGCTATGACTATAGTGAAATCCTCAGCGGCGTGGATATTCGCGGCAATGATGTAGACACGGCGCCGCGCTACTTCGTCACCTCGCAGCTCGGCTGGAATCCACTGGAGGGTACGCGGCTGATGTTGGAGTGGCTGCGTATGGGGAGCTACTACACCGACCCTGAAAACCACAACCGCTACGCCGGCCACGACCTCTTCCATTTGCGGGGCCGTTGGGAGGTGTCGCCGCAACTCACGCTGTCGGCGCGGGTGTTTAACCTGTTTGATACGCGCTACGCGGAACGTGCTGATTACACCAGTTTTGGAGGTGACCGTTACTTCCCCGGTGAGCCGCGCCATCTGGTGGTGGGGCTGGACTGGCGGTGGTGAGGCGAGTGCTAAGGGCCATGATAGCAGCCGGTGCTACTCTACTGTAGCTCCTGGTCTTGTCGGGTCCGTCCCCTGTGCCCCCTGTTAGTGGGGGGGGCGCACGAGCTGCAGCGTGGGAAAAGAGGCGTACAATGTGTGCCGCCAGGGTTGCAGCGTGGCAAATTTCTGGTTGTTGGCGTCTAATCTGACTTTCTTACTACCTGTCTGGTGAAGTTCTCCATGAGCGAAAGTGTTCCCCTCTATCTGCTGTTGTCGCTTCAGTTGTTCGTCGCAGTTGTGCTGATTGGCGTGCTGGTGATGGCCGTCATCGCTTATGTGGTGGATGTGCGTCAGACGCGCCACACTATTCGTCGCAACTACCCTGTCATTGGCCGGTTTCGTTATCTGTTCGAAAATCTGGGGGCGTTCTTTCGGCAGTACTTTTATGCCATGGACAGGGAGGAAATGCCCTTCAACCGCGCCCAGCGCTCCTGGGTCTATCGCGCCGCCAAGAATGTCGACAGCACCCTGGCGTTTGGCTCCACCGACAGCATCGCCACCCCTGGTACACTGATCTTCTCACCCTGTGCATTCCCCTCCCTGGCGGAAGGCTATTGCGTATCAGATATCGAGATCGGTCCTTACTGCCGACACCCCTACCGCACCAACAGCATTGTCAACATCTCCGCTATGAGCTACGGCGCTATCTCCAAGCCAGCGGTCATCGCCCTGTCGCGAGGGGCGAAAATGGCCGGCTGCTGGCTCAACACTGGTGAAGGCGGTTTATCGGAATACCATTTGGCTGGCGGCGCGGATATTGTCTTTCAGATCGGGACTGCCAAGTACGGTGTGCGTGACAGGGAGGGCCGCCTCAGCGACGACAGGCTGCGCACTCTCGCCGACCATCCTCAGGTGAAAATGTTCGAAATCAAGATCAGTCAGGGTGCCAAGCCAGGCAAGGGTGGAATTCTGCCGGGAGTGAAGGTGACCGAGGAAATCGCCCATATCCGCGGTATTACCCCCGGCGAGGACTCCATCAGCCCCAATGGCCACCCGGATATTCGTAGTGTCGCCGACCTGCTCGACCGCATACACCATATCCGCGAAGTGACCGGCAAACCAGTGGGCTTCAAAATGGTGGTGGGAGATATAGCGTTTTTCGAAGACCTTTGCGACGAAATAGAGCGCCGCGGTCTGGAAAGTGCGCCGGACTTCATTACCCTAGACAGTGGCGACGGCGGTACCGGCGCAGCTCCCCAGAGTCTGTTGGATTACGCTGGTCTGCCGATTCGAGAAACACTGCCCCTGGTGGTGGACACCTTGGTGCGGCGAGGTGTGCGCCACCGCATTCGCCTGATTGCCTCCGGCAAGCTGATCATGCCGGGCGGGGTGGCTTGGGCGCTGGCTACCGGTGCTGACTTCGTCAATACAGCACGGGGGTTTATGTTTGCCCTGGGTTGTATTCAGGCGATGCAATGCAACCGCAACACTTGCCCGACCGGCATTACCACCCACAACCCCCAGCTGCAAAAAGGGCTCGACCCAACCGATAAGGCGGTGCGCGTGGCCCAGTATGTGGAAAACCTGGTACAGGAGGTGGTAGTGATTGCCCACAGCTGTGGGGTGGACTGCCCCCGCGATCTGCAGCGCAGCCATGTGCGGATGGTTGTGCGACCGGGTATTTCATTGTCTCTCGATGAGTTGTACAGCAGTCCTGATTACCGGGCCATTCAGCTCAGTCATCCGGGTACATAACCGGGGGACTACTGCCATCGCGGTAAGGCAGCAGCTCTGCTGCCTCGTCGCGATAGCCCGCTATCTGCTGCTGCTCATGTGCCAGGAAGCGGCTCACCGCCTCGGCAAAGGCCGGCTCGGCAAGCCAGTGCAGGGAGTGGGTTTCCACAGGGGTAAAACCGCGCAGGATCTTGTGCTCGCCCTGGGCGCCAGCGTCGAATTTGCGCAGGTCATGCTCAATGGCAAAGTCGATGCCCCGGTAATAGCACAGTTCGAAGTGCAGGAAGTCATATTCACCTTCGCAACCCCAATAGCGACCGTAGAGTGTAGTGGCGTCGTGGAAGAACAGCGCGGCTGCTACAGGGTCGCCGCTGCGGCGGGCTACTGCCATGGTGACCTGCTCAGGCAGGTTTTCTCCCAGGGCCATAAAAAAGTCCCGGGTCAGATAGCCGGCATTACCGCTGCGCTTTAGATAAGTGCGGTGATAGACGCGATAGAAAAATGTCCACAGGCGGTGGTCGATGGCCTCGCCGGGCACCATCTCGATAGTAAAGTCCTGCTCCGCTACCTGGCGCCGCTCGCGGCGAATCATCTTGCGGCGGCGGGAGGACAGAGCGGCGAGAAACTCGTCGAAGCACTCGTAGTTCTGATTGAACCAGTGAAATTGCACACCGGTACGGCGCATCAGTGAGGGTTCATCCACGCTCTCCAGCAGCGCCATCTGATCGCTGTCGGGAAACAGAATATGCCAACTGCTGGCCTTGTGCTCGCGGGCCAGATCGATAGCCTGGCTCGCCAGCTGCCGTATCAAGGGTGCCTGATCGGTGTGGGGAGCGAAGCGGATGCGGGGACCTGTCGCCGGGGTAAAGGGGATCGCTGACAGCAGCTTGGGGTAGTAGTCGAGGCCGTGGCGGCGGTAGGCGTCAGCCCAACTCCAGTCGAAAACATACTCGCCCCAGGAGTGACTTTTCAGATACAGGGGCATAAAGGCCTGCTCACCGTCACCGTCGATGATACGCAGGTGCTGAGGTTGCCAACCGCTGCCTGGACCGACGCTGCCGCTGTGTTCCAATGCATCGAGAAAGGCAGGGGTGAGAAAGGGATAAGCGGACATTTGTCGTGTAGTGATTTCAGACCCTTACTGGTGGGGGCCGCTGGCACGGCCTCATGAAATGGAAAGATCCAATCTATTGCCCTTCTTCCCAGGGCGCAAGTCCCTTGACCAGGCTGCGGGCAGCGGCGATAGCGCGGCGGCTGAGCCGGTGGTAGCGGGGGCCGTGCCAACCGCAGACGAAGGCGCGGGCGGCGAGCAGTTGGGGATCGTCGCCAGCGAGGCGTGCCAGCTGGTCGCGGGCCACATCGAGATCGTTGATAAAGCCGAGGGCATTTTGCACTCGTGTCAGCGTACCGGCATAACGGGCTGCGCTCTTGGCTGCCATCAGGGGGGTAAAAAATTCGACGCCGTAGCGCAGTTGTTTGAAACTGAGACGCAGGGCGTGCAGGTGAGTGGGCTCCAGGTTGCGAGCAGCGCGGTAGCGCTTGCGCGCCTTGCGGCGCACTACGTCGAGCTGCAGGCCGGTGAAGG
>JALNZZ010000060.1 GCA_023229065.1 Porticoccaceae bacterium
AAAGCGGCAATCGAGCGGATCGAGGGCTGAACATGCTTGCCAAAGTCCCACCGAAGCGCAACGACTCGAAAAGCAGCTTTAAGAGCCTGCAAAAATATGTTGAGTCGCGGGACGTGATCGACCCGGATACGGGCGAGGTTATCGGCTGGGAAAAGGACAGTGTTGCGGTTGAAACGAACTGTCTAGACAAAGACACGGCATGGCGGGAGATGCTGGCTGTAGCCGACATGAACGGGCGAGTCAAAGACCCGGTTTATCACGCGGTGCTTTCGTGGCGGGCAGACGAGAAGCCGACCGATGAACAGATGTTTGAGGCAGGCCGAGCAGCACTAAAAGCAATCGGGCTTGAGGAACACCAATATCTATTGGCTGTGCATCGAGACACCGACAACATACACCTGCACATGATGGCTAATCGTGTGCATCCAGAAACCTACCGCGCAGCGGACATGAGCCGCGATTATTTCAAGCTGGACAAGTGTATGCGCGAGGTGGAACTAGCGCAGGGATGGGCGCATGACAACGGCCCTTATGCAGTCCATGAGCGCGGCGGGAAAAAGGTTGTTGATTGGGCCAAGGAAACGCCGCAGGAATGGCACAAGGAGCGGCGCGAGAAGAAGGTAAAGCAGCCGACCAAGGCAAAGGACATGGAGCGCCACACGGGCAATGAATCGCTGCACACCTACGCCCAAGGCCAGCCCAAGCAAGACGCCAAAGAGGCATTGAGCAAACCCGGTGCAACGTGGCAAGACCTGCACCAGAGCCTAGCCAAACATGGGCTAGAGTTGCGCCCGTCCAGCGACAAGAACAACGCTTTCCGAGTCCATAGCAAGGCCGACCCGGCAATCTGCATGAAAGCGTCCTCGATGGCCGAGGAAATGGGCGGCGGAAAACTGGTCAAGCGGCTTGGCCCGTGGCAAGAGCCACGGCCAGAGATTCAGCAGGAAAAGGCCAAGCGTGAGTACAGCGACCAGCGCCCGAAAGCCGACCCGAAACGTGACCCGAACGCACGCGAGGAAAAGCGCGACGAACGGGCCGCAGAGCGCCGCGAACTGCGCGACCGTTACAAGGCTTTTGCCGACGAATGGAAATCAGCGAAAGCGCCCGCATGGGCAGCGTTGAAATCTGACCACAGACGCCGGGAAACAGAGCTACGCGATAAGTACAAGGCCGAGCGTGAGGCGATCAAGACAAGCGGCTTGTCTAGCGTTGAGAGAAAGGCCAAATACAGCGAAACAGCATGGCGGAAAGCGGTTGATACCGCTGGCTTGAAAGAAACGCTGAAGTCCGAGATTGACGCCTTCCGGCAGGAGCGCCCGCAGTCCTTCCGCGACTGGACAGCCGACCGGGCGCAGGAAGGCGACCGCGCCGCAATGCGGCAGGTTCGCGGCTGGGCTTATCAGGACAAACGCACGGCCAAACAAATGCAGCAGGCCGACGCCAAGGCCGAGCGCGGCCCGCACCTTGGCACCACGGACAACGAGCAGCACGACCCGGCGAAACCGCGCCGCGTCACCGACCGGGTTAGCTGGGCAGTGGATCGCAAGACGGGCGCGGTTAATTACAAGGTGGATGACCGCGAAGCGTTCCGCGACACCGGGCGGCGGCTGGACTACACCGAGCAGGGCCGGAAGGACAAAGACAGCATCGAAGCCGGTTTGCTACTCGCCCGCGAGAAGTTCGCCGGTAAGGCGCTGCGCGTGACTGGCCCGGATGACTTCCGCGAGCGGGTTTTGCAGACAGCCATCGAGCGCAAGCTAGACGTGCGGTTCGCTGACAAGGAACTGGAACAACGCCGCGAGGCCGGGCTGCGGCAGCAGGCCGAGCGCGACCGCCCGGACTGGTCAAAGATGCGCGGCGTGGCATCCACCGGCAAGGCCGAGCAGCGGCCTCAGCAGGCGCAACAGCAGGAGCAGCGACCCACGGCACCAGAGCAGGCCAAGGGAGCGGCACAGGCGCAGCCAGCACAGCAGGCAGCGCCGCGCATGACCGACGACGAGGCCCGCGCCGTACTCAACCGGAAAGCGCCACCGCAGCCGAATCAGGAGCTTGTCGAGATCAACGCAATCAACGCGCACGCGGACAGCTACCGGCAGCAGCTAGACAAGCAGTTCCGCGAGAAGCACGGCGAGCGCCCCGACCCCGAGCGGGCCGGGGGCTGGATTGCCCGCTTTGCGGCCAAGAACAAGGCCGAGGCATGGGACAAGGAACACGCGCAGATCGACCGCCAGGTCGAGCAGCGCATCGAGCACCTACGGAGCGACGCGCCCGAAGCGCGGCAGTTCCGGGCGCAGGCATGGGCGCAGGCACAGCAGCAGTACGGCGCACAGCACACAGCATGGGAGCAGGCCCGCGAGCGGGCAACGGCCCACTTTGAAACTAACCAAGCGAAGGAGCCAAACATGGCGAACAACGAACACGAACGCAAACAGCAGCAACAGACCCAGCAGCAGGCACAGCAGAAGCAGGCGCAAGAGAAACAGATGGCCGAGCGTGCCGCCCGCGAGGCGCAGGCGCGGCAACTGGCCGAGAAACAGAAGCAGCAGAAAGAGAAGCAGGAGAAAGAGCGCGAGCAGGCCCGGATGATGAATCAGCAGATGGACATTGACCGATGAACCGCGACGACGAGCAGCGCCGGGCAACCGAGCGCGAGAGCCAGACCAACGCGGCCAATGAGCGCATGAGCCAGACCGAGCAGGCCCAGCGAGAGCAGGAGCAGCAGGCACGGCTGGCCCGTGAGGCGCAGGCGCGGCAGTTGGCCGAACGCCAGCGACAGCAGCAGCGGGCAGCACGGCAGCCGCCGCCGCTGGATCGACGCACACCCACCCATGCACTTGATAGGGGGCGATGATGGAATGGCGATTTGACGAGAACCGGGCGGACTTCCGCCCGGCAGCGCCGGGCGAGATCGAGGCCGACCCGGACGCCCTCTACATCGTCCAGCGCGGCGACGTGCTGATGGTGCGCGAGGACGGCCACGAGCGGCCCATGCCCGAGCGGCTGGACGTGGCCGGAGTGACGTTCGACCGGGAGCAGTTCGAGGGCAACCATTCCTTGTCTTTGCGGGCAGAGATGAGGCGGGACGGCCAATGGGCGCGGGCGCAGTTGCAGGCCCGCGACCGGGCCGAAATCGCCCTGCCGCTGGAATTGCCCATTTGGGTTACAAAAACGCCGCTGGGCGACCCCGAGGGCAAGGCGTGATCCCGGCAACGTCCCTGCACCCGCTGCGCTACATCGGCGGCATGGCGGCGCTGAATCTGCCGTCATCAACGGGCACGGGCGATTGGCACTTTTGGCAGACCTTCGAGCGCGAGCGGCGGCACCGTTCGCGCTCTTTCATTTCGGGCGCGGGGTGCGCGACCGACACAACCGCCCTACTCGGGGACGCTGGTATCTACGAGGCCAGCGAGCTTTTGCGGACGCTGGGAATCAGGTTCGAGGGCGGCACCGCCTACGCGGCCAGCCATGCCCGCGCATGTGCCGATTTGGTACTGGCAGCCGTGATGCGTGGCCTGTCGCCGGACTTTGTGACGCTGGATGACTGGATGCCCGGCGAGATCGACAAGCAGGCCGTCCATGACCTGATAGACCGTGCCCTGCCCCGGCTGGATGCAACGCAGGCCGAAGTCGTGAAGGCATGGCAGGGCAGGCAGTGAGCGGCATTTGTTGGTGTTTCATCGTGCCCGGCAGGTGTTCAAAAAACGGTGGTTTTGCAGACAAGTGCAGGGCCGCATCTTTTCGATGGTTTGCCGGGTCTTTGATTGTTAAAATACCCGTCTATTTTTCAAAGTCTCGAAACTGTCAATGAATCAACGCATCGGATATGCCCGAGTTTCGACGGATGACCAGAACCTCGACTTGCAGCGGGACGCGCTGCTAAAGGCTGGGTGTGGGCCCATCTACGAGGAAGCGGCCAGCGGCAAGTCTGCCGACCGTCCCGAGCTTGAGCAGTGCCGCAAAGCATTGCGGGCAGGGGATACCCTTGTCGTCTGGCGGCTGGATCGACTCGGGCGCAGCCTACCGGACTTGGTGCAGATCGTGGCCGAGCTTGAGCAGCAGGGCGTCGCGTTTGAGAGCTTGACGGAGAAAATCGAAACCAGCAGCGCAGCAGGCAAGCTGGTTTTTCATGTGTTCGCGGCGCTGGCCGAGTTCGAGCGGAACTTGATCCGCGAACGAACACATGCGGGCCTAGCGGCGGCCCGTGCGAGAGGAAGAAAAGGCGGGCGGAAGCCAGCCCTGACGCCTCAGCAAGTCCGCGAGATCAAGGCGCTTTTGCGTGACCCAAGCATTCCGGTTGCTTCGATAGCTGACCGTTACGGGGTATCGAGGGCAACGATCTACAAACACGCCGGGGCTGATGTACCGGCAAGGCATCAATCGGGCCCGAGCTCGGGCCCGGCAAAAGGGGCAAACAGAGTATGACCAAGACAGTGCAAGCCGCTAAGCGTGGCCGGGGGGTGTCCCCGATCTATCTGGACGAGGACGACCAGCCGGAGCAGTCAAACGTTATTTACATGCGCGGCCGCAGGCGGCGGCGCATCGTCTTTGGCTGGTATGGCGGGAAGTTCTCGCACCTTGATTGGCTGCTGCCCTTGCTGCCCAAGTGTCACCACTACTGCGAGCCGTTCGCGGGGTCTGGTGCCGTGCTTATCAATCGTGAGGCCGCACCAGTTGAAACTTACAACGACATAGACGGCGACGTGGTGAACTTCTTTCGGGTGCTTCGTGACCGTCACGAAGAACTGATTAGGGCCATTGCCTTGACGCCATTTTCCCGCGAGGAATACCACCGGGCGATCTATGGCAGCACAAGCGGTATCAGTGACGTGGAACGGGCCAGACGGTTCTACATCAAGGCTCGCCAGACCCGCACCGGGCTTGCTCAGACCGCTTCCCTTGGCCGTTGGGCGAACTGCAAAGACACGAGCCGGGCGGGCATGTCCGGTGTTGTCTCGCGCTGGCTTGGTGGCGTGGATGCGCTGGACGAAATCGCCCAGCGACTTATCCGGGTGCAGATCGAAAACCGCCCCGCCGTTGATGTGATCCGTCTGTATGACAGCCCCAAGACGCTTTTTTATTGTGACCCACCTTATCTGCACGCCACACGCGGCGATGCCAAGGCTTACGGCTTCGAGATGGACGAGAGCCAGCATCGGGAATTTGCCGAAGCGGTCAATGAGTGCAAAGGCATGGTGGCTGTGTCCGGGTATGACCACCCGCTGATGGACGAGCTATTCAAGCCGGGACGTTGGTTCAAGACCCAAGGCCCGGACAAGACGATTCACTCGACCAAGGGCAAACGGTCAGAAGTCCTTTGGACGAACTACGATCCCAAGAATCAAAAAGGGCTGTTTGAATGAGGGCCGCTGACGCATGGGGTATCAATACCACCCCGACGACATGCACATTTTCCGGGCTGTCGCGGCCACAAAAGCAAAGGGAGTTTCGATGACACCAGAAGAAATATTACAAGGTATCCAGCAGCGGGCCGCCGCTACGTTGAATGCCTCTGTCGTCACTGACCCGGTAATCCGGGAGCGTGTCGATTACGTCTGCCGCTGCATGAGCAACCGCGCCGGGGTGCGGCTGCTCATGTCATGCCTGTTGGGGAAGCTGGACAAGCCGAACGTCGATCCGCGCAAGCCTTATACGGAGATCGGGGGGACTGACAGTTTTTCCGGGCGCACCTATGACGAACGCCACCTGACCAAGTTTATCAACGAACACCGGCTGCCGGTCAATCCGACAACCGCCTTTCTGACCCCGACGTTACGCAATATCGACCATGCACTGACCACCGACCGGGAGCTTGTCGGCAGGCCGCGTGACCTCTACAAAAAGACGCTTGAGCTACTGGAAGATGTGGCCTTGCAGCGCATCCCCGCTGACGTGCTGTTTGTGGAAACCGTGCGCGTTCTGATGCTGCTGCGCGACGAGAAGCTGGCCCGCATGGCTTCCTTGTTGGATGCCTTGGATCGTACCGAGGGCGCATTGCCTCTTTCATCGGAGGCCATTGTCACACTGATAAGCCAGCACCTTGCCTGCAAGAACGCCAGCCGCTTGCCGGTGCTGGTTGTCGCAGCCGCCTACGAGGCCGCAGGGGCGCGACTGTCTGAAAGCATGTTGCCCCTGAACTCGCACAATGCCGCCGATCTTCAAACTGGCTCATTGGGCGACGTGGAAATCTGTTTGATGGGCGAGGATTCAGTCGTCACCGCCTACGAAATGAAGATGAAGCGTGTCACGCAAGACGACATCGACGCGGCAGTGACCAAGATAGCCAGGTCGCCGAATAGGATTCACAACTACCTGTTTGTCACCATGGATGTGATCGACCCACTTGTGGCCGAGTACGCCGCGACGTTCTACGAGAAAACAGACGGAACCGAGATTGCCATTCTCGATTGCATCGGGTTCTTGCGGCACTTCTTGCACCTGTTCCATCGTATCCGGGCGGATTACCTCAACGCCTACCAGACGCTGGTCTTGAATGAGCCGGATTCGGCAGTCAGCCAGACTCTGAAAGAGGCGTTTCTGGCGCTGCGACAGGCCGCAGAAAGCGGCGAGTGATTTAGCATGGGGCAGGCGCGAATATCAAACTGGACCACTCAGGACGCGGAGCGGCACTTGCGCCAGTCGTGCAGAGTCATGGCCCGGCTGATTGTCGAGCATGGCCCCTGCCCTCTTGCCGACCGTGAGTTTCGGCCTTTCCAGACGTTGGCCAAGTCGATTATCAGTCAGCAGCTATCCGCCAAGGCTGCCGACACGATAGAGCGCCGGGTGCAGGCCATCGTGCCCGGCTTCACACCTGCCGGGTTTCTGGCAGTTCAGCCCGAGGCGCTACGCGCTGCCGGGCTGTCATCTGCCAAGGCCCGCTACATCCTCGAACTGGCTCAGCGTGTTAGCGATGGGCGGCTGAACCTAGAAGCAATGCAGGACGCGCCAGATGCGGACGTTATCGCTGCACTGGTGGATCTTCCCGGCATCGGTCAATGGACGGCGGAAATGTTCCTGATCTTCGGCCTTTGCAGGCAGGACGTGTTGTCTTTGGGGGATGCTGGTTTGCAGCGGGCTGTGCGGCGGCTGTTTGGAGATGAGGCAAAGCTAGAGGAAGTCGGCCAGTCATGGCGACCTTTCGCGTCTGTTGCATCTTGGTATCTCTGGCGGCACTTGGACGCTTGAACCCCCTGCCACCGAACCCCGCCGCGTGCGGGGTTTTTTATGCCTGCGGCAAGCATTGACAAGAATCCTTTTTTCACTACAATAGCAACTGTTTTTAATATTAAGTTGAGGTGACAAAGCGATGATTATCACCGTTGGAAACACAAAGGGCGGCGTGGGGAAAACCACCATTGCCGTGAATCTGGCAATCGCCCGCGCATTGGCCGGGCGTGATGTGTGGCTGATCGACGGCGACCGTCAGGGCACCGCGCAGACAGCAATCAGCATTCGTGCCGAGGCCGGGCACACGCCGGGTATTGCCTGCGCGACCTACCCGGACGGCCCGACCCTGCGGGCACAGGTGCAGCAGCAAGCGGCCAAGTTCGATGACGTGGTGATCGACGCAGGCGGGCGCGACTCGACCGCGCTACGCGCAGCCCTCGTGCTGTCTGACGTGCTGCTGGTGCCGTTCCAACCGCGCAGCTATGACGTGTGGGCGCTCAACGACATTGCGGCGCTGGTCGATGAGGCCCGCAGTGTGCGCGATGGCTTGCGGGCCTTTGCTGTCCTCAACTGCGCCGATCCGGGCGAGCACTCCACGGACAACGCCGAGGCCGCCGCCGCCGTGGCCGAGGTGCCCCAGTTCGAGTACCTGCCGACCCCACTACGCCGCCGCAAGGCGTTTTCCAACGCCGCAGGGGCAGGACAGTGTGTGCTTGAAATCAAGCCGCAAGACGGCAAAGCAAGCGCGGAACTTGATGCACTTATCAGCGCATTATTTTAATATCAAATCAATATGCTTTAAGTGTGGAGATAGATTCAATGGCGATTACAAAGAAACCGACGAAGCCCGCGCAAGACGCTACCGCAGCAGCGGCGGATGCCTTCATTTCTGGTGCGCCGGATGCTGCCGCAACCACCACGGAAGCCCCGCGCCGGGTGCGCAAGGGCCGCAAGGTGCAAATCACGCTGACCATTGCCGAGCCGCTGCTGGATCGAGTTGATGAACTGGCGGGCCAGATTGGGCAGAGCCGGGCGGCTGTCATCAATTTGGCAGTAATGCAGATGCTCCAGAGCGGGCTACGCATCGAGGGCGAATGACATGGCAACGGGCGGCAAATTCGACCCGGACAAGCTCAGGGAGCTAGACCTATTCGACGAACCGCAGGAGGCAGACCCGATAGAGAGCGCCGACAAGCTGCTGAGGCACCTCCGAGAGTGGCACCGGGAACTGTCCGAGCAGATCGTCAGCGTGAATCGAGAAATGGCGCACGTAGCAGCGGGTGGCGACTTGAACGCTCCCGAAGTGTTGGCACTACGTGAGCAGGCGCAGCAGTTGCGGGACAAGCGGGGCGAAGTCGAGGCCGAAATCGAAGCTGAGAAAAAAGCGTTCAAGGCGCTTTTGCAGGCAGAGAAGCAGCGCAAGACCACTGAACCATCCGAGAGTGTGGCAGAGGGGAGGGGGCTGGTAAAGGTGCGCCACCCGAACCGGGATTTCTTCCTCGCGGATATGTTCGACTATGCCCTTAAGGACGATGGCGCGAGCATGGAAGCGCCAATTTTCACCCTCAGCACTAAGCCAGACCTCAGCATCTGGGAGTGGAGCAGCAAGGACGGGAACAAGTACGTGAAGGTAGCCCCGTCAGTGCTTGGCCGTGCCACACAGCACGACAAGGATGTGCTGATCTACGTTGTGTCCCAGCTTACCGAGGCGCTGAACCGTGGACGCGATGACGCCAAGAACCGCACCGTGCGCTTCACTGTGTATGACTTTCTCGTCACGACGAACCGGCAAACCAGCGGGCAGGGGTACAAGCTGCTGCAAGAGGCTTTCGAGCGGCTGGCCGGGACTCGCGTCACCACTGACATCAAGACCGGAGGGGAGCGGGTCAAGCAGGGCTTCGGCATCATCGACGAGTGGCGCATCATCGAGAAGTCCAAATCGGACGAACGCATGATTGCCGTGGAGGTCACGCTTTCCCGTTGGCTCTACAACGCCGTGCAGGCGTTCGAGGTGCTGACCATCCACCCGGACTATTTCCGCTTGCGCAAGCCCCTTGCGCGTCGGCTGTATGAGATTGCACGCAAGCACTGCGGGCATCAGACGGAATGGACGATTGGGCTAGAGCTGTTGCAGGAAAAAGCGGGCAGCAAATCGACGCTCAAGGAGTTCCGCCGTGCTGTGCGTACCATCCAGACCGACGACAGTTTGCCCGAGTACAGGCTGCTGCTGACCCACAACGACAAGGTGAAGTTCTATGTGCGTGACGGTGCGCGGCTGATCCGGGGCATCACCAAGCGCGGCGGCGGGCAGTGAAACATCGTCATTTCACCCACCGCGAGAACGGCAGCAAGCCGACACGTCATTTCACCCACCGGACGCCCCGAAGCTGTGGATGGACACGTCATTTCACCCACCTTTTTCTGTGGATAGACACGTCATTTCACCCACCGCACTATCGTCATTTCACCCACCGGGCAATTTTGCAAAGCCTTGCTGCGTAAGGCTTTCAAGCGTTTTCTACAGGCCGTAACGCGCGCGCGCGGTTTTTAACTATATAAAATCTTTAACGCCTTCCGTTCTCAGGCACTTGTGGAAAACTCAAACGCCGCAAGCGTGCCAAGGCACGGGGCACCCCTGCGGGGTGCCCCCACCGCTGCGCGGCGGCTCCCCCTCCGGCATATCGTGGCCCCCAGCGGGGGCCGCAATGTGCCCCCCTACGGCCTACGGCCTGCGCGGCTTCGCCTTGCGTCTCCCCCCTCCGCCCCCCTCCGGGGGGAACGAGTCGCCCTCTGTCGTCAGGGGTGCAGGGCATACGGGCCTGCGGCCCTTCTGTCCTTCACCCCTGCCGGGAGCGTGGGTCGTTCCAGGTCAGTCAAGGGCCGCTGCGCTTTCCGGGGGTGGCCCGTGTCCTCGCTGCGCTGCGGGCCGCGCCAGCCACCCCCTCCACCCTTGACAGCCCTTCCACTCGAACAACCGGACAGCCAAACAGCCGCAAACGGCCTCCAGAGGCGTTTTCATGGCTTGTCAATACATCGGCTAGGGTGCGGTCGAGAAAACGCGCTGTAGGCCCGTTTGCGGGCTTTCTGGCGGTATCAGCGGCGGGCGGGTCAAGGGCACGCCCGGAAGCCGCACGCGGAGCGCAGCCCGAAGGGCGAGCACCGAACGGGTGAGGACGTGGGCGAAGCCGAACCCTTGACGCGACCAGAGCGGCCCAGCCTGCGCGAGTGGGGGCAGGGCGAAGGGCGCAGCCCGCCACCCTGCCCCCCGAGCCTCACGGCGGCGAGTGCGGGGTGTGCAGAGGGGCGGCGCCCCTTTGCCCAAGCCCGCAGGGCGCGGAGCAAGTAGCCCGAAAGCGTCATTGACGCGAGTAGCCAGCGCCCGACCGGGCGCAAAGTGCCGCCGACCCGGTGCGATACGGTACAAAAAACGCTTGCATATCGTATCTGTATTGTGTATCATATCTGTATTGATACGATTTACACCGATACGATACGGAAGGAGCAGGCAAAATGGCACGTCAAGGCATCACATTTGAGCAGGTGGCCGCCGTCGCGGATGCGCTGGCAGGCGAGGGTCAGCAGCCGACCATCCGGGCGGTGCGGGAGAAGCTGGGCGACACCGGCAGCCCGAACACCATCCACAAACATCTGACCGCGTGGCGTGAGGCCCGCCCGGTGGCCGCCGCCGCTGCGCCGGAACTGCCGCAGGCGCTGACCGCTGCCATTGCCGCCGAGATCGAGCGGGCCGCATCGCAGGCACGCGGCGAGATCGAGGGCCGTCTGGTGCAGGCACAGGCCGAGGCCGCCGAGCTGGCCGCCGCTGGCGAGGTGCTGGAAGGCGAGCGCGACGAACTGGCCGAGCAGGTGGCCGCCCTGACCAGTGAGCGCGACACGCTGGCAGGCAAGGCCGAGCAGCAGGCCGCCGACTTGGCCGAGGCACAGGAGCGCATCGAGCGCGAGCAGCAAGCGGCAGAGGCCGCCCGCGTGGAGGTGGCAACCGCCCGCCTCAAAATCGAGGCACAGGCCGAGCGTGTGAGCGAGCAGGCCGCCGAGCTTGAGCGCCTACGCGCCGCACTGGCCGAGGCGCAGCAGGGCCGCACCGCCGCCGAACAGCAGGCCGCCGTGCTGGCTGCCAAGCTGGAGGCTGCCGCCGACCGGGCCAGTCGTGCCGAAGCACGCGCCGAGCAGATCGAGAAGCAGGCCGAGAAAGCCGCACAGCAGCACACCGAGGCCCGCGCAGCAGCAGCGCAGGAAACCCGGCAGGCGCAGGCCGAGCGCGACGACGCCCGCAAGGTGGCAGCAGAGGCCCGCGAGCAGGCCGCACGGCTGGCCGGGCAATTGGAGGCGCTGCAACGGCAGCAGGACAAAGCCGAGGCCACCAAGGCACCGAAAGGGAAGGGGGGCGAGTGATGCCTACCGCCGCCGAGTTTCAAGCCCTGCACGACGAACTGCGGCAGCTTGGCGCGGTATTCGTGCAGGCGGCCAGCCTGGGCGATCAGGAGCTTGCATTGTGGGCCGTTGGGGCGCTGTCATCCGCAGCCGCCCGGCCTGCATGGTGGGCGAGAGAGGCCGCCGAAAACGAAGCGGCAGCCGTGGTGGCTGCCGTTATCGAGAAGGCCCAGCGGGCCGGATGATGCCGTAGATCATGCCAGCGGCCAGCGCCGCGAAGAAAGCCACCGGGACGGCGTAGGCCGCCCCGGCAAAGGCCAGATGGTGTAACTCCATGCGCCGTCCTCCTGTGAGCGATAGCAGGGCGGCCAATGGCCGCCCGTGCTGGGTTAGCTGCTTTTCTGCTGGCGCACCTTCACGCCGTCATCATCGACCGTCACCACGCCCACCGGCACGCTGATTTTTGGCGCACCGTTGCGGATCATCGTTACCCGCAGTTGGTACTCGACGCCGGGGAACAGATAGACGCAGTTCTGGCCGCATTCCTGCCCGCCGACTTTGTGCTGGCCGATGGTGCGCAGGCCCAAGGCGGCAACGACCTTGGGCTGC
>JALNZZ010000061.1 GCA_023229065.1 Porticoccaceae bacterium
GCCAGCAAACCCGCAAATGGCACAACGCTTTCTACAGCGTGCTGTGCGCCCTCGATAGCGCAATGGACGTGCTACAGCACGCACCGCAGGACATGCGCACTCGGATGATCCTCGATTACGCCAAACGTGCCGAGTACATGAAAGACAAGGGCTGGATCGACTCGATGCCGCAGGAAAACAGCGTCCTGCGCTCACGCGCCCGCCCAACCGCTGACCAGCTCCAAGGATGGTGGGATCAAGTCCTCCACCACGCGAAGAAGGCAGCGGAAGCCGACCGTACCCAGTCCCCCAGCCCATAAGGAGAGCCGCAGATGCTGACCCATTCCCTGATCCCCGACGCTACCGTGCTGGCCATCCTGCTAGCTGTCGCTGACACCGTTCTGGCCCAGCGAAAACGCCGCAAACACACCCGGAGGGCTTTCGCATGAACCTCAAGAACGGCGCGAAACGCGCAGCCAAATTCACGTTCGTCGAGATGCCGCTTTCGATCCTCGGCTGGCGACAACTCCGGGCGAACAACGGCTACATCCGTGACCTGTGGCGCACGCTGCGTCATCCGCAATGCCCCGAGTGCGGTCGCGGTGTCATGCACCTACCCGCCAATGCCCAACCCGATGAAAAGGCGCTTTATCCGTGGGAGTGCTCTGCCAAATGTGGTTTCGGCGTACTGGCCCCGCAAGACCCGGCAGAGATTCGCCACATCGTGCAGGCACGATCCGAGACACGCGGCAAGCAACGACTGGCGTTTCTCGGCGACCCTGAGCGCGACAAGCTTATCACCAGCCATCTGCGCAAATCCCGCGCCTATTGGGTGGTGGTCGCCCTCGTCTTTTTGATGGCCGCATGGCAACTGGCTATAGGCGCTCCAATGATGGTTGTCCTGAGCGTGCTGTGCATGTGCCTGCCGTTCTCTGTCCATGCAATCCGCTGGAGCTATCGGGCGTGGCAAGTGCGCTCCGGCACGCTGTTCGTGGAAGGCGCGTTTGGCCGCTACGTCCGCGACATGCTCTGGGTTCGGGGGATTCAGTGATGGCCCAGATGATTCAATCCATCCTACTTCGCCTTGGCCGCGAGCGTGTCACCAACATCTGCTGCGTACTCGGGACATGTCTCGCCTTGTTCGTCGAGCGCGATGCGTTGATGAATGGCCCTCCTGCTGCTCAGCTCGGAACCATCGCCCTCGCCATCGTTGTCCCGATCTTGTACCTGACGCCGCTGGTCTGGCTCGTTTACCGCTACCTCGTGAGGCCCGCCCATGAAAACCGCTGACAGCTATCTCGTACTGCGCGTCTCGTGGCTGCGCGAGCACGATCAGGTCATTGCCGAGCTGGTTGAGCTGTGGCTCGACCGGCAGGCCACGCAGCAGCCCGAACCCAAGCCAATGCGCATCAGGGCACAGCACAACAGCAACATCAGGATCAGGAGCCATGCCCATGCGTAACAAGCTCACCCCTGTGGCCGCATCGGTCGGCCACATCGTCCGCAGCAATACCCGGTTCGCCCTCGGCATTGCCGTGGGCGTGTCGGTGATGTTCGCCGGGTACGCCGTGTCGGCGGTCAGCTCGGGCAGCGGCAGCATCCTCGGCAACGCCAGCAGCCAGTTGCTCTCTCAACAGACCTCGGTGGTCGCGGACAGCATCAAGGCCGACGCCGAAGCGTGCGCAACTGGCACCTTGGACGGCAGCATCGGCCACTCGATCAAGCAGGCCATGCAGATTCATCAAACGATTGCCGCCGCGCCGGTCAACGTCGAATCCCTGTTTGACGTGAACAGCGACTGCTTCTCTGGCCTCAACCAAATTTACGACCTGTCGTTCTCGATCCCGAGTCTTGCAAGCATCGTCGGCGCTGCCAGCGATGCCGTCATGAAGTACGCCCAGAAGAAGGTCTGCACGGCGGTCAATCAGGTGTCCGGCCTCGTCACCTCACCGATCAATCAAGCCATCGACAAGGTGAACGGACTGAGTTCCTTCGGTGATCTCAACGGGCTGACCAATGGCCTTGTGCAGCAGGGAATGGCCCACATCGACCCCAATATCGCAGCCGGTTACAGCAACAACCAGAGCGGCGGCACCTACACCGTGGGCACCAATCCGTTCAACGGCACCCAGACCGACTTTGGCGGATCGACTGGCACGGGCAGCGACATGGGCGGCACCAACGCCCAGATCAACACGCTCAACCAGCAGATCGCCAACGTGCAGGCTCAAGTCGGCCCGGCGCAGTACCAGCTCCAGCAGGCCCAGCAGCAGCTCTCGAACTGTCAGGCGTACCAGTACAACAACTGCACCTCGTATCAGCAGCAGGTCGCCAACGCCCAGAACCACCTCAACACCCTGAACGGGCAGCTCGCGACCCTGCAAACCCAGTTGGGCAACACCTCGCCGAGCATCTATGGCACCCAGACTGCCAGCGCGAGGAGCGCCCCAGCCGCCGCGCCGAAGCCAGTGGCATCGGACAGCAGCAGTTTCATCCAGTCCATCGGCAACCTGTTTAACTGAGATGGAGCAGAGTCCATGTTGAGAGCAATCACCACCACCCTCCTGACCCTGAGCTTCGTCGGCGCTGCTCATGCCCAGATGCCCGTACCGCTGCTCGACAACGAGCCAGCCGCACCCAATGCAGCACTCTGGGCCGTGGCTGGCCCGATGCTGCAAGCGGCGCTGGAATGCCGCGAAGACCTGCCCGACCATCCAGCCACCCGCGCCCTGCTGCCACGCAAACCAGCAGGCGAGGAACAGCACTACCGGCTGACACCGCCCAGCGGGTTCAAGGTATTCGGTCTGCCGGTGGCCGAGATTGAGGTCTGGGTCGATGACGGCAACGGCGAACTGGGCCACGGCTACACCTCGCACATCCGAGGCAGGACGCTCGCCGAAGTCGCCAAGGCTGCCAAGCTGAACAAGGGTCGTTCGTTCCCCAACCGCAAAACCCCGATGGGTGGCCTGATGGCCGATCAGCCCTTCGGGCCGGAATCGGTGCAACTGACCTGCACCATCGACGGCACCTATGCCGCCCACGAAAACGAGTACCGGGAGCCATGACCATGCACAAGCTGCTTGCTCTGGCCGCACTGGTGGCCGTGACTCCGGCACTGGCCAATACCTGCATGGTGTCGCCAACCGAAAAGCAAACCGTCTCCGGGCGCTTCGGCAAATTCCGGGGCGGCGGTGCGGGGAACTTCGGCAGCGCCAACCAGAAGCCGCACATGCACGATGGTCTGGATTTCTCGACCAGCGGCGCATCGCAGCCCCTGTACGCCACCACGGACGGCAAGATCACCTTCATCGGCAACCGGCGCTCGGCGGGCAACGCGATCCTCATCGAGCGCAGCAATGGCGACGTGGTGGCGTACTACCACATGAGCGGCTTTGCCACCGGCCTGAAACAGGGCATGGAGGTCAAAGCCGGGCAGTACATTGGCCTGTCCGGGAACACACCCAGCGACGCGATGGTGAAGCACCTGCACTTCACCTACGGCACCGCGCAGAAAGATGAGGCCCGCGCCAAGGCTTTCACTCAGAGCGCATCGAAAGGCACCTTCAACCCCGGCCAACTGCCGTCCGCGTTCAATCAGCAGCAAGGTATCGGCTGGAAGACCGATCCGGCCCCGTATTTCTGCGCGACGTTCCCGATCCAAGACGGCAATCCGCAGCACTACCCGATTCTGGGCAAGGACACCAAGGAACAGCACGCGATCCTGTTCGGCAGCGTCCCTCCCGGTGGCGTGGCTCCGAACGTCAAGTTCGAGCCAGCACAAGTCGCGGCGGCGAATGCGGACGCGGCGCTGGCCGCTGCCGAGGGCAAGTCTCCCGCCGAGTGGCTGTCGGACAAGGACGGATACGGCTCGCTACCGACCGCGCCGATTGGCGGCTACCAGACGATGAGTACCCAAGAGATGCTGCTGACCGAGGCGGGGCGTCGGCTCAGCGACGCTGAGTGGAATAACAACGTCACCAAGGTCTCCAGCCGGGCGCTCTGGTCGGATTACGTCCATGCCGTTGGCGTCAGTAACGTCATGGCCGAGGCCATCCTTCGCAAGAAGGAGCGTGTCGAAGCTCTGCTGGCCACCTACACGTCGCAGAAGACGGAGCGGCTGCGCAAGCAGACTGCCACATCACATGATCGGGCGCAGCGCGGCGGCGTGTCGCGTAGCATCAACTGAGGGCGCTCCAATGTACAACGCACCATCTATCGACATCGCCACGATGCCTATCGCAGACAAGGTGCATCGCTATGCAAACGCCAAGTACTACAAGGCCCTGCTGGACGCACTGCAAGCCGCATCAAATGAGGTTGGGTGTGATTTTGCACTGTCATCTCGTGATGCTGCATACATCCCGGAGGACATCTATGAGCATCTGGCCTTTAACTTGGTATTGGCCCGTGAGCAGTATCTAAGGCCAGCCATTGGCTCAATTGCCCATTATGAGAATGCAGAATCCGGCATGAAAGATGGCTATGCCCATCTACTGCTCAGGGATGTCTTGTCGGCCCTCTCAGAACTGGGCCTGAAATGGAGGATCAGGAGCATCGAGTATTACGACCGGGAAGGCTTACAACGGGCACAGGCTCGCCGTACAAATGGGGGGTTCCCACCCCTGCCAGAGCCTGGTGCATCAGCTCCATCCATTAAAGCCGATGTGTCCAGGCTGGCAGATGAGTTTTTCAACGGGCTGGATACGCCCAAGGAGGACATCCCAACATGAGTACAACTGCCAAGATCGACTTCGCGCCGGGCCTGTTCGATGAAGCTGTGCCGCCCGAAGAGAAGAAACCCACCCCTAACTTGGAAGACTCTTTTCCGAGCACCTACAAACCCAAAAGCTTTTGGTGGTGGTACAGAAAGCAAATCCTCATCACGCTCGCGCTGCTGACAGCGGCTGGAGCTGCCGCGTACTTTGTCATCAACCACCAAGCGGACACATCGCCGGTTGTTGAAGGCCCGTTCCTGCTGCCCACAATTAACCAGCCGAAGGCACAACCTGTCCTCACAACATCGGCTCGGTCATGCTACGGAGACGAAGCCATCTGCACGACAGCCGTTACTGATCGCCCTGCCGACATGATGACCTCGCTGGTCGCCATGTTGCCGAAGGCGGAAAAAGACAGGCGATACCGGGTGTCGGTCGTCATCGAGGAACTGGGCGAATGGCCTCAATCTGGCGACTGAACGAGGATCGTGTCGAGTTCGAGCGGGTAACGTCCGCTGTACTCGATGCCGATCCTGATGGCACCTACGTCATCCAGCAACCGGACAACACATTCCGGCTGCGCATCGGCAACGCCCCCACTCTCGCAGTCGGCGAGCGGTTCACCGTGGCGGGCATCGAGTTCGACACCGCCGAGATCGAGTGTCTGCATTTCGCCGATTGCGTATAGTCACAGCTATCAGCCAATCAAGAGCACTAAACAATGCAATTCAAAGTCACGCTCTACGTGAATAAGTCGTTGGGCGGGATAACGGTCGAAGGGAACACCGTCCAATGCCTCCGGCGGACAGACGAGCGCACAGCCACAGGACGCCGACGCCAGCGAGTCATCTGCACCATCGACCGCTGGGCATCGGAGCTTTCCGCCGAAGCCCGCGAACTGCTCACCGAAGAAGAGCAAGCGGAATGGGCCGCATGGAAGGTTAAACACGATGCGGAGTACCGCAAAAAGCAGCTTGGTATCGCCCTAGATGCCGTCACCAAGACGATGGAAGCGGCCACCACGGCGCTACGCGAGTGCGTGGCTAAACCTGCTGACCCCACTGCAATGTGGGCCGCCATCGAGGCGCTATCTGCCGAACTGGAGAAGGCTGGCCACGAGAAACCTAAGCGGCCACGAGGCCGCCCACGGACGAATGACGACGACGACGATCAACTCATCGAGCACTGGCCGATGGGCACTCACCCGCCTCTGCCGAATTTCGCCCCACCGGGCACAGAGGCACACCGTCAGTACCAGAGCCTGCTCGACAGCTTTGAAGCATATCGCCGGGCAAATGAAGCTAGCTAGATAGATATCTATCTAGCTTCATCTCTGTGGCAGTCAGTCGTGCTCACCCTTGAGGATCGCCACGATCCGCTCGAAAGATTCCACCAGCGCGGCCTTCTCTCCGTCGCCAATGTCACGATAGCGGCGCAAGGCGCTTTCGATGGAGGTCACAACCGTATCGAGGTTACGGGCGTTATCACTGAAAATCTTGAAGAAGGTCAGCCAAGCACGCACCGGAATACCGGATACCTCTTGCTTCTCCGTTGAGGTCACGAAGTCATCCAGCAACCCATAGCGTGCTACGCGCCCGAAGTTGCCACCGCCGTCATCATTGGCACGGTCTGAGCATTGATCGGTTTTGACGGCAGGGTAAGGGGCTTGATGGGTGGCTGGGGTTATGCCGCCATTTCCGCCCCGCTCAGCTCGCATGGTCTGCCAGTAATGATTGCGCAGCTCGGCAGCATAGCGTGCCTCGCCCACGAAGGGCCGTAGCAGCTTCGGACTGCCGGCGACCACGTCACTGAGCACCCACGGATAGACCACGAGCAAATCGGCATCGGCGCAGGCGTTCGGCGTCACAGTATAGCGAAAGGTCGGCTCGCCTTCCTTGGACAAGGCAAACCAGCCTTTCAGCTCGATCCCCATGATGATGGCTTCCTCACCGGGGGCTTCTGTCACCAGTCGCACATCCGGGAAAGCCTGCGCCTGTCGCTCGAAGCGGTACAGGGCATATTGGCCGTCCGGGTCCCACACCTCGCGCAGACTGTTCAAGCCGTTGACGACGGCGTCCTCGATGGAGGCTCCAAGGGCAGAGTTCAGGGTAAAAATGTCCGTCGCTCGAAAGTCAGAAATCCGAAGGGAAGTCCGGAACTCTTCCGGCAAGGCGTAAAGCGTCTTGATGACGTTCTCGTAGAGCTTGCGGTGGGGCCAAGAACGATCTGGCCCGCCAGTCTTAGCGGGTGGTGTGGGCGATGTGCTAGGCGACATGTTCTCGTCGTTCCTCCATGCTATTGAATTCTTCTTCAAGGCGCGACGCGGCCACTTGGAAGTAATCTGGATTGACCTCTGCGGCGAAGGATCGCCGCCCGGTATGCAGGGCAGCAATCGAGGCCGAACACAGACCACCGAAGGGTTCCCAGACAACGTCACCGAGGTCTGTGCACGCAATGATCTGGCGCTTCATCAGGGCCAGTGGCTTCTGGTTGGCATGGAGGTAGCCCACGCCTGTCCGTATGCGCTCGCGACCGTGAACAGCTTGCTCCTGCCAGACGTTTGTGATGCCGTGGGTGTGAGTCCACTTGGCACGCATCCTCCCCCAAGCCTCTTCGGTAACTGGGTTATGCCCATCGAGGGAGAAGTAAGGGCGTTCGGTCGGGCGTCCATGCTTGTTGCAGTATTCGGCCATGCGCACGATGGCTTCCGGTGGCGGGAAATACCACATATGACACTGGGTAAGATACTTGCGGGTCGCGGCATTCGCGACGCCACAAGCGTCATTTGACCTCGACATGGGCAGCCCGCTACGAAGCCACTCATGGCGTACCCAATCCTTGATGGATAGCATTTGCCCGTTGCTACCGGGTAGCTGGTTTCGCTTCGTGTAGCGAACAGCGACTTCGGTCACAACCGGGGTGCCTCGGATAGTCTTGCTGTTGCAGTTTCCGGCGACATGCGCAATGCCCTTGTCCCAGATGTTGCATTCCTCGTACTGCCATCCGTGCATTTCCAGGACTGGATGCACCAGCGCCCAGCCGACTTCCGTACACCAAAACCAAAGCGTAGTGTCCGTGTTGGCGTGTGCAGACCAAGCCGCGACATGGGGCGCGTACCACTCGGCAAGGTTGGCCGGAGTCTTTGGCTCGCCGGGAAACTTTCCAAGCCCATATGGGCCATCCACGATGATGCAGGTAGGTGCAGCCCAACGCGGATAGCAGTTCAACGAGTCGTCGCGCTCGATGAGCGCGTTTCCGGCCTTGGCGACCTTTACGCGGCCACCAGTCACCTTGGTCGATCCATCCTGCCCGCGTGTGAAAACTTCCAATCTGTCCGCTGCGCTGGACTTGCGAATATTAACGGACGACATAACGGGCCTCCTGTTGTTCCGTGGGCCTGTTCGCACATGTGACAATGCCATTAGCCATGATTCACCTCTGTAGTAGGTGGGTTGTGGTCAGGCGTCGCCGGGGCCGCAATCCCCGGCAGCGCCGCTTTCTTCTTCACTGCGGCGGTCATCGCCACAGCCTTTCAAACCGCGCCGGATTCGCCGCCGTGTATTGCACGGTGTGCTGGATGTTCCGGTGCCCTAAGTAGTCCTGAATCAGCCGCGTATCCGCCCCTTGGTTCGCCAGCTCGTAGCCGCAGGCGTGCCGCAGCATGTGCGGGTGTGCAGCCAGCGGCAGGCCCGCTTTCTCGCCATAGCGGCGGATCGCATCCCATGCCGTGCGCCGATTCAACGGGCCAAGTCGCTCAGAAACGAAGAAGGCATCGTTACCCGGCTTCATCCGCTTGCGCTCGGCCAGCCACGCCCGGATCGCCCGTAGCTCATCAGTGCGCAGCGGGTGGGTCGTGGACAACCCCATCTTGAGCCGGGAAACGTGGAGCACCCTGCTCTCGACATCGACTTGGGAGAGCTGCATCCCGCACGCCTCGGACACCCGCAGTCCGTGCCGGAACATCAACAACAAAAGGCAGCGGTCACGGGCCTCGTGACGGCTACCTTTGGTGGCTGCAATCAGCCGCTCAACTTCGAGCTGGGTCAGGTGTTTCCGTTCTGTCATCGTTTTGTCCAATGTTGGGGGCAAAACAAGCGGCGCAAACTCGCGCCGTACATGGAAAGCATATCACCGAATTGGACAAAATGATTCCTTTTGTCCTATCGAAAACCGGACACCATCCGCTAGATAGATAGATAGATAGATAGATATCTATCAAGCTATGTGGCGGCATTGTGGTAACAAGGTGGAAGGCAACACCAAGCCACCACCATAGCGCCACCATCCCGCCACGCTGTCACCACACAGGCAGCACCATCTAACCACCAAGCGCACACCATCCCAACACACTCTCACCACCATATTTAGATAGCTAGCTATCTCAGAAGATATATAGCTATCTCAAGGTATGGGCGTATATGGAGCAGAGTCCACGCTGAATCGCCCCCCTCACCAACCCGGCCCCTCTGGCTCGTCGGGGTGCATGTCAGGACGCGCCTGCTCTCGTTCAGCCGCGTCAAGCTGCCGCTGGAATGCCTCGGCCTCGGCTCGCGCTGCTGCGGTGGCCAGCTCGCGGGCCACGTCATCAACCGATCTGCCAGACCGCTCCGCAGCATCAAGACGCTCAGTCACCGTGCCCTTGGCAATCTCAAGCTGACCCATCAGCACCACAGCCGACACGCCCAGCTCGAACTGCCCGATCTGGAGCATGGCCCGCTCAAATTGAGGCCAACGCGGATCGCGCTCGCCAGTCGTTCGAGCAGGGGAGGGCACCCCACCCGAAGCCACTGACCGATACCGTGACCAGTCGGGCTTTGCCGTTGGCTCAGGGACGGGCCTGCGACGCTCGATCTCCACATTCAGCCGCTCTTGCAGCTCGGGGTTTGCAATCTGCACCCCCATCTCCGCAGCCAGCTCCAGCATCATCTGCTGATACTCAGGTGGCCCGCTGACCGTAACCCGTCCCCACTTCGCCTTCGCCAATTGCAGCGCCGCCCGTGCCGCATCACGATCATTCGAGGCAGTCACGTCGATCCGCCGACCACAATCAACAAATGCAGGGCCTGCATCATCCGGTCGCCGGAATACAACCTGACGCCCACGCACCTCGGCCACGAACGACCGGATGTCTCGCGGGGGTAGGGCAGGTGTGTCCGCATCGCCGACCAGCAGCGCCTGATCGCTATTTCGATGTCGCCAAAGTTCGGCCAGTCCTGGCTCATCCAGACGCCGATACCAGTCCTCGACGCCGGGAAAAGCCGGCAACCGTTTCCGCAGCCGGTGGCGCTCGCCGCTCTGCCGCTGGATCAACTCATCCCGTTCGGCCAGCCACTCAGCGCGTGCAACAGCGCCCAAGGCATACCGATTCCTGCCCGCATGGCCAGCCAGCAGCGCATCGCGCCGCGCTTCGTACCGTGACCACGCGGCCTCTTGCTCCAACCGATGACGCTCGCGCAGTGCTGCCGTTTCCTGTTTGCGCTCGCGCTCGTATTGCCGCCGCTCGCGCATGTAGTCGCTCATGCGAGGCGCATCCGGCTTGAGTGGCTCCAACTCCCGCTCTGCAATCACCATCCCTTCGGGAGCAGGTTCATACGCACCGAGACGCTTCTCCAACTTCGGCAAGGATGACTTTCGGCAGGCTTGGCTGGCCTTGACGGGCGTGTCCCCAACCCAGATCAACGCACCGCTCCCTTCGCGCTCGAAGCGGCACCCCACGGCGGCCAGCTCCGCGTGTAACTGCGCCCAACTTGATGCCGACCGTAAGATCGGCCCGGCAACCTCTTTGGCGGTACGCTCGGCACTCTGCACGCCCGTGCGCGTTTCGATGTCAATGGCTCGCTGGCTGATCGCAACATTTTCACGCGCCCGAGAGGCAGGGAGGGCGCTACGCAATGCCACGCGCTCCGCCTTCTGCTGCGTTTTCTGCGCCATTTGCTCGGCAAGCTGGCGTGTTCTCAGCTCATCGAGCGCAGCCTTCCGCTGCGCCTTCGTAGCTTCGACAGCCTCCAACTCTCGCCGCTCACGCTCATGCCGCCGCCGTAGCTCCTTACGATCATCGGTTTGCCGCCGCCTGAGCGCCAAATCAGCCGACCAGCCCGCATCCGGCACAGCCTCACCGTTCTCGGCTCGGTAGGCCAGCGTGCCGTCTGGAAGCACCGTGTATCGAGCATTCTTTTCGGACTTCCAGCCCTGCGCGTGCTCGATCAATGCAATAGCCCGATGCTCCGCTTCCCTCGAGAATCCACCGTTGATCTTGATGCACTCCAGTCGCTCAGGGTGCATCCGGTTGACTGCTATGTGCAGGTGGTAGTTATCAGTGTCCTCGTGCAAACCATAGAAAATCTGACAACCGCTTAACCCGAGTTCCCTGAGCCAGATCGTTATCATCTCCTCGACCTGCTCAGGTGTCGGCTTCTCACCCTCCCGCAAGCTCAGAACAAAGTGCTCCACAGTGTTCTTGCTTCGCGTGGCATCTTCCGAAAGTGCGATCATCTCTCCAAGCTGCATCGACCGTTCGGCAGTGATGAAACCGCGTGCGCCGTGATAGACGCATTTCTCCGTCGCATTCTCAGTTTGTGGATTGAGGATGTACTCGACCAGCTTGATAATGCGGCGGTGCTTCGCAGCCTTCGCATCTGGGTTACGAATGTGCTTTGAGATCATGCCCCAGCCTCTTGAATAGAGCCGCCAGTACACTCCGCGTCGTGTAAATCTCTGGGTACTCAAGACTGCGCTGCTCTGCGAGGAAATGTTGCAACATCGCCATCAGCGACCGGATACGCCTTTGCATCACGCGATTGATGTTTGCAGACACCGGACGCCCGAATATCCGGCGTCGCACAAGTGCGCCGGGTGTAATACCCGCCATCTCCGCATCCATCGCAAGTCGTTCTTTCTCTGCGGGCAGAAGACGCAACGTCACAATAGCTGCCAGTGCCACGCCATCTGACTTTCCAACGAACTCGACAACATCAGCAGCGCGATCATGTCGGGCGCGGCTCGGCTTGATCTTTACGGCCAGCGTCCGAGCGAACTTTTGCAGATCAACAATGGCCTCAGCGAGAGGTGGAAAGTAGGGTGACTGGCTTGCAGCGGCAGCATCCCACTCGGAGCGGACTACAGCACCAAGCCGAATCAACTCTGCAACCAGATCACGGTTCACGTCACTGACAACGGCAGCGCCGAAGTACAGATCACGGACAAGGGCGCTCATACTGACATCGCGTGCATCCGCTTCGGCACGCAGCGCATCGCGCTCATCTGGCTGCAACCGCAGCGCGAGCTTTTCTGTAAGCGGCTCATCGCCAATGCAAACGAACGGCACCCTTGCGACCCCCTTGAAAACTGCTTGATAGCAAGCTGCAAACGCCACCCCCGGCGCGAGGGGGCAGGACGAAAGAGCCATCTTGTGAGA
>JALNZZ010000062.1 GCA_023229065.1 Porticoccaceae bacterium
CCTGGTCTGCCAATTCGCGGGTGGGGCACAATACCAGAGCCTGGCAACCGAGGTAGCGGACGTTGAGCGTGTTGAGCAGGCCGATGCCAAAGGCCGCAGTCTTGCCGCTGCCGGTCTTGGCCTGGGCAATCAAATCCTTGCCCGCCAGGACTACCGGTAGGGCACGGGCCTGGATTGGCGTCATCGACAGATAATCTAGGGAGTCGAGGTTGGCGAGCATGGCCGGCGATAAGGACAGGGTGGAAAAAGCTGTGTTAGTCACGGTATGGACCTAGCGGGGGAAACAGCGCGCAGTGTAACAGTAGTCGTCGCCAGCCCTGTCACTCGGCGAGTTATTCCTGGGTAACGGCCTCACCGGCGACCGTTGCCGGTGCCTGATCGGTGGCCTGCACGACGAGCAAGGTGGCGATACTGGCCCAGAAGGCGACAAAGGCAGCGAAACACAGCTTCTTCATAGTAGGGTGAATTCCTCACTCTTGAAGTGGCCCCGCGGCATGCCATTGGCCACCAATACCTTGCGCGCCAGACTACTGAGGCGCGCCGGGCCGCATACATAGGCCTTGCGAGTAGCACAATCAGGGCAGTGATAGCGCACAAAATCGCTGGACAAGGGCCCGTCGCGATAGAAATAGTGCATGGCAAAACTGAAACCAGGAATTCTGGCACTGAGCCGACGCAGCTCATCGCTGAACAGTGCTCTGGCTTCATCCTGCACACAGTAGATCAGATGGATATTCACCGCTTCGCCGCGAGAAGCAAGTTCACGGGCACGCCCCAAAAAAGGCGCAATCCCTATACCGCCAGCAATCCATAGCTCCGCATCGTGATTGTGAGCGGGCAAGAAAGCGCCATAGGGACCCATTACCTGCACCTCGCTGCCCAGTGCAATGGACTGGATAGCCCGACTGGCGTCACCGACATCCTTGATGGCAACACGCAACAGTTGCTCACTCGAGGACGAGGTGAGAGTGTAGGGATGCTCCTCTCGGTACCCGGCCTGCAGCTTGCTGTCGCAGGGGGTGAGATAGACGAATTGACCTGCGCGATGGCGCAGCTGTCTGTCCACAGGCTTTAGGCTCAGCTCCACTACATTGTTGGCCGGGCGAGCTACTTCTGCCACGGTGTAACTGTACTGGCTAGCACGGCGTGCAAACAGCAGACCGTAGGCCAGAGCGGTGAGGGCCGCCAGAGCCAGAACAGCCCAGATCAAGGTCGACCAGGGTTCAGGAATGGTGCTCGCCTGTAAAAAAGCGTGGGTCAAGGCCAACATGACGCTGATACCGGCAAGCTTGTGGAGGCTTTTCCAGCGTTGATAGTCACGCGAACCAAAGAACTCAAAGCTGGGCGCCAGGAATACCATCATCACCAACAGTGCTCCCCACCCCAGCCAGGTGGCGATATCACCGGCAAACAGCACCTCCAGTGCCGCATCCAGAGACACCGCCGATGCCGCCAGAGCCAGCAACAACGGGTGGCCCAACAGCAAGAGAAAGGCCACCCCGCCCATCAGGTGATGGGTACGCCACAGTGAAGTGAGGCCCCCAAACAGCCGATCGAAGCCGGGAATTCGGAAGCTGACAATAGCAGCCACCAGCATCAACCCAAGCCCGCCAAGCCCAGCAAGCCGACCCAGCGCATCAAGCACCGTCGAGGCGCTGCCGAATGAGCCAGAGGGCAGGGCCACCCCCCCTATCAGAGCAGGCAACAGACCGACAGCCCACAGCAGAGCATGTGGCGTCCATTTACGCATGACGACTTATTTCCATAGGCAGAATAGGGAGATGGTAACCCGTTTGACGGCGGGAGTGCATCTCGATGGGGAAGGCGCTGGAACAAAAGGTCTGACAGCGGGGCCAGGGCAATACCTTACTCCCCGCGTCTGAAGCCTCACTTTACTGGGCGTTTTTTGCCTTTTAGCTTGCGCTTGATGTTCAGCTTCCAGTCAAACATTGCGAATGGCAGCCGATAGCGCCAGTTAAAGCGCTTGCCGTGGGCTCCCAGGTAACGCCCCATAAACTCCTCCCGCAGCGGCCAGTCCAGCTTGTAGCAAGTGCGGGCGAGGTCTGCCATACGTTTGGAAAACGGCGTGGCACCTGGATAGAAGCGGGCGCGGCCAGTATCGATCAGCGAAAAGCGGATTTCGCCATCGCCTTGCTGATGGACAAGGATATTGCCGCCGGTGAGATCGCGGAAGTAGACACCCACTTCATGAAGACGCAGTACAAAGCGGCACAACAGATCGAAGAAGCGGCCCCGGGACACACCCAGATACTCCAGCTCACCTGCACTGTAGGCGAGGAAGAAGTCCTTCACTGAAGGCACATCTCCCGCGTATTCACAGATATACCAGTTATTGAGCGTGTCGACGCCACCGTCCCTGGAGAAAGTCGCCACCGGCAGGGGGCTATCGATGCCATGACGCAGCAGCTCACAGGCACCGTTCCAACTGCGCAGGGACTTGGCTGGCTTGAGGGCATCGGTGATCCGCTTGTTGAATTTGAGGCGATGAGGCTTTTTGGCCGCCAGCAATTTGCCCGGCTGGCTTGGATCGTCAAGGGTCCAGATCACGTTGCGCGACTTGCGCAGCTTGTTGTCATCGCTGGGTGGCGTGATCCTGTCCGGGTGCAAGGCATCAATCAGCAGGTCGGCCTGCTGACGATCGGCAGCAAACACCAGCCCCAACCACCGGCCATCCCGATGTAAGTAGTAGCGCCCACCCGGGCGGTTGCCGTCGATGCGCACATCCTTCAGCACCCGTCCGCCGGGGATCACCGCCACTGGTCGCGACAGTGGCCAGCGCAGATACAGGGGGGATTCGGTAACCAGACAGGGCAGCTCGTCAAGCACCTCGCCGTCGCGGCCAATTGGCTCCGCTGCTGCCAGGTCCGCCTCACTGTAGAGCGCCTTCAAATCCGCCGCTCGGGCATTGATGGTCCACAGGACATGGAGACGGTGCTCAGCGGTCTCGAAGGAATGGATCTGCAGTGACCTTTCCGTGCCGTGCCCACCCGTGTAAGTGGCACCGGGGATCAACCGGATGAAGTTGGCATAGGCATGGAGGGCCGGGCGCACCCGGTAATTCTCTACACTACCGTTGTTACCATCGTAGAAGGCCACCAGCTCATGATCTGCCTCCCTGCCGGTACCGTCGTCCACCAACCCCTCGCGCTGGCTCACCAGCGGCCCCCAATAGGCGCGCTCAAGGCCGCCCGAAGCCGCTGCCAGCACCATATAGCGGGCTATATAGTCAGCCTGCTTTTCCTCGCCCCGCGCCAATCGACGGACAATACGTTTGATGGTCCAGAAAGCTGTCGTTGACCAGGTGCGATCGACGCCGTACTCGGCCCCCAAGCGGCCCAGCAGGCGTGCTTTCTTCACCAGATTGAGCTTGTGCAGGGGGCCGAGACGACGCCCAAGTATCTTGCGGTCGTAGAACTCCGGCTCGAAGGCGCGCTCCACGAACAGGTTGTCGGTGTGTATATCCGGCAGGCAGTCCCGTTTCGCCATCAATGCCAGGAAGCCCGCGTTAAGGGGTGGCTCAAAGTCACTGACATTAGGGCCTGCCAGAGTCACACCTTGCTCGCGAGCCAGCTCGTGGGCGATGTTCCAGGCCTGCATAAAGTGGTTGAGCGTGGTAAAGCCGGCCCAGGCGCGGCGATTGACGGTATTGCCGATCTCTACCCCTTCGAGGCGCTCACCGTAATCGAGCAGGGCCTTGGCGACAAACTGGCGCCAGCGCTGCTGAGTCCCCGGCTTCAGCATCTGGCGCGCTTCTTCGGGTGGCGGGATCAAGCGCAGCAGCACTTTGAAGCCATCATCGAGAAGCCTGTTCAGGAAGCGCTCGGGATGATTGTCGGGGCCTGAGTAGCCGTAATCCAGACGCACCGCGTCGATACCCAGCTGGCGCAGATAACCGAGCATCAGATCATCGCAAGCGGGATCGTCCATACTGGCAACGCAGATACCGGAAAAGTCGTCCGGCACCCGGGTACCTGCTGGTGCCACATGCCCGCCTGGCCAGCGAAACCGGCCCCGAAAGAGGTAACCGAGCGCCGCTCGCCAAAACACGGCTGAGTCGCGCAACTCATTGGAAGAACGGGGAATCGTCGGATGCATGGCTATTTTCAGTCCGGCTCGGAAGCGACCGGCCTGCCGGCCACGTCACCTGTTGGGGGGAGGCACGAATTGTAGCAAGCAACAGTGGGAGGGCAAAGCCGTAGTAGAGTCGAGGGGCAAACACCCTCCTCCAATAGCCAGCGACCTAAAGGGTCGCCGGCTATTCAAGTAGTGTTAACAGGCCCTGGACAAAACTGCAGCTCAGTCCGACAACACTTTCACCAAGGTCTTGCCCTGGTTTTCACCGGTGAAAAGTTTGACAAATACGCCTGGTGCAGCGGTAATGCCTTCCTCTATATGCTCGCGGTGGTTGAGCTGTCCCGCTGCAACCCACTGCTCCAGGTCGCGCAACGCCTCTGGAAACTGCTCGGAATAGGTATGGCAGAGGAACCCTTCCACCCGCAACGTCTTGGCGACGATATTAAAAAGATTGTGCATCGCCGCTCCGCCTTCACCATTGTACTGGGAAATCATGCCGCAACAGGGCACGCGACCACCGCTGTTCATATGCCCCAGCGCCGCGTCCAGCTGAATACCGCCCACATTCTCAAAGTAAATATCGACGCCATTGGGGCAATGTTCGCCAATAGCCGTCATCAACTGGGCCATGTCCTTGTTGCGGTAATCGATCGCCGCATCAAAGCCAAACTCCTCAATCACCCGGCGACACTTTTCCTCACCCCCGGCGATACCGACCACGCGGCAGCCACGAATCTTGGCAATCTGTCCCACAGCGGAGCCTACAGCCCCAGCTGCGGCAGAAACCAGCACCGTCTCGCCCGCAACCGGCTTGCCCACATCAAGCAGACCGAAATACGCCGTCAGACCAGTAGCTCCGAGGATACTCAGATGATTGCTCAGAGGTAGACGCGACCCTGAATCAATCTTCCAGGTCATTGGACCCGGCGTAAATACCGTGTACTCCTGCAAGGCCCCAGTGCCGGCAACTAAATCGCCAGGCCGATAGTCCGTATGCTGCGATTCCACCACTTCACCCACCATATTGGTATTGAGGGGCTCACCGAGAGAGGTCGGCACCCAATACCCGCTGGACTCCGCCAAAAGGTTGCGAATCCCAGGGTCGAGGGAGGCAAAATGAACTCGCACCAAGAATTGTCCTTGTTTAACTGCGGGCACCTCTCGCTCCACAACTTGAAAGTTTTCCTCGCGGAGCATTCCCTCGGGGCGGGAGTGCAGCACAAGTGTTTTATTCTTTGCCATGAAAAGCTCCCAATCGCTATTTGATAAAAATTTCAATATCCAGGGACCGGACGAAAAAAGCGGGCACAAAATTGTTAGCTTGTTTTAGCCAACCTAGTAGCGTTGGTGAATGGACTCACCAACGCTACTAACCTGGCATCAAGTACACTGACAGCTACCACAAGCCATGCTTCATGACTTGCGAGTACCCTCATAATCGCAGGCGGGCTCGGAATCCGGTGTATGGGGGTCGAAGGGCAGGTGGGTGGGCTTGGCCAGCCATTCGTGGCCTTTCAGCATCAGGTCAAAGTAGATGGTGGGCATCCAGTGGGCTTTGAGGCTCCAGGCCAGCCAGCGGGGCACTGTCGGTTCGAGCGGGAAGGTGGGTAGCAGCTTGCCTCCGTAGCCAAACTCTGCCAGTACCACTTTGCCTCTCTCTACGGTAAGAGGGCAGGCGCCATAGCCATCGTATACCGCGCGGGGACGGAGACCATCGAGTACGCTGATAACATTTTCTGCAACGATGGGTGCCTGTTTGCGCACAGCCGCTGCCGTCTTGGCGTTGGGGGCCGAACACACATCGCCAAGACTGAAGATGTTGCCATAGGTGGTGTGGCGCAAGGTTTCGTGGCTAACGTCCACCCAGCCATCGGCACCGGCCAGGGGGCTTTCGCGAATAAAGTCGGGCGCCCGTTGGGGCGGTACCACATGGAGCATGTCGAACTCGCGCTCCTGCGTGGTGACATTGCCTTCGCCATCCGTCACCCGGAACCAGGCTTTGCGGGCCGGACCATCGACAGCGGTGAGGTTGCTGTTGAAACGCAGGTCAGCACCATAGCTTTCCACATACTTCATCAGTGGCGGTACAAAATCCGCGACACCGAACAACACTGCGCCGGCAACGTCGAAGCCCACTTCGATGTTGTCGAGTACGCCCTCGCGCCGCCAGTGGTCACAGGACAGATAGAGAGCTTTTTGCGGGGCGCCAGCACACTTGATGGGCATCGGTGGCTGGGTGAAGAGGGCGCGCCCACTTTTCAACTGTTGTACCAACTGCCAGGTATAGGGCGCCAGGTCGAAGCGGTAGTTGGAGGTGACGCCATTCTTGCCCAGCGTATCCTGCAAGCCCTCAATGCCATCCCAGTGCAAACTCAGACCAGGGCAGACGATCAGCACCCGGTAGCCAAGGCGGTTGCCATCTTCCAGCACGACCTGCTGGCGTTGGGGCTCAAACGCGGTGGCGGCAACGCGCACCCACTGGACCTTGTCCGGGATACAACGCGACATCGCTCTCTGGGTGCGCTGAGGTGTGAAGATACCGCCGCCCACCATAGTGAAGCCCGGCTGATAGTAGTGCTCTTCGCTGGGCTCGACGATGGCGATGCGCAGGTCACTACGACGCTTGTGCAAGCTGGCAGCCACCGCACAACCCGCTGCACCGCCGCCAATCACCAGCACATCGTAGCGCGGCGTGTGGGGGTGAACAGCTGCTTCTCCTCCCGCCTGAGCACTGGAGTCGCTTTCCCAGCGCTGCTCCAGCCGTGGCCGAATGCCCGCCAGGTTATAGCCCGCATTGCCGGCGAGACTGGTAAGGGTATCGGGGTCTAAGTGGTGGGCTTCGGCTAACGCCCACAAATTGGTGCTGCGAGTGCCGGTGCGACAGAAGGCGAGTACCGGCCCTTTCACTTGCTCCATCAGGGCGCGAAAGGCCGCGGCGTTGTCATCGCTGACCTGCCCGGCGACCACTGGCAAGTAATGATAGTCAAGCCCCGAAGCGCGAGCGGCCGCTTCCATCTCGGCGCTGGTCGGCTGTCCTTCGCCCTCACCATCGGGTCTGTTGTTGACCACACAGCGGTAGCCACTGGCGGCGAGTGTCCCCATATCGGATGGTTCAAGTTGGCCGGATACCGAGATAAAGGGAGTAAGGCGCTTGATGGGTTCCACAGGCGGGCCCTCCTGGGCTGGTTAGTTACTCAAAGTAGGAGACGGAAAGCTTCAGATAATGGTTTCCATTGTCCTCGTCTGGGGGCTCATGTCCAGTGCACAAGTTATGGCGTGAAGGCACTCATTTATTCCCCCTACCCACAAAAATAGTCGAACTTTTATCGGCTTTCACCGCCTAATAGCTTATCACTCTATTGGTTGCTGCTGACACCGTGGTCTTCCTTACCTGCCGGGGTTGTCGTCTATAATGCCCTTGTTCGCACCCCGGACAAGCACGCAACAAGTATCCACAGCGAAAAGGAGCTGTACTATGTCACTCACCGCCCTAAAGCCCCGTTTCTTCGTTTCTCTGCTCATGCTGGTATTCTCACTGGCCTGTATCCAAGCTCCCGTCCACGCCGCCATGATTGGCACCGACGTGCTGGTAGCCGGCACCGAGCTGGAAATGCAGCGCGATGCCTTGCGGGAGCAGCTGATGCGTGACGATGTGATGGAAGAGTTACTTGCTCTCGGCGTTGACCCCGCCACCGTCAACGAGCGGGTCAACCGTATGACTGCTGCTGAAATCAGCCAGGTGCAAGGGCAGCTGGACAGCCTACCAGCCGGGAGTGGTCTCGGCACAGTAGCACTGGTATTGCTGATCTTGATCCTGCTGGAAATCGCTGGCGTTATCGACATCTTCCCCGGCCTGTAACAGTCCGGGCTCGGGCCGCTTGGCGGCCCGAGCTTATTATCTCTTCCCTATTATCCCGGTCGCCCCTTGCTCTGCCGCTTTCCCACCGACTTCCAGGTGTTCTCGCGCTTATTGATTCTGGCAGTGCTCACTGTCGTCTTGACAGGCTGCAGCACCACTCCCCAAACCAACTCTCTGCTGGCGCGCAAGGACGCTGGCATTCCACCCCGGATTGAGCTGACGAGCGTGCCCTTTCATCCCCAAGAACAGTACCAGTGCGGCCCAGCCGCCCTCGCCACCGTGCTGGAGTTTAGCGATGCCGAGGCCACCCCCAATGCGCTGGTGCCTCAGGTGTATGTGCCGGATCGCCAGGGCTCATTTCAAGTTGAGATGCTTGCTGCCACTCGTCGCTATCAGCGGCTTGCCCATGTCATTGAGCCAACTCTTGATACCCTGTTTGCTTCTGTAGCCGCTGGCCAGCCGGTGTTGATCCTGCAGAACCTGGGGCTTAACTGGTATCCCCGATGGCACTATGCAGTGGTGGTAGGCTACGACCTGGAGCGCCGACAGGTGCTGCTGCGCTCCGGTGTCACAAAACGCTATGCGATGGGCATGAAGCTGTTCGAGCGCACCTGGCGGCGCGCCGATCACTGGGGCATGGTGGTGCTGGCGCCTGGGGAGCTGCCCGTAGCAGACAACCCTCGCGCTTACTTTCTCAGCGCTGCTGCCTTTGAGACCAATACCCCGCCACTATTGGCTGACAGGGCCTGGCGGAGTGGGTTGGAGCGCTGGCCCACAAGCATTGAACTGCTGATGGGGCACGGTAACTTCCTCCACGGCCAGGGCAGCTTCGACACCGCCATTGAGCGCTTCCTTGCAGTGACAGAGCAAGCCCCCGGCTATGGTCCAGGACACAACAATTTAGCTCAGGCCTTACTGTCAGCTAACCGCCGTGCTGAAGCTTTAGCCTCAGTACGGCGGGCCGTCGCTATCGGCGGTGAGCTCGAAGCCGTGTATCGTGAGACGCTGCACCAGATAGAAAGCGCTCTTGCCGCCCCTTGAAATATCGCCACCCAAACTGTCTACCAGCTGACAACAGTGAAAAAGTAGCGTTCTGGGACAGGAACTCCATACCGCTTTTCAGTCTCAAACAGGCATATTTCTACAACAACATCTGTACATGCTCACCAAGCGGGCAAAAATGGAGAAATGCTATGAATAGGTCGATGGTTGCAGGTATTGCTATCGGTATCGTTGTTGCGTCGGCTGGCGGAGCTATCGCCGGTTACAGCATCCTCAATGACGAGGACGAGCCCACCCATGCCGAGGTGGTCAATGTTGAAGAGGTCCGAGAAACTGTCAGCACCCCGCGGGAGGTGTGCCAACCTGTACAGGTCACCCGGCAGAAGCCGGTGCAAGATCAGCACCAGGTGCTCGGCACCGTGGCGGGGGCCGTGATCGGCGGTGTAATCGGCAACCAGGTCGGTGGCGGATCGGGCAAGAAAGTCGCGACAGTGGCTGGTGCCGCGGCGGGAGGCTACGCCGGCAATAAAACCCAGGAGCGCATGCAAACCAACAACACCTACCAAACCACCGAAACTCGTTGCGAAACTGTGATGGACCAACAGCAGGTACTCAAAGGTTATCAGGTCGACTACCGCATTGGTGAAAAAGAGGGCAGCGTGTTCATGGACCACGACCCCGGCTCGCACATTCCTCTCAACGATGGCCAGCTGGTACTGTCTCGCTAGTTGTGTGGGCTATACACCGGCTGTGTCGGTTCTGCGTCCCAGCCTACCGAGGCCCCTTGGCTGTCATCCCGATCTTGTGGGGGAATCTTGCGTCAATGGGGTATCAGATTTCTCCCGCTGGTCGAAATGACAGAGGGATTGGTTGAAATGACAGGGAGAAAGAGAAAGTCCCAGAGAAAGAACAAATGGAAGAGAGCAATAGGAAGGGGCAGGCCTTCACGCTGACCGGATACAGTCCCGCCCCTCCCGCTTGGCGCTGTAAAGTGCCCCGTCGGCACGGTTGACCAGAGCTGAGAGGGTTTCCCGGGGACGGTATTCCGCTACGCCGACACTGATAGTCACCCCGATATCTTCCCTGCCGTAGCGGACCCTGAACGCCTTGACGCTGGCGCGCAGCTGCTCCGCCCGCTGCAGGGCATTCTCCAGACTGCAGTCTTCAAGCAGCAGCATAAACTCTTCCCCGCCCCAGCGACACAACACATCGCTGTCGCGAATTTGTTCCTTGAGCAAGCCCACCACCCCCTTCAGCAACGAATCACCCCCTTGGTGTCCGAACTGGTCATTGATCGACTTGAAATGATCCAGGTCGATGGCCAGTAGCGACATGGGACTGCCGCGTCGGACCGCCGCTCTGGCAGCATGCTCGAAGAGGCTCTCAAAGGCCTGGCGGTTGAGGGTGCCAGTGAGCTTGTCGGTAGTGGCCATCTCAACCAGGCGGCGCTGATAACCGCGCTGAGTGAAGTGCGCCACCAGCAACACTGCCGCCATGATCCCCAAGGAGATCAGTACATTGATCACCAGGGTGAGGGCAATGCGCTCTTTGCCCTGGTCGCGGTGCTGCTCCACCATCAGGTACCAACCAAACTCTGGCACCAAACGGCTATTGAGGAAGACATCATCGCCGGCGCTATCTCGGTAGATCAGGCTGGAGCTAGGGGTTGTCAGGATCTGTGTGACCAGAGATTGCAGTCCCGGCCGATCCCGCAAGGTTTTCGGCAGGCTGGAGTCCCGACCGTGGAGCGTCACCTCACCCTGGCGATCGACAAAGTAAATACGCCTGCCGTAACGGTGTTGGTAATTGTCTATCAAGGCAATGACCGAATGCACCGACAACCCCACCCCGGTGCTGCCGATGAAGTGCCCCTCGTAATCCAGCACGCGGTAGTTAGTAAACACTGCCAGACGCGAGCGGTCAGCGGTGTCACGGTCAATGTTGATATCGTAATCGTTGGCCAGTTTACGCAAGGAAAAGTACCAGGCGTCAGCAGGATCCTCGGGGTCCATGGTCTTGACGATACCGCTGGGATGGTAGTAGTTCAGAGTATGGTCAGAGATGAAAAAGGCCGTAATGGTGCCGTATCTCTGCTGGATCTCCCGCAGATAGTGCTGGATACGCGCGCTGTCTTCTTCTCCTCCCAGCGCCCAGTCACGGACAAAGGTGTCGCTGGCCATCAGTGATGAAATAAGAAAAGGCCGCAGTAGATCGCGCTGTATTTCTGAATAGATGTTGTCGCTGGTGAGCGGCAGCATCTCGTCCGCTATGTGTCGCTCCAGGGAATCCCTGGCAACAAAGTAGCTGACCAAGGTCGTAACCATAAAGCCCACTGCCAACATAGCGGCCAGAGCCACCAGCCGCTTTTTGCTGTCCGGGACGGGAGTTGCCATACGACCATCGCTTTGCTGTTATACCGCTGGAGAGTAAGAAACGGTAGGGGAAAAGTCCGCCCCAGACCAGTCATAGCCGGCGGCAGCGCTGCCTATTCTACAACCAGATGGCAAAGGGGCGAAGTATTCAGGGGGCGTTCAGCGCTAATTCAGCGGCTATTCAGCTGCCGTCATTCAGCATAAGGGGACAATTGCCCGGCGTCAGTACGGTGACATACTAGGTCAGAGCCTGTCTGGTGAGGTCGCTCCTTCGCTTTCCATCTGCCAGGCGCTGGCCTTTTTTCATTCGGGGCGGCACCATGGCCCAACTCCGGTTTCAGCCCTGGTATTCTCTATTCCATGAACATATTACTCGCTGAAGACAACAATCTGCTGCGCCACCATCTTACCGAGCGCCTCTCCAGTGCCAACTATCACGTTCTGGCTGCCGGCGATGGCAACGAAGCCCTCTATCTGTCCCGCGAGTATTCACTTGATCTCGCCATCATCGACCTCGGCTTACCCACCA
>JALNZZ010000063.1 GCA_023229065.1 Porticoccaceae bacterium
TGGGAGGGCTTGTCGACGGCGGATACCGCCACTGCTATGGGGTGTTCGGAGGGTAGCGTCAAAACTCACTATTTCCGTGCATTGCAAGCGCTTCAGGAGGCATTGAAGGAGCACTATCATGGATAAGCTTGAAACCAATCTGCGTCAGCAATTGCGAGCTGCCGAATCACAGCTGGACGACACCACCGTGCGCCGCTTGCGTCAGGCCAGAGCCTCGGCCCTAACTCATAGCCGCCGCCCATTGCTGTCGCGGCTGATGGTGCCAGCGCTGGGTATGGTCACGGCATCTGTGGTCGCCCTGGTACTGGTGCTCACGCCCAACGAGCCGGGCCAGGACATGCTCGACAACGCCACTTTTTACCAGGATCTGGATTTTTACAACTGGCTGGCAGAAAGCGATTCTGCCAGGAATAGCTGATATGAGCCTATCCCGGCTTGCCTGTATGCTGATCATTGGCCTGTTGCCGCTGGTGGCACTGGCCAACCCCAATCGCGAAGTCCCGCGCTGGGACCGCGAGGCCTACCGGGTCGATCGCGGACCGTCGTCATCTGACGCACCCTCCCACAAGCGCTGGGAGCAGATGAGCGATCGGGAGCGGGAGGATCTGCGACGTCGCAAAGCTCACTACGACTCTCTGCCCCCCAGCGAACAGCGCCGTCTGCGCGCCGCCCGCGAAGAGTTTGAGCGGATGCCCCCCGACCGCCGCCGGGAAATGCGCGAACGCTGGGAAAGAATGCCCCCCGAGGAGAAAGAGCGCTACCGCCTGGAGCGGGAAATTCAAAGAGAGATGATGCGGGAAAGGCGCAATTAACCTGACTGGCTATCCTGCCCTGTCATCGCGACCAATCTACTTTTTCATCCCGACCAACCTATTTTGTCATCCCGACCACTCTACTTTGTCATCCCGACCGGAGCGGAGGGATCTGTACCACAGAGGTCTAAGATCTCTCCCGCTGGTCGAGATGACAGAGCTGGGAGGGTTTGTCATCCCGACCGGAGCGGAGGGATCTTCACCACCGAGGTCTAAGATCTCTCCCGTTGGTCGAGATGACAGAGCTGGGAGGGTTTGTCATCCCGACCGGAGCGGAGGGATCTGTACCACCGAGGTAGAAGATCTCTCCCGTTGGTCGAGATGACATAGAAAGGTCGTAGCGACATAGAAAGGCCGTGGCGACATAGAAAGGCCGTGGCGACATAGAAAGGCCGTAGCGCCATGAAAGGCCGCAAAGTATAGCCTCGCAGTGACGCAGACCGGGGGCCTTATCCTCTTCTTGGTAGAATCACGTAGCTAATCCGTATAAAATCCACGGCCTTGCTAATAACTGCCCAGGTTGGAGGTTTCTGTGGAACGTGAATCAATGGAGTACGATGTTGTCATCATCGGCGCTGGCCCTGCCGGTCTGGCCGCGGCTTGCCGACTCCGCCAACTCAACCCCGACCTGGCGGTGTGCGTTGTGGAAAAGGGCTCTGAGGTAGGTGCTCACATCCTGTCCGGTGCCGTTTTTGAACCCCGCGCCCTCAATGAGCTGTTCCCCGACTGGAAAGACCAGGGCGCGCCCCTGCTGACGCCTGTTACCGGCGACGATATCTATGTTCTGCGCGGCCCTGAGTCCAGCCTCAAGGTGCCTGGATTTTTCGTGCCCAAAACCATGCACAACGAAGGCAACTACATCATCAGTCTCGGCAACCTGTGCCGCTGGCTGGGTGAACAAGCCGAGGCCCTCGGGGTGGAAATCTTCCCCGGCTTTACTGCCGCCGATGTAATCTACCACGACGACGGCTCGGTAAAAGGCATTGTCACCGGCGATATGGGTATTGGCCACGACGGCGAACACACTGCCAACTACATGCCTGGCATGGAGCTCCACGCCAAGTACACATTGTTTTCCGAGGGCTGTCGCGGCCATCTGGGCAAGCGACTGATCGAAAAATTCGACCTGGCTGCGGGCAAAGAATCCCAGCACTATGGCATTGGGATCAAGGAGTTGTGGAAGATTCCTGACGAAAAATATAAGCAAGGTCTGGTGGTGCACAGCGCTGGCTGGCCGCTGGATGAAAGCGGCTCCTTTGGCGGCGGTTTCCTCTACCATCTGGAAGACAACCAGATTGCCGTGGGCCTGATCACTGACCTGTCCTACAGCAACCCGCACTTGAGCCCTTTCGATGAGTTCCAGCGCTTCAAGACTCACCCGGTGATTCGCCAGTACCTCGAAGGGGGTGAGCGCATCTCATACGGTGCCCGCGCCCTGGTCAAAGGCGGCCTTCAGGCGCTGCCGAAAATGGCCTTCCCCGGCGGTCTGCTGATCGGCGACGACGCCGGCACCCTGAACTTTGCCAAGATCAAGGGCAGCCACACCGCGATGAAGTCCGGCATGATTGCCGCCGAGCTGGTTGCCGAGGCCATCGCTGCAGGCAAAACCGGCGAGGAGCTGGATCACAAGACGGCGTTTGAGGCTTCCTGGCTGCATGAGGAATTGCACCAGCAGCGCAACTTTGGCCCGGCGCAGCACAAGTGGGGCAATATTCTCGGCTCCGCCTACGCCTTTATCGATATCAACCTGTTCAACGGCAAGCTGCCCTGGACCCTGTCCGATCCCAAGCCGGATCACGAGCAGCTGCGCCCTGCCAAGGACTGCAAGAAGATCGACTACCCCAAGCCGGACGGCAAGCTGACCTTTGACAAGCTGAGCTCGGTGTTCCTCTCCAATACCAACCACGAGGAGAACCAGCCCTGCCACCTGTTGCTGAAGGATCCGGATATTCCGATCAACCACAACCTGCCCATGTTTGATGAGCCTGCGCAGCGCTACTGCCCGGCGGGCGTGTACGAGGTGGTGGAAAACAACGACGGCAGCAAGCGCTTCCAGATCAACTCGCAGAACTGCGTGCACTGCAAAACCTGCGATATCAAGGACCCCAGCCAGAATATCGTGTGGGTTACCCCGGAAGGTGCTGGCGGGCCTAACTACCCCAATATGTAACTCCCAACATGTAACACCCGCACCCTGCCCGTTGTCTCTCACCGCGAGAGGCAATGGGCTCAAAAAACAGCCACTTTGACTTAATTGCAAGTGGCTGTTTTTTTATTTGGGCAGGAATTAGCTGGTGGTCTTACTGGCCATACGCATCAACCTGGCCGCACAAGGGTGAACCAGAGCGAGGCGGACATAAAAAAAGCCGCCCGGCTTCGATCCGTAAGCGGCTAATTTTGGGATTTGGTCGGAGAAACAGGATTCGAACCTGCGACCCCTGCCTCCCGAAGGCAGTGCTCTACCAAGCTGAGCTACTCTCCGCTGGGCTTTTGCCAGAGGGTGCGGATTATAGCACCCCAAACCGATCTGTAAATCCGGGTGTCGGCTCTTTGTAGCGTACCTTGCTGTTGCAGGAAGGCTGTTGCAGGACGGTTATTACAGAAGGCCCGCTTTGCAAAGCACGGGTTGTGGAAGAGGGGTTACGAAAGACGCGGGCTATTCTGGTTCCCTTTTTACTTGCCACAGCGCAGCGATTTATGGCACACAAGCCATCCTTCCGCTAACCTGTAATGACATGTCTCTCCAAGGAAGTGCTTTCGCCATGCCAGCAAAAATCAAAGCGCCCGAAGCGCTATTCCGGGATATAACCGAGCTGGCCGCAGGGGAAAGCCTGCCCCCAGTCGAGCGCTGGAACCCGCCTCTCTCCGGGGATATCGATATTCGCATCGATCGCGAAGGCCATTGGCACCACGAGGGCGACCTTATTGAGCGCGAAGCCCTGGTGAAGCTGTTTTCGCGGATTCTCAAGCGGGAGGGCGATGAGCACTTTCTGGTCACGCCGGTGGAAAAGTGGCGCATCGCCGTGGATGTCGCGCCCTTCTTTGTCACTGGCCTGGAAGTACTGGAGCGGGAAGGCCACCAAGCGCTGGTATTTACCACTGCGACCGGTGACCAGGTTGTAGCTGGCCCCGATCACCCGCTGTCAGTCAGCGACAGCGACACCGGCGAACCCCAGCCCTTGCTGGTGATTCGCGGCGGCATGGCGGGCCTGCTATCCCGCCCGGTGTTTTATCAGCTGGCAGACCTTGTTCAGCCAGGGCCCGACGACCAGCAACAAGCGCAAGGCGTCTACAGCCTGGGGCAATTCTTCCCGCTGGGATAGCACTGCCCTACGAAAAGCCCTTGTCATCCCGACCATCACTACCCTACTTTGCCATCCCGACCACCCCAACCCTGTCATCCCGACCAACGAGAGGGATCTGAGCCACCGAGGTATCAGATTTCTCCCGCTGGTCGAAATGACAGAGAACGTCGAAACCCGCCCTCCCCACTTTGTCATCCTGACCATCACCACCCTATTTTGTCATCCCGACCACCCCAACTCTGTCATCCCGACCAACGGGAGGGATCTGCACCACCGAGGTATAAGATTTCTCCCGTTGGTCGAAATGACAGACTCCGGTCTAAATGACAGACTCCGATCGAAATGACAGACTCTGGTCTAAATGACAGATTCTGGTCGAGATGACAGACGTTTGCCGGATAGCAGACAGTGGCCGAGATGACAGAAAAGTAGGCGTAACATCTAGCACGCCAAGGAAACCCACCAAAAACCTCGAAAAAAGTCAAGATTTTCAACCCTCAAAAATCCGCTTTTTAAAGCCCCAGATATTTGGCGGATAGCGGTCCAGTCGTTTAGTATAGGGGGCTTATAACCCCACGAGAACTATCTTATTTTTTCCCAGCTTATGTTAGCTAGCCTCCTTTTTCTCCCGTTCCTCGGCAGCGTGATTGCCGCCTGTTTGCCCGCCAGTGCTCACCGGCGGGAAGCTTGGCTGGCTGGCGGTATCGCCTTGGTAGGCCTGCTGATGACCGGTTGGTTGTACCTGCAGGTCGGTGCCGATGAGGTGGTGCGCTATCAGTGGCAGTGGCTGCCTGCCTATGGGCTGGACTTTACCTTGCGCATGGATGGGCTGGCGTGGCTGTTTACCGCTCTGGTGCAGGGTATCGGGCTGCTGGTGGTGCTGTATGCCCGCTATTACATGTCGCCGGAAGATCCGGTGCCCAAATTCTTTTCTTTCCTGCTGGCCTTTATGGGCTCCATGCTGGGAGTGGTGCTGTCTGGCAACCTGATCCAGCTGGTGGTGTTCTGGGAGCTGACCAGCCTCACCTCCTTTTTGCTGATCGGCTACTGGCATCACCGCATCGATGCCCGCCGCGGTGCCCGCATGGCCTTTACCGTCACCGCCGCTGGCGGCCTGTGCCTGCTGGTGGGGGTGCTGTTGCTGGGCAATATTGCCGGCAGCTACGACCTCGACGCGGTATTGGCGTCCGCCGATGCGGTTCGCGCCCACGACCACTATCTGGCCATTTTGGTACTGGTCGCGCTCGGCGCGCTGACCAAAAGTGCCCAGTTTCCCTTTCACTTCTGGCTGCCCCATGCCATGGCGGCACCGACCCCAGTATCGGCCTATCTACACTCCGCCACCATGGTCAAGGCCGGTGTTTTTCTGCTGATGCGGCTGTGGCCGGTGCTGTCCGGCACCCCCGAGTGGATGTGGATCATTGCTGGCGCCGGTTGTATTACCCTGCTGATCGGCTCGTTTTTCGCTATTTTTCAGGACGATATCAAAGGCTTGCTGGCGTATTCCACCATCAGCCACCTGGGCTTGATCACCGTATTGCTGGGGCTGGGTACGCCGCTTGGTATGGTGGCGGCCATCTTCCATACCCTCAACCACGCCATTTTCAAGGCGTCGCTGTTTATGGCGGCGGGCATCATCGACCATGAGGCTGGCACGCGCGACCTGAAGCTGTTGCGCGGCCTCTACAGCGCGCTGCCCTTTACCGCCACTCTGGCCATCGTAGCCAGTGCTTCCATGGCTGGTGTACCGCTGCTCAACGGCTTTTTGTCGAAGGAAATGTTTTTTGCCGAAACTGTTTTGTTCGGCGGCCGGGGCAACTGGTGGCTCTCCATCGCCGCGCTGGTCATGGGCATCTTTGCGGTAGTCTATTCGCTGCGATTTATCGGCGTGTTCGTCGGCAAGCTGCCGACCGACCTGCCTAAACAGCCCCATGAGCCGCCCCACTGGATGCGCTTTCCGGTGGAGTGCCTGGTATTTTTGTGTTTACTGGTGGGGATTGCGCCCAGTCTCAGCATCGGGCCGCTTTTGCACCAGGCCGTTACTTCGGTGCTCGGTGCGCAAACGCCCGACTACAGCCTCACCATCTGGCACGGTTTTAATCTGCCCTTCATGATGAGTCTGATCGCACTGAGCGGCGGCATCCTTCTCTACGCTGTGCTGCGCCGCTACGGCGATCTCGCCAACCGCGGCAAGGTACCCCTCTTTCACCGCATCAATGGTGCGCAGCTGTTCGACAACACGCTGCAGTACTTGGCCGATCTGTCCGAGTGGCTGATCCGGCGGCTGGGCACCCGGCGTCTGCAAGCGCAGCTACTGCTGATTATTGTGGTGATGTGTGGCGTGGTACTGACTCTGATTCGCCTGCCCTCCCTGCCCGACAGTAGTGCGCTGACAAGTTTCAATGGGCTGTTTGCCCTGCTGTGGGTGATCGGTGGTGTCTGCGCCATCAGCGCCGCCTGGCTGGCCAAGTATCATCGCCTCGCAGCGCTGATTCTGGTGAGCGGCACCGGCCTGGTGACCTGCATCACTTTCCTGTGGCTGTCGGCACCCGACCTGGCGCTGACTCAGTTGATGGTGGAAACCGTCACTACGGTGCTGATTTTGCTGGGGCTGCGCTGGCTGCCGCCGCGTATCAAGCCCAGTGTTCCGGTTCGGGTGCCGGGCGTTACTGTGCTGCGGCGCTCGCGGGATTTGATTATCGCCGCCACTGCCGGAACCCTGCTGACAGTGATCAGTTATGGGGTATTGATGCAGCCGAAGGTAGGCAGCATCGCCGACTTCTTCCTGCTGCGGTCGCTGTCCGAAGGCGGTGGCACCAACGTGGTCAACGTCCTGCTGGTGGACTTCCGCGCCTTTGATACCTTTGGCGAGATCACTGTCCTGTCGATCGTGGCGCTGACCGTGTATGCGTTGCTGCGCCGCTTCCGCCCCTCGCCGGAGAGCATTGCGCTGCCGCCGCAACAGACTAACTCCATCGATCCTGCGGTCAAGCAGTCGTCCGCTCTGCAAGCCGATACCGGCTATTTGAAGATTCCCGCTGTGTACCTGCGCTTTTTGCTGCCTTTTATGTGGATGATCGCGGTGTATTTCTTTATGCGCGGGCACAACCTGCCGGGGGGCGGCTTCGTCGCCGGGCTGATTTTTACCGTGGCGATGATTGTGCAGTACATGATTGGCGGCACCGTGTGGGTGGAATCGCGCCTGCGCCTGCAGCCGCATAAATGGATCGCCTGGGGGCTGGCCGTGGCCGCCTTGACCGGCCTGGGAGCGTGCCTGCTCGGCTATCCCTTCCTCACCAGCCATACCGCTCATGTGACTCTGCCGTTGCTGGGCGAAATTCATCTGCCCAGTGCCTTTATGTTTGATCTCGGCGTGTTCATGGTGGTAGTGGGCACCACCATGCTGATCCTGGTAGCCCTCTCTCACCAGTCGATCCGCAGCCACCGCGTGCCCGGCGGGGGCGCACCCGAACCCAAGGCAGCCCTGTCAGGAGGTGATCGCTAATGGAATTGACCATCGCTCTTGGTATCGGGGTACTGTTTGGCTCCGGCGTGTGGCTGGTGCTGCGGCCCCGCTCCTTCCAGGTCCTCACCGGATTGCTGCTGATGTCCTACGCCGTAAACCTGTTTATTTTCGTGATGGGCGGTCTGTGGGTGGACAAACCACCGCTGACTCTGGCGGAAGACGTGGACCCGGCGGCTTATACAGACCCCTTGCCCCAGGCGCTGGTACTGACCGCGATTGTGATCGGTTTTGCCACCACCGCCCTGTACCTGGTATTGATGATCGGCTCGCGAGGCGTGACCGGCACCGACCATGTGGATGGCCAGGAGCCTGATCAATGAGCCTGGCGTGGACCCAGCACCTGGTACTGGTGCCTGTTTTGCTGCCTCTGTTGTGCGGCAGCTTGCTGATTTTGCTGAATGAAAGTCGCCACCAGCTAAAGTTCTATATCAACAGCGCCTCGGTGCTGGCACTGCTGGCGACGGCGCTGGGGCTGATGTGGCAGATCGATGCCAACCCCGAGCCCGGCAGCATGAGCGTGTACCTCGCCGCCAACTGGTCGGCGCCGTTCGGTATCGCCCTGGTGGCCGACCGCCTCGCCGCGCTGATGTTGCTGCTGACCGCGGTGATGGCGGCCTGTGCCCTGCTCTATTCAATGCTGGGCTGGAGCCGTATCGGGGTGCATTTTCACTCCCTGTTCCAGTACCTGTTGATGGGGCTCAACGGCGCTTTTTTGACCCACGACCTGTTCAACCTGTTCGTATTTTTTGAGGTCATGCTGGCCGCTTCCTATGGCCTGGTGCTGCACGGTTACAACCTCAACCGCATTCGCGCCGGTATGCAGTTTATCGCCATCAACCTGGTGGCCTCGCTGCTGTTTTTGATCGGTGTGGCGCTGCTCTACGCGGCCACCGGCACCTTGAACATGGCTGATCTGGCAGGCCGGGCGATGGATCTGGCCGGCCCCGAGCTGAACCTGCTGCAGTTGGGTGCCGCAGTCCTGGCCATGGCGTTCCTGATCAAAAGCGCCATGTGGCCGCTGGGGTTCTGGCTGCCAACCACCTACTCCGCCGCTTCGCCGCCGGTGGCAGTCATGTTTGTGTTGATGACCAAGGTGGGTGTCTACGCCATTTTGCGACTCTGGCTGCTGGTGTTTTCCAGCGACGCCGGTGAAGCGGCCGGCTTCGGCTTCACCGCCCTGATGTGGGGCGGTATCGCCACCATCGTGTTCGGCGCCGCCGGTATGCTGGCCAGCGAGGTACAAGGCAAGCTGGCCGGGTACGGTGCGATCATCTCTTCTGGCACCCTGCTTACAGCCATTGGCTACGGCCAATCTGCCCTTATCGCCCCGGCGCTGTTCTATCTGCTCAGCTCGACCTTGGCGGTGGCGGCGTTCATGCTGCTGATCGAGCTGATTGACCGCAGCCGCAACCCGGTGCAGGCGCTGTTGTCCGTCACCATGGAAGCCTTTGGTATTGAGGAGTCGCCGGAGCAGCCGGTGGGGAAAAGCATTCCCGCCGGGTTTGCCTTTCTCGGCGTGGCGTTTGCCCTCAGCGGCTTGATCATTGCCGGTCTGCCGCCGCTTTCCGGATTTATCGCCAAGTTCAGCCTGTTCCACGCTGTACTCAACCCCGGTGGCAACACTGAGCTGTCCCTGGCGGGTGTGGTGCTGATAGCAGTGATTGTCGCCTCCGGCCTGGCGGCGACCCTAGCCCTGATGCAGTTCGGTGCCCGCACCTTCTGGGCCTCGGGCTCCACTACCGTTCGCCTGCGCATCAGTGAGGTGATTCCCATCGCCGCCCTGCTGTCGCTGTGCATACTGATGACCACCCATGCCAGCCCTCTGTTCGCCTATATCGAGCGAGTGAGCGACGATCTGCACCAGCCGGGCCGCTATATCGAGCGCGTCTTGGGCCAACCTGTGGTGCCCGGTGTTTTGGGGGAGGAGTATCCGTGAAGCGCCTGCTGCCGCGCCCCTTTACTACTGGGGCCCTGTTTCTGCTCTGGCTGCTGATCAACCAGAGCCTTTCGCCTGGCAATCTGTTGCTGGCGCTGGTGCTCGCAGTGGGCATTCCGCTGCTGACCAGCCCGCTGCAGCCCCTGCCCGACCCCCGTCCGGTCAGGCCCCTGGTGTTGTTTCGGTTGCTGTCGTTTGCTCTGGTGGAGATTATTCGCTCTTGTTTTAACGTCAGCCGGATCATCCTGTTTGTGAAGCCCGACAAGGTGAAATCGCAGTTTATGCGCATTCCCCTCGACCTGGAGAACCCCTACGGGCTGGCGATGCTGTCGTGTCTGATCAACACCACCCCCGGCACAGTGTGGGTGGAGATTCTGCCCGGCTCCCGCGAACTCGCCCTGCACGTGTTCGACCTCCACGATGAGCAGTGGTGGGTGGACACCATCAAGACGCGCTATGAGAAACCGTTGATCGATATATTTGAAGGAGGCTCCCCGGCATGACGACCCTGCTGACCTTTTCCATGGGCTTTGCCTTTGCCTGCGTCATCCTCGCCATGGTGTTTTGCTTTATTCGCCTGCTGATGGGACCGGCGTCCCAGGACCGGATTCTGGCCCTCGACACGCTGTGGATGTGCAGCATGATGCTGGCGGTCGTGTTCGGGCTCTATTTTGGCGACCAGGTGTATTTTGAGCTGGCCCTGCTGGTGGCCCTGCTGGGCTTTGTGTCGACAGTGGCGCTCACCAAATTTTTGATCCGGGGAGAAATCATCGAATGAACGGTGTCGAAAACCTGCCCGCCTGGGTGGCCTTGCCGGTCAGTTTTTTGCTGATTCTGGGTGGCTGCATCATTTTTATCGGTGCCCTGGGACTGCTGCGGCTACCCAACTTTTATCAACGCATCCACGGCCCCGCCATCGCCATCACCCTCGGTGCTGGCTGCCTGCTGATTGCCTCGATGCTGTATTTCTCGGTGCTGCAGTCGCGGATTGTTATTCACGAACTGGCAATCAGTATTTTTATCCTGATGACAGCGCCGGTAGTGTCCATGTTGCTCATGAGAGCGGCGGTATACCGGGATCTGCGGGCCGGCAAACACGACACCGGCGCTGAGTCCGGCGATGTCTACCGACTGCCAGCGGAGAAATAAACTCACCGCCGATCTTCCTTGTCATCTCGACCACCTTTCTGCTGTCATCTCGACCACCCTCCTTCTGTCATCTCGACCACCCTCCTTCTGTCATCTCGACCGTAGTGGAGAGATCTTATACCTCAGTGGCCCAGATCCCTCCCGCTGGTCGGGATGACATGAAAAAAATACTGCGCCATCTCGGCCACTTTCTCTGTCATCTCGACCACCCTCCTTCTGTCATTTCGACCAACCTTCCCTGTCATCTCGACCAACAGGAGAGATCCGACGCTTTTTGTCGTCTCGACCGGAGTGGAGAGATCTTATACCTCGGTGGCCCAGATCCCTCCCGTTGGTCGGGATGACAGAAAAAGTCGGGATAACAGGCAAAAGGTCGGGATAACAAGGACCAGTGGATGCCATAAAAAAGTAGGCCCTATAGGGCCTACTTTTCAGGCTGTGGGTCCGGTGCCGGTATCCGACTGCGATCCGGCGGCACTGACTCTTCCAGAACAATCATCTCATCGTCGTTGAGCCATTCGCGCCAAATCGCCAGCAGCAGGGCCATCAGCACCGGGCCGATGAAAAGACCGATCAGCCCCATGGTCTTCACCCCGCCGATGAGGCCAAAAAACGTCAGGATAAAAGGCAGTTTGATCGGCCCCCCCACCAGGGTCGGGCGGATGGTTTTATCAACGACGAACAATTCGATGCTGCCCCACAGGAACAGCCCTATCCCCGCCACGGTGCTGCCGCTGCCCACCAGGTACAGTGATACCAAAGTGAAAGCCAGTGGCGCTCCGCCCGGTATCAGTGCCATAAAACCGGTGATGATACCGAGCGCCACCGGCGACGGTACCCCGGCGATCCAGTAGGCAATGCCGAGGATAATGCCTTCACCGATAGCGATAAGGCCCATGCCGATCACGGTGGCGCTGATGGTGGCGGGCACCATGCGCGAAAAGCGGTGCCAGCGCATGGGCAGGATACCCTCGCCAATGCGGTCGAGCTGGGCCACCAGGCGATGGCCGTCCTTGCACACAAAGAACAGGGTAATCAGCATAAACAGCA
>JALNZZ010000064.1 GCA_023229065.1 Porticoccaceae bacterium
GGTCGTGCTCTCCGGTCACCAGACAGGCCGGCGAGTCGGTCAGGCGTTTGGAAACACGCACCGTGCTGACCTGGTCGCCAAGCAGCGTCGCGATACGCTCGGTGAGCGGTGTGGTGGCGGCTTTGTCCTTGTCCTCGGCGTCTGTATCGTCTGCAGCGTCCTTTTTTTCGCCGGTGATGTCGCTGAGATCCAGCTCGCCTTTGGCGATATTGACCAAGGCTTTACCGCGGAACTCGGTGAGATGGCTCATCAGCCACTCGTCGATGCGGTCGGTCAGCAACAGTACCTCGATACCGTGTTTGCGGAACACTTCCAGGTAGGGACTGGCAGCGGCGGCAGCCTGATTCTCGGCAACCAGGTAGTAGAGCTTGTCCTGGCTTTCTTTCATCCGCTCGACATAATCCGCCAGGGAGCACAGCTCGCCCGCCTCCAGTGCGGTAGAGGAGAAGCGCAGCAATTCGGCGATTCTATCGCGGTTGCTGAAGTCTTCTGCCATGCCTTCCTTGAGCACCGAGCCGAAGTTATCCCAGAAACGACGGAAATCCTCCGGCTTGTCCTTGACAAGGCCATCCAGCATATCCAGTACCCGCTTGCTGAGGGCGGTGCGGATGGCATTGACAGCCGGGCTGTTCTGCAGCAGCTCGCGGGACACGTTGAGAGGCAGGTCACTGGAATCCACTATCCCCTTGACGAAGCGCAGATAGAGAGGCAGGAACTGCTCGGCGTCGTCCATGATAAAGGTGCGCTGGACGAACAGCTTGACCCCGCGGGGCAGATCGCGCTGATAAAGGTCGAAAGGTGGCTCGGAGGGGATATAGAGCAGGCTGGTGTATTCGTACTTGCCCTCGACCCGGTTGTGGCTCCAGGTGAGCGGTTCGCGGAAGTCGTGGGAAATATGGTTGTAGAACGCTTTGTAGTCGTCGTCACTGATTTCGTTGCGCGGGCGCATCCACAGCGCGGTGGCGTCGTTGACGACCTCCCACTCGGGCTCGCCCCCTTCTTCTTCGGCAGGCTTGGCCAGGGAGATGGGTACTGCCACATGGTCGGAATACTTCTTGATGATAGTGCGCAGTCGCCAGTTGTTGGCGAACTCCTTTTCATCGTCCTTGAGGTGAAGGGTGATGCTGGTGCCGCGCTCAGCGCGGTTGATGGATTCGATGGTGTACTCTGCCTCGCCATCACAGGTCCAGCGCACTGCCTGGTCGGCGGCCAGTCCGGCGCGGCGGGTTTCCACCACGACTTTGTTGGCGACGATAAAGGAAGAGTAAAAGCCCACCCCAAACTGGCCGATCAGTTGGGCGTCTTTCTTTTGGTCGCCGCTGAGGGATTCGAGAAACTTGGCGGTACCGGAGCGAGCGATGGTGCCGAGATTATCGATGGCCTCCTCCCGCGACATGCCGATGCCGTTGTCGCTGATGGTGAGGGTGCCGGCCTCCTCGTCGACAGCGATGCGAATTGCCGGGTTGCTGTCGCCCTCGTAGAGTTCTGGAGCGTTCAGGGCTTCGTAGCGCAGTTTGTCACAGGCATCGGAGGCATTGGATACCAGCTCGCGCAGAAAGATCTCCTTGTTGCTGTAGATGGAGTGGATCATCAGGTGGAGAATCTGGCGGGCTTCAGTCTGAAAACCCAGAGTTTCGGCATTGGCGGCTGCGGTCATTTATTGGGGCTCCTTGTACTTGGATGACTTTCGCATAGATGAGGGTCGCTGGGGGAAATTCAAGGGTTGGGGCAAGGAACAGGATTGTTATCCTGAGCGGAGCGGAGGTATCTGACAGTCTTCCATGTCATCCCGACCAGCGGGAGGGATCTTTACCACCGAGGTATAAGATCTCTCCACTACGGTCGAGACGACAAAAAGCGTCGGATCTCTCCCGTTGGTCGAGATGACAGAAGAGCTACGGTTCATATGACAGAAGAACTGCGGTCGATATGACAGAGGAGCTACTGCCGGGATGACAGGGGAGCCAGGGTCGAGCTGGCAGCAGAGTCTTGAGGGGGAATGACGAAAAGTGTTGGATTCCGCCCTTGATCCAAACAATAAAAAAGGCGGCCCGGAGGCCGCCTTTCTCACACAACCGGGCAGGACTTACCAGCCGGTCACTTCCTTCAGTGCCTTGCCGATATCTGCCAGGCTGCGTACGGTTTTGACACCAGCAGCTTCCAGAGCGGCGAACTTCTCGTCGGCGGTTCCCTTGCCACCAGAGATGATGGCACCGGCGTGGCCCATGCGCTTGCCGGGAGGAGCGGTTACGCCAGCGATGTAGGAAACTACAGGCTTGGTAACGTTCTCCTTGATGTAGGCTGCGGCCTCATCTTCGGCGCTGCCGCCGATCTCACCGATCATGACAATTGCTTCTGTAGCAGGGTCTTCCTGGAACATCTTCAGAATGTCGATGAAGTTGGAGCCGGGGATCGGGTCACCGCCGATACCGACACAGGTGGACTGGCCGAAGCCGGCGTCGGTGGTCTGCTTGACCGCTTCATAGGTGAGGGTGCCGGAGCGCGACACGATACCTACTTTACCGGCCTGGTGGATATGGCCGGGCATAATGCCGATTTTGCACTCGTCGGGGGTGATGACACCGGGGCAGTTGGGGCCAATCATGCGCACGCCCAGCTCGTCGATGCGGACCTTGACGTCGAGCATGTCGAGGGCGGGAATGCCCTCGGTGATGCACACGATCAGTTTGATACCCGCTTCTGCAGCTTCAAGGATGGCGTCCTTACAGCCGGGAGCCGGTACATAGATCACAGTGGCATCGGCACCGGTGGCGTCGACAGCTTCTTGAACAGTGTTGAACACCGGCAGGCCCAGGTGGGTGGTGCCACCTTTACCGGGAGCGACACCGCCCACCATTTGGGTGCCGTACTCGATGGCTTGCTCGGAGTGCATGGTGCCTTGCTTACCGGTGAAGCCCTGGCAGATGACTTTGGTGTCTTTGTTGATCAGGATACTCATGGTTTCAATTCCTCGGGCTTAGCCTGCTGCCTTGACAACTTGCAGGGCGGCGTCAGTCAGACTGGTTGCGGCGATGATGTTGAGGCCGGATTCAGCCAGCACTTTCGCACCCAGGTCGGCGTTGTTGCCTTCGAGGCGCACCACGACCGGTACTTTCACACCCACTTCCTTGACGGCGCCGACAATGCCTTCAGCGATCATGTCGCAGCGCACGATACCGCCGAAGATGTTGACCAGTACGGCTTTTACATTGTCATCGGACAGGATGATCTTGAACGCTTCAGTCACCCGCTCCTTGGTGGCGCCACCGCCCACGTCAAGGAAGTTGGCAGGCTTGCCGCCGTGCAGGTTGACGATATCCATGGTGCCCATGGCGAGACCGGCACCGTTGACCATGCAACCGATGTTGCCGTCCAGCGCCACATAGTTCAGCTCCCAGCGGGCTGCGTGTGCTTCGCGGGGGTCTTCCTGGCTGGGGTCGTGCATTTCCCGCAGTTTGGGCTGACGGTACAGGGCGTTGGAGTCGATATTGATTTTGGCATCCAGGCAGTGCAGGTTGCCATCGGTCTTGATGACCAGCGGGTTCACTTCCAGCAGGGCCAGATCATAGTCTTTGAACAGTTTGCCGAGGCCGACGAAAATCTCGGTGAACTGCTTGATCTGGGGTCCTTCGAGGCCCAGCTTGAAAGCCAGGTCGCGGCCCTGGTAAGGCATCGGGCCCACCAGGGGGTCGATAGCGGCCTTGAGGATTTTCTCGGGCGTCTCGTGGGCGACGGTCTCGATATCCACGCCGCCCTCGGTGGAAGCCATGAACACGATGCGCTGGGTGGAGCGATCCAGCACTGCGCCCAGGTACAGCTCTTTGGCAATGTCAGTGCAAGACTCGACGAGGATCTTGCTGACGGGCTGACCGCTGGCATCCGTTTGGTAGGTTACCAGGCGCTGGCCCAGCCACTTGCGGGCGAAGTCGCGGATGTCATCCTTGTTCTTGACCAGCTTCACGCCGCCGGCCTTACCGCGACCACCAGCGTGAACCTGGGCTTTGACAACCCATTCGCTGCCGCCGATCTTGTCGGCGGCGAGCGCCGCGTCTTCAGCGGTATCACAGGCATAGCCTGTGGATACCGGCAAGCCATATTCAGCGAAGAGCTGCTTGGCCTGATATTCGTGTAAATTCATAGCTGAACCTTACTGACTGTGGTTGTGAATGCCCGAGGGCGCCCGCGCTAAACTCAGCGCTTGCGCTTGTTCGGGATGTGAATGGCATGTCCATTCGCTGCCAGGGCAGCTTCGTGGACCGCCTCGGACAGGGTTGGATGCCCGAATACCATCAAGGCCAGGTCTTCGGCGGTAGAGCCGAATTCCATGGCGATGGCGACCTGTTGAACCAGATCGGCGGCTGAGGGGCCGACGATATGGCAACCCAGGATACGGTCCGTGTCGGCATGGACAAGCATCTTGACCATGCCCTCGGCTTCATCCGCCGCCAGTGCTCGACCGGAGGCGGCAAACGGGAAGATTCCCGTCTTGTAGGGTTCGCCGGATTGCTTGAGCTGCTCTTCTGTCTGGCCCACGGCAGCGATTTCCGGGTGTACGTAGATCACATTGGGGATGATGTCGTAATTGACCTGCGTCTTGTGGCCGGCGATGCGCTCCGCCACCATCACGCCCTCCTCTGAAGCCTTGTGGGCCAGCATGGGACCGCGCACCACATCGCCGACGGCCCAGATGCCAGGGGCATTGGTGGCGCAGTGGTCGTCGACAAAGATAAAGCCGCGCTCGTCCAGCTCGACACCACAGTCGGGTGCCAGCAGGTTCGTCGTAAAGGGGCGTCTCCCCACACAAACTACCAGCTTATCAAAGACTTCCTTGGTTTCCTTGCCATCTTGCGTGAGGTAGGTTACTTCTACCTGGCGATTTTCTCCGCTGCCCTTGAGCTCACTGGCAGTGACGCGGCAGCCGAGGCGAATGTCGAGCCCCTGCTTGTTGAGAATCTTGTGTGCTTCCTTGGCGATTTGCTGGTCCATAACCGGCAGGAAGTCTTCCATGGCTTCCAGCAGCACGACCTCTGAGCCGAGCCGCTTCCAGACGCTGCCGAGTTCGAGACCGATGACTCCGGCACCGATGACGCCGAGGCGCGCCGGCACGGACTGCAGCTCCAGAGCGCCAGTGGAATTGACGATCATCTCACCATCGAGAGGAGCGACTGGAATATCAATGGACTGGGAACCGCAGGCAATCACTACATTGTCGGCATCGAATACGGTTACCTCGCCGTCATGGCTGGTGTACTCCACCTTGCGATCCGCCAGCAAGCGACCGCTGCCGAACAGCGAGGTGACGCCATTGACCTTGAACAGCCCGGCTATGCCCTGGGTCAGCTGCTTGATGATGGCGTCTTTGCGACCGATCATGGTGGGTACGTCGATACCGGCATCTTGCAGGGTGATGCCGTGTTTCTTGAGGCTGTGGGTCGCCTCCCAGTATTTGTAGGAGCTGTCCAGCAGCGCCTTTGAAGGGATGCAGCCGACATTGAGGCAAGTGCCACCGTTGACACCCTGACCGGCCTTATCGGTCATTCTCTCGATACAGGCGACTTTCAGGCCGAGCTGTGCAGCGCGGATGGCGCAGACGTAGCCCGCTGGGCCAGCACCGATCACGATCACATCATACTTTTCAGACATTTTTCTATCCTTTCAATGGCTTAAGGATTAAATCTCAAGCAGTATCTTAGCCGGGTTCTCGATCATTTCTTTAATAGCGACAAGGAATTGTACTGCTTCCTTGCCGTCGATCAGGCGGTGGTCATAGGACAGCGCCAGGTACATCATGGGGCGAATCACCACTTGACCGTTCTCGGCGATGGGACGGTCCTGAATCTTGTGCATACCGAGAATCGCCGTCTGTGGGGGGTTGAGTATCGGCGTCGACAGCAAGGAACCGAACACCCCGCCATTGGTGATGGTAAAGGTGCCGCCGGTCATTTCTTCGATAGTCAGCTTGCCGTTGCGAGCGCGGGTGCCGAAGTCGACAATACCACTCTCCAGCTCGGCGAGACTCATTTGGTCAGCATTGCGCAGCACCGGGACTACCAGTCCCTTGTCGGTGGATACTGCCACACCGATATCCTGGTAGCCATGGTACACGATATCGTTGCCGTCGATAGAGGCATTCACCGCCGGAAAGCGCTTGAGGGCTTCGACAGCCACTTTGACAAAGAGTCCCATGAAACCGAGACGGGTACCACCGTGAACCTGGGCAAATTGCTCTTTGAACTGGTTGCGCAGGTTGATCACCCGATGCATGTCCACTTCGTTGAAGGTGGTGAGCATGGCGGTGTTCTGGACCACCTGGGTGAGGCGCTCGGCGATTCTGGCGCGCATGCGAGTCATTGGCACGCGTTTTTCGATGCGCTCTCCAGTTGCAGCCAGGGAAGCCAGGCCGGTCTGTTCCGGCTGTGGAGCTTCGGTGCGGGTCGGCTGTGGCTGTGCGGCTGCTGGAGGTTGATGTGCCAGCACATCTTCTTTGGTAATGCGCCCATCGCGGCCGGTGCCGGTGATATCGGCGAGTGAAATGTCTCTTTCATCTGCAAGTTTGCGGGCAGCGGGGCTGGCGATCGCCTCGTCGCGCCGCTCTTCGGCGGCGGGTGGAGTAGCCTGTCCAGGCTGTTGGGTATCGGCGGCGGCAGCGGGCGCAGTGGCACCGGCTTCGAGTGACGCGATGACCTCGCCGCTGAGGATGGTATCGCCCTCCCCTTTAAGGATTTTGCCCATCACACCACTGGCGGGAGCAACCACTTCCAGTACTACTTTGTCGGTTTCAATATCTACCAGCAATTCGTCGCGGTCAACACTGTCACCAGTCTTCTTGTGCCAGGTTGCAATTGAACCTTCCTGGATGGATTCGGGAAAAGTCGGCGCCTTGATCTCAATGCTCATCGGTAATTCCTGTCCTATTGTCCTGGCGTAAGGGTAAGGGCTTCATTGATAAAACGGTTCTGTTCTTCAAGGTGTACAGACATGTAGCCCGATGCGGGGGCCGCCGATGCCTCGCGCCCTACGTAGATAAGCGGCAGCTTGGGGTTGTGGGCTGTCAGTGCCCTGCGCATATGGTGTTGGCTACTGTACCAGACCCCCTGGTTGATGGGCTCTTCCTGGCACCACACCACATCCTTGAGCCCTTTGTAAGGGGCGAGCACGGCGGCAAGGCCGGGGTCATCGAAAGGATACAGCTGTTCGATACGCACGATGGCGATATCGTCGATCTCCCGTGCTGCTCTCTCCTCGTACAGATGGTAGTAGACCTTTCCTGTACACAGGATCAGCCGGCGCGCCTTGGCGGGATCTATCTCTGAATCGGGAAGTATGGTCTGGAAAGTGCCATCCGCCAGCTCTTCCAACGTGGAAGTTGCCAGTTTGTGGCGCAGGATCCATTTGGGACTCATTACCACCAGGGGCCGACGCATGGGGCGGATTGCCTGGCGCCGGATCAGGTGGAAGATCTGCGCCGGGGTGGTGGGCACTACTACTTGAATATTCTGCTCCGCGCACAGTTGCAGAAAGCGCTCCAGGCGCGCTGAGGAGTGCTCGGGCCCTTGCCCTTCATAGCCGTGGGGCAGAAACATGGTGAGACCACAGAGACGGCCCCATTTGTGTTCGCCGCTGGTGATGAACTGGTCGATCACCACCTGGGCCCCATTGGCGAAATCACCGAACTGGGCTTCCCAGATGACCAGCCCCTGTGGCGCAGTGGTGGCATAGCCGTACTCGAACGCCAGCACCGCCTCTTCCGACAGCAGTGAGTCGAACAGCTCGAAGCTCGGCTGCCCCTCAAACAAATGCTGGAGAGGTGTATGAGCGCTGCCGTCTTTCTGGTTGTAGAGCACTGCGTGACGGTGCGAGAAAGTGCCGCGGCCGCTATCCTGGCCGGTCATGCGGATCGGATAGCCCTGCTCCAGCAGGGTGCCGTAGGCCAGCAACTCCGCCATCCCCCAGTTGATCGGCAGAGCGCCACCAGCCATTTTGCGGCGGTCTTCGTAAATTTTTTCGACTTGTTTTTGGGGCACCAGGCCTTCGGGAATCCGCAACATCCGGAAAGCTACGTCCTGCAGTTTCTGCAGATCGTAGCTGGTGTCGGTGGGGATATCCCAGCTGTGTCCCAGGTAAGGTGTCCAGTCCACAAACAGCTTCTTGTCCGGCTCTGGTACCAACTTGTGGACCACGTACTCGCCGCGGTCGAGGCTGTCGCGATAACTGTCCAGCAGATGGTTGGCTTCGTCCAGAGTGAGCACCCCTTCCGCCACCAGTTTCTCCGCGTAGAGTGTGCGGGTGGACTTGTGCTGGCGGATGCTCTGATACATCAGCGGCTGGGTAGCGGACGGCTCATCGGTTTCGTTGTGGCCGCGGCGGCGGTAGCAGACCAAATCGATGACGACGTCTTTCTTGAACTGGTAGCGATAATCCATGGCCAGCAGGGTCACGAACATGACTGCGTCCGGATCGTCGCCGTTGACATGGAAAATCGGCGCCTGGACCATCTTGGCAACGTCGGTGCAGTACTCTGTGGAGCGGGCGTCGTCCTGGCGGCTGGTGGTGAAGCCCACCTGGTTGTTGAGCACGATGTGCACGGTGCCGCCGGTTTTGTAGGCCCGGGTCTGCGATAGCTGGAAGGTCTCCATCACTACGCCCTGGCCGGCAAAAGCGGCGTCGCCATGGATAATGATTGGCACGACCTGATTGCATTCCTGATCGTTGCGGCGGTCCTGACGGGCGCGGGCCGAACCGATCACCACGGGCGAAACGATCTCCAGGTGCGAAGGGTTAAAGCCCAGGGTCAGGTGTACTTCGCCGCCTTCGGTCAGGCGGTTGGAGGAAAAGCCCTGGTGGTACTTGACGTCACCGGAGGTGTTGATCAGGCGCTTGCCGGCGAACTCGTCAAACAGTTCGGCGGTGTTCTTGCCCATGATGTTGACCAGCACATTGAGCCGTCCCCGGTGGGCCATTCCCAGGACAATTTCCTTGGCGCCATAGCCTCCCGCGCGGTCGATGAGCCCGTCGAGCATGGGAATCAGGCTTTCGCCGCCTTCGAGCCCGAAGCGCTTGGTGCCGGGGAACTTGGAGTCCAGATGTTTTTCAAGCCCTTCCGCAGCGGTCAGCCGCTGCAAGACCTCAATGCGCTCGGCGGCGCCGTAGCTGGGTTGGGAGCGAACGCTTTCGAAGCGCTGGCGCAGCCACTGGGTCTCTTCAAAGGAGGTGATATGCATGAACTCGACGCCCACATGGCCGCAGTAAGTGGCTCTCAGGGCATCGATGATTTCCCGTAGTGTGGCCTCTTCCTTGCCGATGTACAGCGTTGTGGCCTGAAAGGTGGTGTCGAGATCGGCTTCAGTGAGGCCGTGAAACTGCAATTCCAGATCCGGTACCGGTTCGCGCACCATCAGCCCGAGCGGGTCGAGCTGGGCCTGTTTGTGACCGCGACTGCGGTAGGCGGCGATAAGTTGCTGGACCTTGACTTGCTTGCGTTCGTGCTCAATGTTGACACCGCCGGAACCGGGCGCCGGAATGGGTCTGGCGCGGCGTCGGCCGAGCAGTTCGAAATGATTGCGGATGGTCTGGTGGGAGGTGTCGGTGGCGACACCGTCAGCTACACGGGGCAAACCGTCAAAAAAGCTCCGCCACTGCTCGGGGAGAGCGTTGGCGTCGTGCAGATAAGTCTCGTAGAGTTCCTCTATATAGCCAGCGTTGGCTCCGGAAAAAAAGGATGTCCGGTAAAGCTGCTCTATGATGCTGTCTTGCATCGTTACTTTCCGCCCTGGATTAAATGGCTGTTAATGTCGTGACACCTCGCTCATGATCCGGTTCCCGGCCGGCCCCGGCGATGACTTCCTTCGCCTGGGGCCGGTGGCACACCCTCAGGTACCGCTTCTCAGCAGCATGTTGCGGATGTGGCCAATGGCGCGGGTGGGGTTCAGTCCCTTGGGGCATACCGCAACACAGTTTTGGATACCGTGGCAGCGGAATACACTGAAGGGATCGTCCAGCTTGGCGAGGCGCTCCTCAGTGGCTGTATCGCGGCTGTCCGCCAGGAAGCGGTAGGCTTGCAGCAGACCCGCCGGGCCGATGAACTTGTCCGGGTTCCACCAGAAAGAGGGACAGCTGGTGGAGCAGCAAGCACACAGGATGCACTCGTACAGGCCGTCGAGCTTGGCCCGCTCCTCGGGGGTTTGCAGGCGCTCAATCGCTGGAGTCGGGGTATCGTTGAGCAGGTACGGTTGGATCTTCTCATACTGGGCGTAGAACTGGCTCATATCGACCACCAGGTCGCGCACTACGGGCAGGCCCGGCAGGGGGCGCAGCACCAGACGGTTGCCTTTTACGCAAGCGGACAGCGGGGTGATGCAGGCCAGGCCATTCTTGCCGGAGATGTTTATGCCATCGGAGCCACACACGCCTTCGCGGCAGGAGCGACGATAGGCCAGAGTGGGGTCCTGGGCCTTGAGCAGCTCCAGCACATCGAGGACCATCAGATCCTTGCCCCCGGTATCCAGCTCATAGTCTTTCATGCTGGGGGCTTGGTCGGTCTCAGGGTTGTAACGATAAACACTAACTTTCAACATGTTTTTCCCTGCCAATCAGTAAGTGCGAGCTTTGGGCTCGAATGCGGGTCGGGTCTTGGGGGTAAAGTTCACCTGGCGCTTGCCAACCGACTTGTCGGTAGGGAAATACACAGAGTGACACAGCCAGTTGCTGTCGTCCCGGTCGGGGAAGTCTTCCCGCGCATGAGCGCCGCGGCTCTCTTTGCGCTCTTCGGCTGCGATAGCGGTTGCCTCTGCGACTTCCAGCAGGTTTTGCAGCTCCAGCGCTTCGATGCGAGCAGTGTTGTAAGCGTTGCTCTTGTCCTCGAGGTGGACATTCTCGATACGGGGGCGCAGTTCAGCCAGTTTGGCAATGCCCTGCTGCATGTAGTCGCCGCGACGGAAGACACCAAAATAGTTCTGCATGGTGTTCTGCAGCTCTTTGCGCAGAGCAGCGGCACTCTCACCCTGAGTGGAACTGTTGACCTTGTTGAGGCGCGCCATGGCGGCATCGATGTCGGTAGCGGAAGCGTCCCGCTGCTCGATACCTTCGCGCAGGGATTGCTCAATATGCAGACCGGAAGCGCGACCAAATACCACCAGGTCGAGCAGCGAGTTGCCGCCCAGGCGGTTGGCACCGTGCACGGAAACACAGGCGACCTCACCGCAGGCGTACAGACCTTCGATGATTTTGTCATTGCCATTGGCATCGATAGTCAGAGCCTGACCGTTAACATTGGTGGCGATACCGCCCATCATATAGTGACAGGTGGGCACGACAGGAACCGGCTCCTTGACGGGGTCGGCGTGGGCAAAGGTGATGGACAGTTCGCAGATGCCGGGCAGGCGGCTGTGCAGCACCTCCTCTCCCAGGTGATCGAGCTTGAGGTAGACGTGGTCGCCGTCCGGACCGCAACCGCGACCCTCGAGAATCTCCAGCACCATCGAGCGAGCCACCACGTCGCGACCGGCCAGATCCTTGGCGTTGGGGGCATAGCGCTCCATAAAGCGTTCGCCGTCCTTGTTCACCAGATAGCCGCCCTCACCGCGACAGCCCTCGGTGACCAGCACCCCGGCGCCGGCGATGCCGGTGGGGTGGAACTGCCACATTTCGATGTCCTG
>JALNZZ010000082.1 GCA_023229065.1 Porticoccaceae bacterium
GGGTGGTGGCGCGGTCGCCACGCTTTCACAAGGTCTCTGACCCGCACATTGAGTACAGAATAATATCATAGAACCTGCCGCGCTCATTCCAGTGTGATTGCGCCAGGTCATTTGCGCACTGATATGCTGATATACTCTCCCCCAACCGTAAGGATCGCAGGCTTACAGCCTCCCTTTCCACTGACAAACCCACTGATGAGACCTCGGCCGGCACAATGCAAACAGCGGCAGTCTGGATGCCCACCAAACATATGGGCAACCTGTTGGTATCACTGCGGGCGCTGGAGGCACTGATCCAGCATTTCGGGGCAGCCAACACCACTCTGGTCATCGATGGTGCCTATCGGGCTATCATCGACTGCTTCAATCCTCGCTGTGATGTTGTCTACCTCCCTCGCGCAGTCCCTGCTAAATCTCCCTGGCGAGCACTGCCACCGCTGTGGTCCTTCCTGAGAACAGTGCGGGCCATTGGTGCAGATATCACCATCGCTCTGGAAGGCGACATTCCCAGCCAGCGCCTTATCCCCCTCTCCCGGCCTCGATATACGCTGGGACCGGACAATCGCTATTGCCGTCACTTTGCACGCCGAATCGCTCTTGATCACGATCAGCAGCACCGTTTTTATGACTACGCCGCTATCGTCAAGGCCATCACCGAGCGTGAACTCGCCCCGGGCTACCCTACTCTGAGTGTCAGCGAGGAGACACAACGGCAACTTGAGCACCGCCTGGAAACACTGGGCCTCCAGGCAGCCAGCCCGATTACAGTACTGCACCCCGGCGCCACCAAGGACTACAAACAGTGGCCGCTGAAGCACTTTGCCACTCTCGCCCATCAACTCCACAGCGAAGGCCATCAACTGGTGGTCACTGGCGCCGGGGAGCGGGATGGCGCTGCCATCGCCGACTTGCAGCAGCTGACAAGCACGCCTCTGACCAGCCTGCACAACCAGCTAACCATCGCTGAGCTGGTCGCCTTGTGCCAGCATGCAAAACTTTTTGTTGGCAACGATACCGGCCCCACCCATCTGGCGGCCGCGACCGGCACCCCCACCATAGCCATATTCGGTCCTACCGATGAGCGTCGCTGGGGCCCCATGGGGGAGAATGTGAGGATAGTCCGGCACCCATTGCCTTGCCCTGTCGACTGCCGCCGAGGACGCTGCAGCCTCGATCACCGCTGCCTCACCACCCTCTCCGCGGACGTTGTCCAGGCCGCCATTGCGGAGTTGTCATGACACCGCTGTCCCGCCTGGCCCGTCAGAGGGCTTTTCCCTGGCTGGCTGCTGTGCTGAGCTTACTGGTATCTGCCTGGCTCATCGCTCTCGATCCTGTACTCGATAACGATGGAGTGCTCTATCTGGTAGCGGCAGAAACCTTTGTCGCGGAAGGCTTTCTGGCGTCGGTAGATATTTATCAATGGCCCTTCCTCCAGTTGCTGATCGGCTCTCTCCATGCGCTGACCGGCCTGGAGACTGTAACCGCAGGCCTGCTGATAGTCAGTCTCTGTTACGCCCTGCTGGCTGCTGCCTTTGTGCGCACGGTCAAAGAAATGGGTGGCAGCCCGCTCACCCAGCTGCTAGCAGCATTGATCGTGGTCTTTCACTCCCAGCTGGGTGCCGACCGCAGCTCCATTACCCGCGACGCAGGCATGCTGGCCTTTATGTTGCTGGCGCTGGTGGAGTTGATTCGCTACGGTAAAACCGGTCACTGGCGCCATGTCGGGCAGTGGACTCTGTGTGTCAGCGCGGCCTTCCTGTTTCGGGTGGAAGTGCTCAGTATCGCGCTGCTCTCACCTCTGGGCCTGTTACTGCTTGGCGAGCTGCCCTTGCGAACACGTGCGGTGAGGCTGGCAAAACTTCTTGTCCTGCCCTGCGCACTGCTGGCCGGCTCGGTAATAGCCCTCCAGGCGCTGTCCCCCGACCTGCTCGAGTCCCTCAAAGTGGCGGAGGATCTGGGTATCTTCCAGCGCGAAACCCTGCATTTCTCGCAGCGCCTGGGCAGGATGGCCGGGCAGCTGGCCGGCAGCGGTCTTTTGCGCCATACCTCGGTCAACGACGCTGCCTGGGGAGTCGCCGCCGTCATGGCTGCGCTGTTCACTCTCAACCTGGTGCGCGCCCTTACCTTGCCCTATGCACTGATTTTGCTCCAGCAGTGGCGCAGCAAAAAGCTGCTTCACCTGTGTCCAGTCAGTGACCGGCTGATCAAAGTCCATTTGGGGATCATCGTGATCTACCAGATGGCTTTTATCTTTTTCTATCAGTTCTCCCTGGGGCGTTACTCTCTCCAGATCGCTATTCTGTTATTGCTGTACTTGCCCTTTGTCCTCAGCCGCTGGTGGCAGGGCGCCAGCCGACCCCTGACGCGAATACTGATCGTGGTATTGCTGTGCGGCTATGCCATCGATGCACTGGTCAACAGCCGCTACAAAAAAGCCTATATCGCTGAGGCTGCCGTGTGGCTGCGCGATACCCCACTGGCGGATGGTATTGACGTGGTCTCCAATAATCATCATATCGCTTATAAAAGCGGCCGACTGCAGCGCGACGACATTCTCATGTCGCGACTCAGTGCGGAATTCCACCAGGCACACACCCCCTGGCGAGCGGACACTTTCTATGCTTACCGAACGCCTCGTCAAACCGATCTGAATAAGCTGCGCGCCGATATTCGGCAACAGGGAGGCAAGATACACAGGGAGTTCGAGGGCGGCGACAAACGCACAATCGTGATGTTCAGCTTGCCTGCGAAGTAGGCTAACTCCATCTTTGCAGGCGTTGAACTCAGCGACACTTTCTCATTTTGGTTAATCCCTAGGGCGCCTCGACCAATCCTTACGTCGTTTCGACTACCTCTTATGTCATCTCGACCAGCGGGAGAGATCTTATGCTTCGGTGGTACAAGATCCCTCCACTCCGGTCGGGATGACATAGAGCTGGCCGGGCGGGCACGGAGTTGGCCTGGAGGAAATGTAACTGATCAGGAAGACGAGTCGTTGGGACCGTGCAAGGTCAGACGGTAACCCTCGCCATAGCGCCGCCGATGGCGCTCCTTCAGGCGGGCATGGATAGGGCCCACCCGAGCCTTCACCGCCGCGATGGAGTGAGCTGTCAGCTCGGCGTAACGGCACAGCAGTGCATTCACCTCCACGGCAGGCACCCCGGCCTCCTCGCAATCGAGCAGAAAGCGGGCCAGGTCCCGGGCCTTGCCGCGACAGAAACCGTCCGGTCGCACTGTCCGCAGCCCATCCACATCCACCAGCCAGCAGGAGTCGCCGTCGAGCAGCACATTGCCCCATTTAAAATCGCCGTGGACAAAGCCTGCAGCGTGCAACTTCCCCATGGTATCCAGCACGGGGTACAAAAGCGCTGTCCGCTGTTCGGCAGTATCCGGCAAGCTATCTCCCGCCCAGTGCAATAGCCCCGTGCCCGGCAGCATGGGACAAAACCAGGCAGCGCCGACACCTTCCACGCTGACGTACCCCAGGGAGGGAGGAATGGGCAAGTCCATAGCTGCCACCTGTTTCAGGCGCCGATGGATACGCGCCGGCCGGTCCAGCCCCCAGTACTGACGCAGTCGGTCACCAAAGCTCTGTTCGGGAAAAAACTTGCACAGCAAACGCGGCGTATCGGGAGTAACCACGACCACCAGCACGGAATGGGTTGGATCACGCTTAAGCAGCTCGCCGTTGCCGACAAGAGTCGCCAACTGTCCCGCTTCTGCCCGCAGTGCGGCATAGCGAGGGTCGGCAGTCAGCTCTCCCCGAACTTTTTCGGACGGCCTATGCTGCCGAATACGGACAAAGGCAGACATCGTCAAAGGCGCCCCGCTGCCATCAGCTTGCGCAGCCGCACCACTAAAAAATCCCACTGACTGGCGTCGAGCCGGGTTTGCACCAGCCCTTCGCGGTTTTTGCCCCGCAGCCGCTCGGCAACCCTGCGTTGACTGGCGTCGGCCAGGGCGTCGCGCTCATCATCTCCGATTCCACGCGCCTCGGCGTAGGCGGAAAAAAACAGTTGCCGCTCGAGCGAGTTGAAATCACTATCAAACTGCATCTGGATCTGGACCAGGTTTTTCAGCACCAGCTTGCGAGGAAGCCGGCGGTACTGGCGATTGCGCTCATTATCAATCAGGTAGAAGCGGATCCCATCCCCGGCACATCCCAGCAACACATTATTGGGGCGCAGATCGCCGTGAATAATACCGGCGCGGTGCAACTGTCCTACCAGGGTTCCCAGGTGCTGGTAGAGAGGTGCACGGGCAACGCCTTCCCGCTCCTCTTTACCATCGAAAAAACCGGTGACGAAATCACCAAAACTCATCGCCGGTACCGCCCGCGTCGCCAGCCACTGGGTCACCCCGAAAAAGCTACCGCGGACAAGACTGCAAGCGAGGGTTCCGTAGCCGCATACCTCTGGTGTCAAAAAGCCCAGTTTGGCAAGCCGCAGTCCTTCACGAGCTGCGCGGGTAGCACGTCCTCCGCGCAACAGCTGCTTCGGCCACTCCCACCGGTTGCGCGACAGGAACAGTTTGATAAATACACCCTGTGCTGTAGCCACTCGCGCAGCTGGAGAGCTGACCACCCAACGCCAACCAGGAGGTAATTCACCGCGTTGCATCAGCGTCGCCACGGCGGCGAAGTTGTCGTCGCAGTCTCCACTCCTTGACTGTGTCACTGGCATTCTCTCCCATGTACCTTGCGGTACAGCCGCAACGCTTTGCGCTCTACCTGACGCCAGAAAGCGCGGTGCTCGCCGAGCGCTGTGCTCAGAGGCTGGTCAGCGTAGGCTCTCATGAAAGTCAGCAGATCGCGCCGCCGCAATCCAATATCGAGAGCCGAAAAGTACAACCCGGCAATATCTTTGAGACGCCAGCGCCGCGGCACCCTCTGGCGTATCTGGGCACGGTGCAGATCAATCAGGTACAGCAGTGGCTCCCCATCCCTCTCTCGCTCCAGATCCAGATGAAAGTGGCACAAATAAAAATCGCGATGATTGATACCTCTGCCGTGCATCGCCCGACTGGTCGCAGCCACAGCCCGGATCAGGCGACGCTTGTGAGCAAGGGATGGCGGCGAGGCAGGCCAGTCTCGACAGTGATCTTCCAACGTAATGGAAGGTGGCAACTCATCGGTGATTAAAAAGGATTGCTGGCGGGCCGGGTCAAAGCCGCGCCGTCCATAGCCAGCGACAGTCAGGGTGGGCACCCCAATGGCCTCCAGCGCGCGAATGGCCCGGTATTCGTTGCCGGCTCCGATCACCGGGGCCTTCAGCATCAGCAAGTTCTTGAAGATTTCTCCCCAGCCCACTCCCTGATGAACCTTGACGAAATAGTAGCGCCCGGCGTGGCAAAAACGCAGGGTACGGCGTCCCTTGACGTCGCGGTAGACCTCTCCCTCCAGTGCCAGGGCGCAGGCAAAAGGGTCGCGACCAGCAAATATATCGGCCAGATCTTCCCGTATCTCTAGCTCCATGTGCATCACCCTGAACGGCTCTCGGCCCGGGCTTCGATCAGCCGCGCCACCCGGGCGGGCATATCGTAGACATCGGCATCGACACCAAAGGCCACCCCGGCATCGCGATAGAGCCTGCGCAAATCGTCATTTTCAAGCACGGCGCGCAGACGGCTATTGAAGTTGCTCTGTTCGAACGGTTCGCTCAGCACCTCACCACACCCGGAGTCTTCGATAAAGTGTGCATAGCCGCACACCGCCGTGACCAACACCGGCAAACCGGCAACGATGGCTTCCACCAGTACCATGCCCGCTGCTTCGCTACGTGCCGGGTGCAAAAACAAGTCGGCGCCAAACAGGAAACCGGGAATATCGTCGCGGCCACCAAAAAAGCGTACACGCTCTGCCACTCCGCACTGCTGGGCCTGGCGCTGAAAAGAGGCGGAATCATCGTCGCCGACGACAAACAGATGGGTTTTGTCCCTCAGTGGTGCAGGCAACGAGCCCAAGCCTGCCACAGCGCGATCTACGCCCTTGCGGCGAAAACCGGATCCCACCATGAGCAGTATCCGCTCGTCGTCCATTACACCATTGACGGCGCGAAAATCCTGCCGCTGGGCAAGAGCCCCCTCATGCCAGGCGCGATCTCGCGCAATGCCTGGCGGCAACAGCTGAAAGCGCTGCTCAGCGACGCGATAGTGGCGTTGATAGTCGTCGATCTGTTCGCGGGTGAGGGCCAAAATCAATGCGTCGGAGTCCATCAGGCCCTGCTCCTCGGCAATAAAGTGACGGTAGCGTGGCGTCTGCCGGAAGAGCCAGCCCCGCCCCTGGCGTTCAGTGTGGGCAGCAAAACAGGGATCGGCGGCAAAATAGACATCAAGACCGGCCATGCGATTGAAGCCCACCACCGCATCCGCTTGCAATTCCGCTACCCGGTGCCTGACCTGTTCGGCAAAGCGGCGATTAAAATCATGATTTGTCATCGCTTTTACTTCCAGCAACGACAACTCCAGCCAAGCTGGAACCTCACCCTCCCAGGCGCTGGTCAGCGCTGTGACATGGTGTCCCCGCTGTGAACAGGCCTCGGCGATGCGCAGGAAGTCCCTCTGCAGGCCACCGTAGGGAAAGTAATTGTAAAGTACGAAAACCAGTTTCATATTGAGGTGTGCTTCTTCGTTATTTCGTTGAGACCTGAGTTCTGGCGCCTGGAAAGCAAGACAAGCGACCCTACTATCGGCGCAACCCAATGTCAGATGTCACTTCTTTCCTGCAGCCGCTCGAGAGCCTCCAGCACTTGATCCGGGCGGATATCCACCAAGCACTTGTGATGGTCTTTAGGGCACTCGCGCTGGAAGCACGGACCGCAGTCTACCGGGATAGACAACACTTCCACTGCCTTTGCCAGCGGCGGTGTGAAGCCCGGTGAAGTAGGGCCGTACAGCACCACCAAAGGGCGTGCCAGAGCAGCGGCCACATGCATCAGGCCGGAGTCGTTGCTCACCACCGCATCGGCCAGAGACAGCAGGTCGATGGCATCCGCCAGCGCCGTTTCACCCGCGAGAATATGACAGTGTGCAGCGGCGTCTCCAGCATGCTGTACCAAGGTCTCGGCGACAGGCCTGTCCCTGGCGGAGCCAAATATCCACACTTGCCAGCCGCGGGCCACCAGGGCCGCCGCTACAGCGCCGTAATGGCTCTCCGGCCAGCGCTTGGCAGGACCGAACTCGGCACCGGGACACAATGCCAGGACAGGGCGGGATACATCCAGGCCAAAGCGCTCCAGCAACGCCGGCACGCCAGTCGCGTCCACTTCCAGCCGCGGGAAAGGCGCAGGGACCGGTTTGCGAAAATCCTTGCCAAAAGCGAGAGCATTGAAGCGCTGCACCATCAAGGGATGGCGCTTCTTGTCGAGTACCCGCAGGTCGTTGAGCAACCCATAGCGGATTTCTCCCCGCCAGCCGGTGCGCTGGGGAATCCTTGCAAAAAGGGGCACCAGGGCAGACTTCAGGGAATTCGGCAGCACGATGGCCTGATCGTAGCGCCCCCGGAGGGACTGCCCCAATCGCAGCCGCTTCCCCAGCGCCAGCTCACCATGGTCTACGGGCATATCAATGGCGGCATTCACACCGGGCATCCGCGCCAGCAGAGGTCCGCTCCAGGCCGGCGCCAACACATCGATAGCAGCGCTACCGCGCTCTACCAACAATTGCACCAGGGAATGGGCCATCACCATATCCCCCACCCAGGACGGGCCGACGATCAGGATGCGCTCCTTATTCCCCTGCGCATTGCGAACCAATCTGTTTTGCGCCACTGGCTGACTCTCCGCTAATTGCTCTGCCCCAGCCAGGAGTATACCAATGCCCACGTCAGCACGGCGCTTTCCGTTGCCGGTAATGGTCGGCCCTTTACCGGCAGGATTCCAATTTGGCCGCCCGATGATTACAATCTCTTGATTTTTGACGCACCTAAGTACGCACCTTGCGTCAACCCGCGCCCCGCTTTATCACTGAGATGTATCTTTATGACCGCTTTTGGCACTGTTTTCATGCCCGAAATGGCAATTTCCTGGTTTGACGGCTCACGTTGGAGCGAAGCTGAGATCGTCCCCAGTGACAGTCTGCGCCTGCACCCCGGCGCCCATGTGCTGCACTACTCCAGTACCTGCTTCGAGGGATTGAAAGCATTTCGGCACGGCGACGGCTCCATCAAGATCTTTCGCATGGATCGCAACCTGGCACGCTTTGCCCAAAGCAGTCGCCTCCTCTCTCTGCCGCCCATCGACGAAGCGACCACCGGCAAGATGGTAATCGACATTGTCAGTCGCTTTGCTGACGAGGTGCCCGAAGTGCCTGGCTCGCTCTATATCCGTCCCACCCATATCGGCACTGAGCCCGTAATAGGCAAGGCGGCGGCGCCCTCTGTAACCTCCTGTCAGTATGTGCTTTTGTCACCGGTTGGGAGCTATTTCTCCGGCAATGGCGACAGCGGCCTGCGCCTGTTGCTGGAGGAAGACGCCATGCGCTGCGCAGCACATATGGGCATGGTCAAAAGTGGCGGCAACTACGCCAGTGCCCTGGGGCTGATTCTCAAAGCCAAGGCAGAGCACCAGACCGACCAAATACTGTTCTGTCCGGGCGGCGATGTGCAGGAGACTGGTGCCGCCAACTTCCTGCTGATCGACGGCAATACCATCATTACCAAAGCTCTGGATTCCAGCTTTCTGCACGGTATCACCCGCGACTCTCTGCTCACCCTGGCACGGGATATGGGCATGGATGTACAGGAGCGGCAGCTCACTGTGGAAGAGCTTTTGGAGCGGGCTGCCAAGCCTGGCTGCGAAGCAGCACTGGCCGGGACCGCCGCGGTACTGACACCGGTGGGAACCCTGCTCCATAAAGGCCGCGAGTATCCTGTCGGCTCCGGCAAGGCCGGCCCCACCACTGCCCGCCTGTGCAAGGCACTCAATGATATTCAATGGGGACTGGCAGAGGATACTCACGGCTGGCTGACAGGACTGTAAAATGCCCTGTCATCCCGACCGGAGTGGAGGGATCTTGAGCCTCCGAGGTAGAAGATCTCTCCCTCTGGTCGAGATGACATGGAACCTGTCGAGATGACATGGAACCCGTCGAGGCAACATGGAACCGGTCGAG
>JALNZZ010000065.1 GCA_023229065.1 Porticoccaceae bacterium
ATGGCTATGAGGATCTTGGCAGTGAATCTCCGCCATCATAACAGTTCAAGACTGTCCTGGGTGACAGCGGCCCTGTTGGTGTTTGCTGCTCCCGGTCTGCTGGCTAATGCAGACGCTACCGAGCACGTCGTCGAAATCCCGGTGCCCCCAGAGCAGCAGGTCCAGCAAGAACAACAGCCCGCCGCAACTGGCGCGGTCGAGGATGAAGCCTCGCCGGGTCTCGCTGACTCGCCCCTGCCCGACGAGCTTTCGAGCGATGAGCCTTCAAGCAACGAACCTTCCAGTGACGAGCAACCATCCCTCGATCAGCCCCATCCACCGGCGTTCTCGGACCAGCCTGAAGACGAGGCGGCAGACCCGGAACTTCTGGTCCACACCAACGTCGAGAACCTGCTCGCCGCCTATCAGGCCCAGATCGACCATCAGCAGGCCCTCAACGGCACCTACCATCCCAGCCTGGCGGAATCCCTCACCAGCATGGCCCAGCTTCTGCAGCTACGCGGTGAGCACGAAGCAGCCATTACAGCCTACCAGCGAGCCCAGCATATTCGGCGGGTCAATGACGGCATCTACAGTGTCAGCCAGGAGCCCATGCTGAGGGGCATGATCGACTCCTATGCCGCGCTCGGCAACCTGGAATCTGTCGGCGATCACTTCGACCAGCTGTTATGGCTGTACGGTCGCGACTACGGTGCGGACGATCCGCGCCTGCTGCCCCTGGTTTCAGAAATCAGCAATTGGCACTTGCAGGCCTACAGCTACAACCCCAACCGCAAGGCAGTGCGACATCTGGTGCGGGCCCACGAACTGGTGGCCAATACCATCGAGCGGATCAGCCACCGTGTCGGCGGCGGTAACCTGACGGTGCTCCCCCTGCTGCACAACCTGGTAGTGACCAACTACTATCTGGCTGACCACCAGCGCCGCTACCCCGTCGGCTCGCGGGACGGCTTCTCCATGCGCACCTCGATGGGCGGCATGTCCGAGCCCCTCACCCAGGACGAGCTGTTGGCGATCAACAGCTACCAAAATGGCCGCCGTGCCCAGGAGAGTATCATCGCCACCCTTGCCGAGTCCCCCAATGTCACCACTCTGGAGCTGGTTGAAGCCCTCGCCGGACTGGGCGACTGGCACCTGTTGTTCGGGCGCACCAACTCCGCCCAGCAGGCCTATCGACAGGCCTGGGAGATTGCCGAGTCGGATCCGGCGACCAACCCGTTGCTCCCCGAGCTGTTCGGTGCCCCGCAACTGCTGGCCCTGCAGCCGACCAGCAGCAAAGGCGCCACTATCGTCGACCCCGAGAGCGAAGATGCGGTGCGGATCTTCACCCGCCTCACCATAGGCACCCGCGGCGATGTCAGGAGCAGCGAAATTGTTGAGATACAACCGGCCGAGAGCGAGGAGCTATCCAGCACCGCTACCCGCGAGTTGCGCAAGCTGCGCTTTCGGCCACGACTGATAGATGGCACCATGTCCAGCAGCGAGGGGGTGGAATATACCCTCGCCCTGCGACCCTGACAGACTGTGAACAGGCCGATCTCCATGAAATACTCTCTTGTTCTACTTGGGCTGCTGGGGGTACTGGCACTGGCTGGCTGCCAGAGCCAGCAACAGTCACAACAGCAACCCCCCACCACTCCGCCGACCAGCAGCTCGACAGAGGCGGGCCAGTCCGACCCCTCCGGCGCGACTCAATCGGCATCGGCTTCCAGTCCGTCGACCGCCAGCGGCGCAGCCACCAGCTCCACCGCCGCGAGCAGCGCCCCCAGCGGGCAGAGCGATGGCAGCCCCCCGGCAGGTGACTCGCCCTCCACCTCCTCGACCCACGGCAGCGATGGCACAGCTGGCGGCCAGCCCCCTGCCGAGCCGGGATACGACAGCGCCGCTGGCGATGACAGTTTGTACGGTGACGGCGCAGCGGCAGCTGCCGGCGAAGCTGCTGGCGTGCCAGGCACCGAGAGCGATGCGGGAAGTCCCGCTAGCAGCGACATGGCAGGAGACAGGGGCGGTGCCACAGCCGACCCAGGCGCCGCTGGCGCCATGACCGGTGACGAACGTATCGAGGCGCTGGACGGGCAGTTGAACGAGTCCTTTGCCACCTTCGACGCCATGATCCTCGGCGAGCGGGCAGCGGTGGCGGCCATCGCCGACAGCCTGCCGGCCTCTGCCACCTCACCCCGCGGTGGCGGGGGCGCCGACGACGGTAGCGGCATAGGTGGAGATGGTATGGGTGGGAACGGAAGTGGCGGCGGCCCCCTGTTCGAGGAGGGTGACCTCAGCGAGCCCGGCGGACCCATGGCCGGGGGTATGGACGACGGCAGTGGTGACGACGGCGACGGTGACTACAGCGGCGGTGCCCAGGCCTCGACATCGACCACTGCCGGTTTGCCTGGCCGTGGCCAGGGACATGGCCAGGTGCCGCCAGACCTGGTGGATGGCAGCGATGATGATATCGTCGCCCGTCAGATTCGCGAGGCGGCCATGAACGAACCCGACCCGGTGCTCAGGGAAAAACTCTGGGATGAATACCGCAAGTACAAGACAGGCAACTGATACCCGATGACCAAGTCCTGGTATACCACTCTGCTCTGGCAGGCGTTTTCAGTGTTGCTGATAGTGACCCTGGCGGGCTGTGGCACCACCACCGTCAAGTCTACCCAGTACACGCCTCTCAGCCAGGAGACTGCCATTATCCCCGAGAGCGAGCTGCTGGACGTCGGGGTGGTTCCCTTCGATCCCGGCGTGGACGGCAAGCAGGACGACGACGTGCGCCCGGAAGTGCGCAACGCCGAATCTCGCTATCTGGCCAGTCAGCTGGTCGCTACCCTGCAGAGCAGCGCTGCCTGGGGACCAGTGCGGGTAATTCCCGACCCCACCACTGTGGTGGATCTCACGATCGAGGGTACCATCCTCCACTCCGATGGCGAAAAGCTTGAGCTGGCCATTGTCGCCCGCGACAGCAGCGGTCGCAGCTGGCTCGACAAGACCTACCGGGAAGTGGCCAGCGTCTACGCCTACGACAATCGCCGCAGCCAGCCCCGCGATCCCTTTCAGGGCATCTACAACCGCATCGCCAATGATCTCATGCAAATGCGCAGCCAGTTGCCAGCGGGGCGCGCCGAAGAGCTGCGAACCCTGTCGGAGCTGCGCTTTGCCCGCGATTTTGTTCCCGACGCCTACAGTGAACACGTGCGTGCCAATCGCCGCGGCGAGCTTGAGATCATCCGCCTGCCCGCTGCCAACGACCCTATCATGGCCCGCATCCAGGCTATCCGCGAGCGAGACTACCTGTTTATCGATACCCTGCAGGAACACTACGACACCTTTCAGCGCCGCATGGACAGTCCCTACCAGATCTGGCGCGCCGAGAGCTACCGGGAAGTTATCGCCACCCGCCAGCTAAAGAGAGAATCCACAGCGCGCATGGTGGGCGGCATCGCTGCGGTGGCAGGGGGTATACTGGCCGCCGGCTCCAGCGATGGTTCCGCCCGGGTTGGCGGCATGATGGCGGCCGGTGCCGGCGGCATGCTGATCAAGAGCGCCCTCGGCAAGCGCCAGGAGGCCCAGATGCATATCGAGGCCCTGGCGGAACTGGGAGAGTCCCTGGAAATCGCACTCGAGCCCCAGGTGATCGAACTGGAGGACCGCACCATCACCCTCACTGGTAACGCCCAGGCCCAGTACGCGCAATGGAAGGATATTCTCAAGCAAGTCTATGAGGCCGAGTACGGGATGCCGCAGTAACCATGCCCCAGCACCACAGTGACAAGATTCAACCCGCCGCCATCGACCTCGTTGCCGCCCCCCGTCAGGCCCCCGGTAGCACAGCTGCCGACACCTCCAAGCGGGCAGGCAAAGGCTGGCTGATCCCCGCCGCCGGCGCCATTTTGCTGGCGATTCTGGCGGTCCTGTTTCTCGCCCCCCAGTGGTTTATACCGGCACCACCAGCGGCGGTGGCTCCCGCTGATACCACCCCGCCACCTGCAGCAGCGGTACCCGGCACCGGTTCGCCCTACAGCGAAGCAGAGCTGGCCCAGGCGCGGCGCGAAGCTCAGGATATTCTCGCCAAACTGCTCGCCGAACAAAAAGGCCTCGAAGCCAATCAGGTGGAGCTGTGGGCCGACCAGGCCTTTGAGGACGCCCGTGCCCTGGCGCTGGAAGGCGATGCCCGCTATCGGGAGCGAGACTTTCCCGCTGCCCTGACTCTCTATCAGCAGGCCCTCGATGCCCTTGCCGCCATTTCAGCCAGTCTGCCCGAACATCTCACCAGTCTGCTGGCGACCGGTCACCAAGCACTGGCAGCCGGCGACGAGCAGGCGGCCAGCACCGCGTTTCAGGCAGTATTGACCCTGCAGCCCGATCACAGCGAGGCTCAACAAGGGTTGGAGCGCGCCACTCTGCTGCCCCAGACCCGGCCACTGCTGGCCACTGCCCGTCAGCAACAGGCCAGTGACCAGCTGGAGGAGGCCTCTGCTACCCTGGAAAAGTTATTGGCCCTGGACAAGGCTCACGACGAGGCCCGCAACTTGCTGGCGACGATAACGGATACCCTGGCGGAGCGCGCCTTTGACCGTGCCATGAGCGAAGGCCTGGTGGCGCTGCGCGACGGGCGCCTGGAGGCCGCTGCTACTGCCTTCCGCCGCGCCCTGACAATTCGTCCCGGCCACGCCGATGCCAGTTCCGGGCTGGCCCAGGTCAACAGCCGTCAACAGGCCAACACCCTGGCCCGCCAGCTTTCCAGCGCCCGGGAGCTGGAAAGCAGCGAACAGTGGCGCCAGGCCGCCGACCTCTACGCCCGCCTGCGCGCCGACGACGAGAGCCTGGTGGAAGCGCGGATCGGCGCAATCCGCAGTGCCGCCCGCGCCGAGCTGGACGCCGGCATCAGTCGTATTCTCGACGACCCTCTGCGCCTGGCCTCGTCGGCAGTGTATAACCAGGGGCGCCAGCTGCTGGCAGATGCTCGCGCCATCGCCGAACCGGGACCGCGCCTGCAAGCGCAGACGGCGGCCCTGGCGCAGGCCCTCGCCGCTTCGCAGGTTCCCATCACCGTCAGACTGGAATCGGACAATCGCACCCGCGTCACCCTGCTGCGGGTGGCGGAGCTGGGCACTTTCAGTGAACACAGCATAGACCTCAAACCCGGCCACTATGTGGCTGTGGGCAGCCGGGCGGGGTACCGCGATGTGCGCGTTGAGTTCCAGGTGGCCAGCGGTGCCGAGCCACAGGTTCAGGTCGTGTGCAAGGATCCGGTGTAATGGCGAACCCTGACAACTCTCGCAGTACGACGATCTCCCCTATTGCCTTCGAGCCTGCGGGCGGCAAGCGCGGGCCGCGGCGTCGGTTGCCCCCCGCCGCTTCCATCGCGGTGGCCGTGCTGCTGGTGCTGGTAGGTGCCGTTCTTTGGTTTGTGTTCACCGCCCGCTCTCTTACCGTGGAGGTCACCCCCGCCGAGGCAACCACCGAGATCAGCGGCGGTCTGGCTGTTACCATCGCCGACCACCTGCTGCTGCGCCCCGGCACCTACCGCCTGGAAGCCAGCGCTCCCGGCTATCGGGATCTGGATCGCACCATCACCGTCGGCCCGGAACCCGAGCAGCGGATTGCCATCGAGCTGGACAAAAAGCCGGGGCAACTGGCGGTGGTTACCGAACCTGAGGGCGCGCGGATCCTGCTCAACGGCCGCGATCGGGGCGAAACGCCCCAGACCCTTGCCGAGCTGCCTGCCGGTGATTATCGCGTCGAACTGCTTCACCCCCGCCACAAGCCCTGGCGCGGTGAGCTGGCCCTGCCGGGCATGGAAATTACCGAGCGACTCGAAGTGGCACTGGAACCCGCCTGGGGCCTGATCAAGCTGACCAGCGAGCCCTCGGGTGCCGAAGTCAGCGTCGGCGGCCAGCCCGTCGGCACCACTCCGCTGACCGCCCAGGTACTGGAAAGCGGCGAGCCCGTCAGCCTCAAACTCGCCGGCCATCGCCGCTGGGAACAAGTGCTGTACGGGGTGGTGGGTCAAACCCTGGAGCAGCCTACCGTCACCCTCTCTCCCGCTGCCGGGCTCGCCAACATCACCAGCACACCCAGCGGCGCCACCGTCACCGTCAACGACCAGTACCGGGGCCGCACCCCACTGGAACTGGAACTGGAGCCAAACCGAGAGCACCGTATCGCCCTGCTGCTGGACGGCTACCACAGCGCCGACCAGCACCTGCAACTCGCCGCTGGCGAGGAGCGCACTGTGGATATTCGACTGCAGGCAAACCTCGGCACCCTCCAGCTCAGTGCCAGCCCGCCAGGCACCATCCTGTTGGTAGACGGCCAGCAGCGCGAACCGGGGGAGATCAGCTTGCCGGCGCGCCCCCACCGCATCGAGGCGCGGCTTGCCGGCCACGCCAGCGAGAGCCGTACCGTGACTCCGCGCCCCGGCATGGAACAGCGGGTTCACTTCGCCCTGCGTCCCGACACTCCCTCTGGCCCCACGACGCCGGCACCAGAACTCACCACCAGTGCCGGTCAGCGACTATTGCTGATGGCCCCCACTGGCAGCCACACCCTCGGCTCGTCGCGGCGCGAGCAGGGTCGGCGCGCCAACGAAACCCAGCGCACAGTAGCTTTTGAGCGCCCCTTCTATTTGGCGACCACGCCCGTGACCAACGCCCAGTTCAAGCAGTTCCGGGTCACCCACTCCTCCAGTCATTTCAACCGCAACACCCTCGACCTGCCGGATCAGCCCGTGGTGAAAGTCAGCTGGGAGGACGCCGCTCTCTATTGCAACTGGCTGAGTGCACGGGACGGCCTGCCACCGTTTTATAAAGAGTCCGGCGGCAAAATCACTGGCCACGACCCCCAATCCACCGGCTATCGCCTGGCCAGTGAGGCCGAGTGGGAGTGGGCAGCCCGCGCCGCGGACGGCGGTGCTCTGCGCCGCTTCCCCTGGGGCGAGGCCTTTCCGCCACCGGCCTCGGCGGGCGTCAACTATGCCGATGCCAGTGCCGCCGATCTGCTCGGCCGGGTGGTGGCCGGTTACCGCGACGGCCATATCGTCTCGGCACCGGTCACCGCCCTGCCCGCCAATGGCCGCGGACTTTACGGCATGGGCCACAATGTGGCGGAGTGGGTACACGATTACTATGGCATCGAGACCACGTTGGGAACCGCTCCGCGCACCGACTCCCTCGGCCCCGAGAGCGGCGAATTTAGAGTGATTCGCGGTGCCAGCTGGCGCCATGGCACCCTGACCGAGTTGCGGCTATCCTTCCGCGACTACGGCAGCGACCCCCGCGATGATGTAGGCTTTCGGATCGCCCGCTACGCCCGTTAATCCAGGAAGCTGTGTTGAGGAGCCCAGCACATCCTCTTCATACAGAGATAGACGATGAGACATAATCACAACAGTCCCCACTACCCGAGCACCCTCTGCAGGAGCCTCCTGGCCACCCTGCTTGCTGTCGCCATGCTGACCCTGACCTCGAGCTGGGCGGTGGCGCAGGAGGCCGAGCCAGAGCAGCGTACCTCCTCCTCGACTCCCAGCTCTACCCCCACCAGCGAGCAGCAGGAGCAAGTGCGCACAGAGACCAATCCCGCGCCGGCCAGCCGCCAGGAGGAGACGCGCACCCGTACGCCTTCGGACGACCCCTTCCGCCCCTCCGAGACTATCTCCGAGGATCTCTCTGTACCTTTTCCTGTGGATATCTGACATGCGCGACCGGCATAACCAGGAATTTATCTATCAGCTGTTCGCCCTGCTGCTGTCCGTGATTTTGGTACACGGCCTGTATGTAGCGCTGATCCGCCCCAACGCCCACGCCAAGCTGGAAGCGGATCAGCTCCGCCAGCAAGCCAGTGAAACCTTCGTCGCTGAGCGCTCCCTCTACGTCGTGCTCAAGGACTACGAGCAGGAGGCCTGCCTGATTCTGATGCTGTGGGCAATCGCCATCATGGCCTACAAAGGACGCCGCACCCTGGCCGAGCGCCGCCTGTTGCAGGCGCCCCTGCTACAGGTGACTGAGGGCACCCGCATCCTGCCGGAAGATGCCCGCCAGCTCACGCGTCCCATTCAGGCGCTGCCGGAAGAGCAGCAGGAATTTCTGCTCGCCCGCGCCCTATCCACAGCCCTGCACCGCTTCAGCGCCACCGGCAACATCCACGAGGTGTCCGCAGCCGTCGGCACTGTCTGCGACACGGAGAGCGAGCGCCTCGACTCGGAGCTCTCCATGATCCGCTACATCACCTGGGCGGTGCCCTCCATCGGCTTTATCGGCACCGTACGCGGCATCGGCGATGCCCTCAGCCAGGCCCACCGGGCAGTGCAAGGCGATATCGCCGGGGTAACAGAAAGCCTCGGCGTGGCTTTCAACTCCACCTTTATCGCCCTGGTGGTCAGTATTGTGCTGATGTTCCTGCTGCACCAGCTGCAGCTGGTGCAGGAACGCCTGGTACTGGACACCCACAACTACTGTGACCGCAACTTGTTGCGCCACCTGAAGGCCGACGAGGAAACATCGTGAGCAACACCCCCGTTATCGAGCTGGTCGACAGCGAGATTCTCGCCTGCAGTGCCGACGGTCGACTGCTGCGCGACCCCGGATTTGCCCTTCTCAACAGCAGTGGCATAGATACCGGTGAAGCCGCCTTCAACCAGGCCTGGCTACACCCCCAGCGCAGCTTCAACCAGTTCTGGCAGCGGCTCAGCCTGACCCCCCTGACAAACGGCAACCGCTATGCCCGCCACTACGCCGACCTCGCCTATGCTCAGCTCGCCCAGCTCCACCGACAGCTGGGGGAGCCGGGAGAAATTCTTTTTGCCATCCCCGGCAGCTTCTCCCGCGACCAGCTCGCCATTCTGCTCGGCCTCGCCAATGCCCTGCCAGTAAAGACTCTCGGCCTGGTGGACGCCGCTGTGGCAGCCGCCAGCACCCTGGATGGCATCGCCCTTAACCGCAGCGATGCAGAACTGCTGTACCTCGATATCCAGCTTCACCAGGCTGTGCTGACCCGTCTCAGTGGTGGCGGGCAGGTAGTTCGCCAGGCGGTGGAAGTACTGCCGGATGCCGGCCTGCATCACTTTTACAGCGGCTGGGCTCAATACATCGCCAACCTGTTTATTCGCGAATACCGCTACGACCCCCTGCACACCGCTGCTGGCGAGCAACAGCTGTTCAGCAAACTGCCCAGCGTTCTATCCGCCCTCGCCCGGAGCCCCGAGGCCACGCTGGAACTGGCCACTCCGCAAGGGGACTTCCGCCTCAACCTGCAGCGCAGCGCCTTGCTCGACAGCAGCCTGTCGCGCATCAACCGGCTGCGGGAGCAAATCGCCCGCCTGGCAATCAACGGCCCCTTGGTGGCCAGTCATCGGCTCGGCAAACTCCCGGGCCTCGACGCCCTGCTGAACGCCCAGCTACTGGATGAGCGCCAGGCTATCGACGCCTGCCGGCAAGCCGCCGACGTCATCCACAGCGAAGGAGACAGCGGCGTCGACTTCATTACCCGCCTGCCGCGCCACAGCACAGGCGAAAACACCGCCCCGCCCCAACCGGTCGCGGCGCTGGCACCACCCCCAACCCACCTGCTGCACGGCCACCGCGCCTGGCCCCTGGACAGCGAACTCGGTATCGAGATTGGCGACAACGGTATTGCCATCAGCCGCGACGCCGCAGCCCCCCTGCTGATCCGCACTGCCAGCGGTCGTACCTGGCTCGAACACAGCCGCTACCAAATAGCAGTGGAAGGCGACCGCGACAACCTGCGCAGCGGCGACTCGCTGCGCGCCGAGGGCTATGAACTGCGCCTGATCGAGGCTGCCGAGAACTAGACCCTGACATGGCGAAGCGCAAGCGCGACATCAACCCCTTCAACCTGTCGTTTCTCGACATCATGGCCTGTGGCCTGGGCGCAGTAACCCTGTTATTCCTGCTGCTCAAACACAGCCCCGATGCCGTCCAGGGCATCGCTGACCTGAGCGCCGAAACCAGCCTGCTCGCCGAAGAAATCCTCGAAGGCGAACGCCAGCAGGTTGAACTGCGCAACAGCATCCGCGCCCTGGAACAAGAAATTGTCGAAGCCCAGGGCCTGTCGGACCGGGTACTGCGCCAGATCGAAGAACGCCGCGAAGAACTCAGCTTGCAAGCCGACCCCGAGGACGAGATTCCCCTGTTGCGCCGCCAGGTGGAAGAACTGGAAGCCCGCACCGCTGAACTGCGGGAACAAGGCCGCGGCCAGGACCTCCAGCAGTTTGCCGGCGACGGCGACCGCCAATACCTCACCGGCCTCAAACTCGGCGGCCAGCGCATCCTGTTCCTGGTCGATGCCTCCGCCAGCATGCTGGCAGAAGACATCGTCAACGTAGTGCGCCGCCGCAACATGAGCGACCAGGTAAAACGCCAGTCCGAAAAATGGCAGCGAGCAGTGCGCACCGTCGAATGGCTGATGGCGCGCATCCCCCCCACCAGCCAATTTCAGATCATCGTCTTCGACACCGCCGCCACCCCAGCCCTGGCAGGCAGCGATGGCAGCTGGCTGTCGAGCGCCGACAGCCGCCAGGCCGGAGAAGCACTGGCGGGCCTTAAAGCCAGAGTGCCGGGCGGCGGCACCAGCCTGATCAACGCCTTCAGCGCCATCAGAACCCTCTCCCCCGCCCCGGACAACGTGTTCCTGATCACCGACGGCCTGCCCACCCAGGGCCGCACGGCACCCCGCAAAAACACCATCAGCGGCCGCGAACGCGCCGACCTCTTCAACGAGGCAGCGCGCGCCTTGCCTCGCGTGCCAGTCAATGTAATTCTCTTCCCCATGGAGGGCGACCCCTCCGCCGCCGCCCTGTTCTGGCAACTGGGGATCGCCTCGGGAGGGTCCTTTATGAGCCCTGCCACCGACTGGCCTTGAGAGGTTGCATGAGCGTGACGAAGAGGACCTCGCCGTGACAAGACAACGCCGCCCAATGCCGGACATGAGCCTGTCCTTTCTCGACATTGTCAGCTGCGGCCTCGGCGCCGTCTTACTGCTGGTACTGATCGCCCGCCCCGGCGACCCCACCGCCTTCGAAAGCGGCGAAGACCTCCACCGCAGCCTGCGAGACCTTCAGCAGCAACTCTTCGAAGTGCGCGGCGAAGCCACAGTGCTCAACCGCGAACTGCAGAGCAAACAGGAACAACTGTCCGACTACCGCCAACGCATCGCCCGACTCCAGGCACAACTCGCCAGCCTCGAGCGCCAACACCAGGCCGTGGCCGAAGTCGACACCACCGAACGAGACGAACTCGCCCTCGCCCTGCAAGTCCTCACCGAAGAGATGCAGCGCCTGCTGGCACAGCGCGAACACACCGCCAACGACCTGGTAGGCGGCATCCCCGTCGACAGCGAGTACCTGATCTTCATCATCGACACCTCCGGCAGCATGGTGAACTACGTCTGGCCCAA
>JALNZZ010000109.1 GCA_023229065.1 Porticoccaceae bacterium
CGGGAGAGATCTGACACCTCGGTGGTAAAGATCCCTCCACTCCGGTCGGGATGACATACAAGCCCTCAAATCAGCGGCTAAACTCAGCGCGTCCGCGGTAGGGGGCCAGCGCTCCCAACTCGGACTCGATCCGCAGCAGGCGGTTGTACTTGGCCACGCGGTCGGAGCGGCACAGGGAGCCGGTTTTGATCTGGCCAGCGGCGGTGGCTACCGCCAGGTCGGCGATGGTGGTGTCCTCGGTCTCGCCAGAGCGGTGGGAGATCACTGCGGTGTAACCGGCGTTTTTCGCCATGGCGATGGCGTCCAGGGTTTCCGACAGTGAGCCGATCTGGTTGAACTTGATCAGGATGGAGTTGGCGATCTTCTTGTCGATGCCCTCTTTGAGAATCCGGGTGTTGGTGACAAACAAATCGTCGCCCACCAGCTGGCAGCGATCGCCCGCTTTGGCGGTGAGGTCGGCCCAGCCGTCCCAGTCGCTCTCGTCCATGCCGTCTTCCACCGACAGGATCGGATAGCGATCCACCAGGGCGGTGAGGTAGTCGGCAAATTCGCTGGGGCTGAACACTTTGCCTTCACCCGCCAGGTCGTATTTACCGTTTTTGTAAAACTCGGAAGCGGCGCAGTCCAGTGCCAGGGTGATGTCCTCGCCCAGTTTGTAACCGGCATTGGCGATGGCCTCGGCAATCACCTCGATCGCCGCCTCGTTGGAGGGCAGGTTGGGGGCAAAGCCGCCCTCGTCGCCCACGGAGGTGGAAAGACCGCGCGCGGACAGCACTTTCTTCAGGTGGTGGAAAATTTCCGCACCCTGGCGCAGAGCTTCGGCAAAGGTCGGTGCCTTGACCGGCTGAATCATAAACTCCTGAATATCCACATTGTTGTCGGCGTGCTCGCCGCCGTTGAGGATATTCATCATCGGCACCGGCATGCTGTACTGGCCGGCAGTGCCATTGATATCGGCGATATGGGCGTAGAGGGGCACTTTTTTGGCGGCCGCTGCAGCTTTGGCAGCGGCGAGGGACACGGCGAGAATGGCGTTGGCACCGAGCACTGATTTATTGTCCGTGCCATCGGCCTCCAGCATCAGGCGGTCGAGGTTGCGCTGATCCGCTGCGTCCTTGCCGAGCAGCAGCCCGCGCACGGTGGTATTGATATTGCCGACCGCCTTGAGGACACCTTTGCCAAGATAGCGGGAGGCGTCGCCATCGCGCAGTTCCAGGGCTTCGCGGGAGCCGGTGGAGGCTCCCGAGGGCGCGCAGGCACTGCCCACTTCGCCGCTGTCGAGGACAACATCGGCATTAACGGTGGGGTTGCCACGGGAGTCGAGGACTTCCCAGGCGCGGATGTCGACAATCTTGGTCATTGAGGTTCTCCGGTTGGTGCGGACTATCAGTGAGTATCCAGCGCGGGCAGGCTTTTCACCAGGTCGTCCACGGCTTTCATCTGTTGCAGGAAGGGTTTGAGCTTGTCGAGGGCGAGGGCACTGGGGCCATCGCATAGAGCCCGGTCAGGGTCGGGGTGGGCTTCGAGGAACAAGCCGGCCAGGCCGGTAGCAAGACCGGCGCGAGCCAGCTCTGCCACCTGGCCGCGGCGACCGCCTGAGGCCGCCCCCATGGGGTCGCGGAATTGCAGGGCATGGGTGACATCAAAAATCAGCGGCAGGCCGCCGGTGACTTTTTTCATGGTGCCAAAACCGAGCATATCCACCACCAGGTTGTCGTAGCCAAAGCAGCTGCCGCGCTCGCACAGCAACAGCTGGTCGTTGCCGCACTCGCGAAACTTTTCGCTGAGGTGGACTACCTGGCTGGGGCTCATAAACTGGGGTTTTTTGATATTGATAACAGCGCCAGTAGCCGCCATGGCGGTCACCAGATCGGTCTGGCGCGCTAAAAAAGCGGGCAGCTGGATAACGTCGCACACTTCCGCCACCGGCGCAGCCTGCCAGGGCTCGTGCACATCGGTAATCACGGCGACGCCAAAGGTCTGCTTCACCTCTTCAAAGATGCGCATGCCCTCCTCCAGTCCCGGCCCCCGATAGGAGTGGATGGAGGAGCGATTGGCCTTGTCGAAGGAAGCCTTGAAAACGTAGGGAATGCCCAGCTCGGCAGTCACCTTCACATAGTGCTCTGCTACCCGCAGCGCCAGCTCCCGGGACTCCAGCACATTCATACCACCAAACAGCACAAAGGGCCGGTCGTTGGCAACCGGGATATCCCTAACCCGTACGGTCACTGCCATTTAGTGCACACCTTCGGGGTGCTCAGCCGCATAATCCAGGGCGGCATTGATAAAGCCCAGGAACAGGGGATGGGAGTCCCGCGGCGTGGAATTAAACTCGGGGTGGTACTGACAGGCAAAGAACCAGGGATGGCTCGGCAGCTCGATGGTTTCCACCAGGTGATTGTCCTCGGACCAACCGCCCACCCGCAGCCCCGCCGCCTGGAGTTGCGCCACATAATGATCGTTCACCTCGTAGCGGTGACGGTGGCGCTCCTTGATGGTGTCAGTGCCATAGATCTCGTAGGCCCGCGAGTTGGGCTCCAGCGTCGCCATCTGGGCACCGAGGCGCATGGTGCCGCCGAGGTCGGAGTCTTCGCTGCGGCGCTCGACGTTGCCGCTCTCGTCGACCCACTCGGTGATCAGGGCCACCACCGGGTGCAGTGTCTCTTTTCTGAACTCAGTGCTGTTGGCGCCGTCAAGCCCGACCACATTGCGGGCAAACTCGATAACGGCCACCTGCATTCCCAGGCAGATGCCCAGGTAGGGAACATTGTTTTCGCGCGCAAACTGGACCGCGCGAATCTTGCCTTCGACGCCGCGCTCACCAAAACCACCGGGTACCAGAATGGCGTGGCAGCCGCTGAGCAGACTCAGGCTCTGCTCGTCCTGCAACTCTTCGGAGTCCAGGTGGCGAATATTCACCCGGGTGCGGGTGTGAATACCGGCGTGCTCCAGCGACTCGTTGAGCGACTTGTAGGCATCCAGTAACTCCATGTACTTGCCCACCATGGCGACGGTGATTTCCTTTTCCGGATTCAGTTTGTTTTCTGCCACCCACTCCCACTGGCTGAGGTCGGCGGGGGGACAGTCGAGGTGAAAGCGCTCCACCACGAACTGATCGAGACCCCACTCCCGCAGGTGCTGGGGAATGCGATAGATGGTATCGGCGTCCATCAGAGGCACCACGGCGCGCTCTTCAACACTGGTGAACAGCGCGATCTTGCGGCGCTGGCCGAGGTCGATCTCCACCTCGGAGCGGCACAGCAGAACATCGGGCTGCAAGCCAATGGAGCGCAACTCCTTGACGGAGTGCTGGGTGGGCTTGGTCTTGGTTTCGCCAGCGGTGGCGATATAGGGCACCAGGGTAAGATGGATCAACAGGGCGCGATTGGAACCCAGCTCCATCTTGAGCTGGCGAATCGCCTCTAAAAAGGGCTGGGATTCGATGTCGCCCACGGTGCCGCCGATTTCCACCAGCGCAATATCGGCGCTGTCAGCGCTTCCGCCCTGCAGGATGCGGCGCTTGATCTCGTCGGTGACATGGGGGATCACCTGCACTGTGCCACCCAGGTAGTCACCGCGGCGCTCGCGACGCAGAATGGTTTCGTACACCTGGCCGCTGGTGAAGTTGTTGGCTTTGGTCATTTTGGAGCGCAGGAAGCGCTCGTAATGGCCGAGATCGAGGTCGGTTTCGGCGCCATCCTCGGTCACAAATACCTCACCGTGCTGGAAGGGACTCATGGTGCCCGGGTCCAGGTTGAGGTAAGGGTCGAGCTTGAGCGCGGTGACCTTGAGCCCGCGAGCCTCGAGTACGGCACCCAGGGACGCGGCGGCAATACCCTTGCCCAGGGAAGAAACCACGCCACCAGTAATAAAAATAAAACGTGTCATCGAGACCCTACAAACGTGTGCTGGCTATTGGGAAGTCTGTGCCAGAAAGCGGGCAAACCGGGCGGGAGAAAATAGTCGGCCGCCACCTTCCAGGAGATGGGGTGCCAGACTACCAGAAACGCCCCTTTGGCTCAATTGCTCTGATGGTAAAGGAGCGTGCTTTCTCTAGTCTGTCATCCCGGCCACTTCATCTGTCATCTCGCCCAACCTTTCTACATTTGTCATCCCGACCGGAGTGTTATGTCATCCCGACCGGAGTGGAGGGATCTTTACCACCGAGGTATCAGATCTCTCCCGTTGGTCGAGATGACAAAGGGCGCGGGTCTAGATGACAACAATCGCAGATCGATATGACAAAGGATGCTAGTCGGAATGACAAAGGAGGTCTAAGACAACGGATCTCTAAACAGGCTCTGTTCTCCACACCAGCCCCATTCCCTCGCCTTCTTCTGCAAACCCTTCACACACAAACAAGTCCCCGACTGCTGCCAGCTCGCCGTCGACAAAAATCAGCGGCACCCGATCTCGCAGCCAGGGCTCCAGGCCTTGCTCCTGGAGCAGTTTTTTCAGAGGCCGGGAGCCTGCTCGGCCCACGGGCTTGCAGCGCTCACCTCCCTGCCGAAAGCGCACCTCCAATTCACCACTGGCGGGTAACCGCAAGCCACCGATTGTGGTCCTCGCCGTGAGGGAGAAGTTGCCGGGCAGTGCCAGCGGTGTGTCGGGGTGCCAGCGCAGGAGGGCATTTTGCGCGACTGGCGGTAGATGGCCTGGTAGCAGAAATAGACGGCCACTGTAGCGGCGGAACTCTCCACCACGCACTTCTCCCTGCGGCTCTGCCTCACCAAAACGCACCAGCGGCGCGGCGTCGTCGCGGGCTGGCAGCAGGTCGTTGCACACTGTTGTCAGCAAGCGGTGGCCCGGGGTCGGCAGGCCGCGCAGGGCCAGCCAGGTGCGTAGAAGGTTGGTGCGGCGCGAGGGCGACAGGGCTTCCAGCTCGGCTACCGGCAGGCTCCAGCCGAGGCGCTCGGTGCGCTCGCCGAGGCGCTGCAGGTCTTCCTCCCCTACTTCGCGAAGCAGTTGGTCGCTAGCGCCGCAATCGTGGGCGCTGCGCAGAATGCGGCGGTGAAGATCCGGCCAGCGCTGGACGAGCGGGGGCAGCACCTCAAGGCGCAGAAAATTGCGGTCGAAGTCTGTCCCGGCATTGGACTCGTCTTCAATCCAGGTCAGCCCCTCGGCGCTGGCCCAGGCCTGCAGCTCGTCGCGCCCCACTGTCAACAGAGGGCGCAGCAACTCACCCTGCCCCAGTGGGCGCCTCACCGGCATGCCCGCCAGGCCGCGGGGGCCAGAGCCCCGCAATAACCGAAACAGCACGGTTTCCACCTGGTCGTCACGATGGTGAGCCAGCAGCAGCAAACCGCCCTTGCCCAGGTACTTGGTAAAGGCGCGATAGCGCTGCTCCCGAGCTGCTTCTTCCAGCCCCTTGCCAGCGACAGTCACCGTCACTTTTTCGACCTGGAGCGCAACGCCGAGGGACTGGCACACCTGCTCGCAGTGCGCCTGCCAGGTAGCAGCGTTGGGCGACAGCCCGTGATTGACGTAGATGGCGCGGAGCTTCTGGGAAGGCAACAAGCGGCATAGAGCGTGCAGCAACACGGTGGAGTCCAGACCGCCGCTGAAGCCCACCAGCAAAGAAGGCGCGCGGGTTAACGTCGGCAGCCAGGGGGCCAGGGTTTGCTCGTCAAAGGGTGACATAAAGGCAAGGCCCGGCGCGCCTTACAGCCACGGCACGCCAATACCCTAACTGCCGTAAGACATCAGGCGATCAAAGCGCCTGTCCAGCAGACCGTCGAGCGGCTCAGCGGCAAGCTCTTCCAGCTGGCGGCTGAGTGTTGTTTTGAGAGTGGCTGCCGTGCTCTCCAAATCGCGGTGAGCACCGCCCAGCGGCTCGGGTATGGTTTCGTCGACGATACCCAGCTCTTCCAGCACCGAGGAGGTCACGCCCATCGCCTCGGCGGCAAGAGACGCTTTCTCCGCTGTTTTCCAGATAATGTTGGCGCAGCCTTCCGGCGAGATCACGAAATAGGTGGCGTACTGCAGCATATTGAGACGGTCGCCGACGCCGATGGCAATGGCGCCGCCGGAGCTGCCTTCGCCGATTACCGTACAAATAATAGGCGTGCGCAGCCGCGACATCACCGCCAGGTTGCGAGCGATGGATTCACTGATGCCGCGCTCCTCGGAGTCGATGCCCGGATAAGCACCGGGAGTGTCGATTAAAGTCAGCACCGGCAGCTGAAAACGCTCGGCCATCTCCATCAGGCGCAGCGCCTTGCGATAGCCCTCCGGCTTGGGCATACCAAAATTGCGGTACACCTTTTCGTTGACACCGCGGCCTTTTTCTTCGCCGATTACCATAACGGGGCGGCCATCCAGGCGCGCAATCCCGCCCACGATAGCTTTATCATCGCCAAAGTGACGGTCGCCGTGCAGCTCGTCGAAGTCGTCAAAAATTCGACTGATATAGTCCATCGCATAGGGCCGATGGGGATGGCGCGCTACCTTCACCACCTGCCAGGGGGTGAGGTCCGCGTAAATGGTGGCGGTGAGACGTCGCGACTTTTCTCGCAGCTTGGCGATTTCTTCAGAAATATTTAGCGAGTTGTCGTTGCCGACCAATTGCAGCTCTTCGATTTTTGCCTCAAGCTCTGCAATGGGTTGCTCGAAGTCGAGATAGTTAAGGTTCATGCCAATGTGCAATCCTGTATCACGATAGGTTGGGGCCAATGGCCCGAGTATACGCCGCCAGAGCTTGCCAGTCCTAGAGCCAATTTCATATCAAGCCGTTGAAATAGGGGTGTGTTGCAGCAAAAAGTCGTGAAAATGGGGCAAAAATACTCTTTGAATACGGAGGAATAGCGATTTTTTCCATCATATGACGCACTCTCTGAATATTCCTTCACCGGCAGCGCCAGGCAGGAGTT
>JALNZZ010000068.1 GCA_023229065.1 Porticoccaceae bacterium
TGTCCGCCAGAAAGCGCTCAGCTTGCAGCAGGGCTGCTGGCCCCAAGTATTTGTCAGGGTTCCACCACCAGGACGGGCAGCCAGACGTACAGCAAGCACACAGAATACATTCGTACAGCCCATCAAGTTTTGCCCTCTCCTCAGGTGACTGACGCCTTTCCGTGGCTGGCACCGGGTCGTCGTTAATGAGGTAAGGCCGCGCTTTGGCGTACTGTTCAAAGAATAACTTCTGGTCCACCACCAGGTCACGAATCACTGGCATACCCGTCAGCGGACGGATGATTAAAGTGCCGTTTTCCCCCGTCATCTCGCTCACTGGCGTAATACAGGCCAAACGATTCACACCATTAATATTCATACCGTCGGAACCACACACCCCTTCGCGACAAGAGCGCCGATAAGCCAGGGTCACGTCCTGCTCGCGCAGGTATTCGAGCACATCCAGCGCCATGGTCTTGCGAAAATGGTCAGGTACCTGCAGCACCTGCATTGACGGTACACTGTCCAACTCCGGGTTGTAGCGAAAAACTTCTACCTTGATCATCAGCGCTGTACCCCCTGAAACGGTTAAAGGATCGGCTGTCCGCCCTGCGCGACAACTCTGCGACGGCGACGGTACTGCAGCCCCATACCAAGGGTAGCTGATACCAGCGCCAGCAAAACGATCACCACCGCCAGGCTGTCTCGCACCTGGCGCCCCACCCAGGGGGTGAGAAAGTTCCATTTATGGAGATGGCCAAAGACGTGCCCCTCCCAGCGATCCGGCGCAGTGGCATGATCGACCAGAGTCCCGTTGGCGGGGTCGATAAAAGCACTGCCACCGGCATGACGAATTCGCCACACTGGCAGGCGCTTATTGCGAAAATCATAATCAGGTCCAAAAGCGCTTACCAGTTCTGTACCAACAATAGCGTCCTGTTCAATCCCCAGATGCTCCGCAGCGAAGTAACGAGCGAGACTGCGATCTGACCAGCCCTCCTCAGAGGTCCCTGTCAGGGCAATGAGACGACTGGGCCGCTCGGTCGACGTGCCATCAAAACGCGCTTGCCGATGGACATGCTCATGCTGAGGGCCGGCAGGATGGGCTAACCGTAGCAGCAGAGTAGCGTTCGGTCCCTGCAGCAGACTTGCACCATTGAGCGGGGCATTTACCTCCTGAGACTCCAGCTGGGTGACAATGGTCTGATCTTGTTGCCACAAAGGTCTCAGGTCCAGTGCTGGGGCCGCCATAAAGCCGGTATCGGCGTCGGCGGCAACTTTGTGCCACAGGTGGTAGAGGCCACTGGAGGAAAATGCCAGTAGCGGCAACCATAGCAACAGAGCGAGGTAGCGGTGCCAACGCCGCCGGGCAGCGGGAATGTGGCGCGCCGGCATAACAAATACCAACGTAGCGCCGGCCAGCCCCAGCCCCAACAAGCTCAGGCTCAGCACTGTTAGCACCACAACCCTGAGCAGCTCCCAACTACTGAGCCAGCTAAAGGAATGCAGGCTGCGGAACAGAGCCTGCTGAGCGGTACGCATATTATTGCTCAGTGCTGCCAGGGCATTGAGCTCGGTATGCACGAAGGCTGTCATCCCGTCTTTGGTTGCGAAGCTCACTCGCCACACCGGCAGGAGGCGATTCACCTCAGGATAGGCATTGTCAAAACGGGTCTGCAAATACATTTCCCGAATCGGCGTGTCAGCGAGCCCGGTGTAGTAGCGGGCCAGCCACTCGCCCTGCTGACGATCGAAGTCGAGGTGCTCTGCACCTGTATCCAGTGCAAAGTAGCGACGCTGGTTGGTGTCGGTAACCTGTAATTTGTTGCCGTCGGCGGTCGGTACTATCCTGACCTGCTGCGCACTGGCAATACCCTGGCTGGCCAGAATCGCCGGGATAGCGGCGATCTCAGTGGACTCGATATGGGCTTGGGGTGGAAAAAACACCGCAGGCTGTGGGCCAAACCAGGTCATTAAAGGATGGGTGAGACCGGAGATGCCAAACAACAGCAAAGCAATACCGCCCACCCAACCGAGCCGGCGGTGCCATACCCTGGCCTTCTGCACCCATCTGGATTTGTTCATGGCCGGTCGTCCTGCTTCCACTCGCCTGTCACAGCCGCACTCTCACACCGACCGTTGCCGTGCGCGGCTGGCCGGGCCGGTAGTCCAAGGCTGTCGCACCCACTTGGTTACTTACGTAGGTAGCATGGCGCCGGTCAGTGAGATTATGGATGCGGCCGTACAGTTCGCAGTTTTTGTTGAGACGGTACTGGCCCCGCAGGGCCACCAGGTTGTGTCCACCGTAACGCTGACTATTCGCTTCATCAGTATAGTAACGACCCAGGTGGCTCCATTCCAGTTCCACCCGCCACCGCTCATCGGGAGCCTGATAGGCCAGGCTGGCGTTGCCCATATCTCGCGGCGCACGCGGTATGGCATTACCGTCGAAACGACAGGTGGCGCTGCCGCACACTGTACTGAAATCACGATAGTCCTGGCGACTGTGGCTCCAGGCAAGTGAGGCATGCCAGTGTTCCGACAAATGTGCCTCCAGCGTCAATTCCACTCCCTTATGACGACTTTCACCGCTGTTGACAGTCATCCGGGTACCGTCGCTGATCAGGCTGACGATGTCATCTTCCACCACCATGTGATAGAGAGCGAGATCGTAATCCAGCCTCTTCGTGAGCTGCCCGCGCAGCCCCACCTCGTGACTCACGGCTGTGACAGGCTCCAGATTCGTAGTGTCTGCCACCGCGCCGCCGCGAAATAATTGTCCGGCAGTGGGTGCCCGAAAGGCATGGCGGCGACTGGCGTAGAGGTTGTGGTGTGGATGCAGGTCGTACACCAGTCCGAGCTTGGGGCTCCACTGGTCGAAGCGAACGGTCTGGCTGTCAGGGCGGAAGTGGCGGGAAGGAAAAGGTAATGGCGCAAATACACCTACCTCGGCGCTATCGGCAGCCAGGCGGTCCTGGTAATCCACTTCGAAGCTGTCGTAACGCAAGCCAGCAGTAAGCCGCAAACCAGGTAACGGCTGCCATTCAAGCTGGGTATAGGGAGACAGGGCCAGCTGATCCGCATCAAAATAATAGTTCGTCCGGCCAGTGCGGGCATAGTCCACATACAAATTGCCTTCCTGGTACAGCTGAATACGGTGTTCCCGGTAGCTGGAGGGCGTATAGTCCACATCCATTCCCGCAATCCACTCTACATTCAGCCCATCGAAGACACGGCGTTGTTTAAACATCAAGCCGATAGTCTGAAATTCTGTGGTGTAGACATTGGGATCATAGGACAACATCCAAAAAGGCATCAGGTCCATGCGGTTGTCGCGGTAGAAAGCGGTAATAGACCACTGCACCCGGTCATCCGGTTCCCACACCCAGGCGCTCGACAGGCGCAAGGCCTGCACCTCGCGAAAGCCAACATCTCCACGATAGTAATTGGTCCTCGGACGGCGGCGATAATCCTCTTCATCGAGAGTAGAGATACCGCTCTGATCGATGTCCGACCAGGCCAACACTGTCTGGCTCGACAGCGTAGAAGTCCAGTCCCTGTCCCAGCGAGCGGTGACAGACAGGCGACGGTAATCGCCATGATCACGGAAATCACTCTGGTCAGTGAAATTGACCTGCACGCCTATGCGATCGGCCTCGCCGAGAGGGCCGCTGGCTGCCAACAAGGCTCGATATCCCTCGTGCTCATTAGCTTCCAGTGTTGCCTCAAGCTCGCGGCTATCCCCTGGCTCACGGGTGAGACTGTTGATGAGCCCTCCAATGGCATCCGAACCGTACAGAGCCGAGCCGGGGCCACGGGTCACTTCAACCCGTGCAGCCTGGCTCATATCGATTTCGTACAGTCCATTGTGGTTGAAAAACCCTGTGGGGCGGGTGGGAATACCGTCCTCCAGAAACAAATAAACACCACCGGTAGTCAACGGCTGACGAATAGCTGTCATATGCCCCTCGCCGCCGACATGGTTGACGTGTACGCCAGCAAGTCGGTTGAGTAGCTCCGAGGGATGACTCGGCGCCACCTGCTCAATAGCGGTCCGGTCGAGCACCCCTACTGACTCCGGCAGTTCCTGACGAGCACGCGCCTCGCGCGTCGACGTAACAATAATTTCTTCCAGCCGCGGAGTGTGAAAATGGGCCACCTGTAGCGGCTCGGCTACAGCGAGAGCTGATGTGGCGACCGCCGTTGCATAAGCAAAATACCGACAGGTGTGACGAATGGACATCTCATGGCTCCCTCAAGAGTGACAGGCGTGACTTGCACCACGCCAGCAAGCTGACACCGTGACACTTGATATGACCGCTACATACACAACCTAAAACCTCGTCTCATCCCGAGTATCAGTGGCCGTGTCCAGACGACGTCCGTGGACGCCGCTCCAGCGTCGGGTCTACCCCCTTGAAGACCTCGATATCATGGAGTCCGTGGGGCTTCGCCAGGGATTCACTCATATAAAAATCAGGCTCAAACTCGACGTCCTTCCACATGTAGAAATCCGGCTTTTCGATCCCCTCGTACTCAACCACCATCATAGTGCCGCCCATTTCCTTACCGCCTGCGGTGGTGTTTTCCTCAATGTGATCGTGCACCATCCAGATGCCTGGGTTATTCATCCTAACGATGATGTCGTAGCGTTCACCGGGCTGAATCGGTACCACGTCGGCCCAATACGGATGAGGCAGTGCAGTGCCGTCCTTGTGGGTGATCAAGACGTCGTGACCGTGGAGGTGGAAAGCCACTGGCGAGGTGGGTGCATACAAGCGCATGCGCAGTACATCCCCCTCTTTTACCCGCAGCGGCTGGTTATAGGGGTGAGACTTGCCATTGATAGAAAAATAATCCAGCTCACGACCCGGTACCGCATTTTCACCATAGGTATAGGCTACCGAGGAATCCCAGCTGGAAAAGAATAAGACAGCCTCTTTGGTGACTTCTTTTTCCAGCTCGGTGGGCTCTTTAGGATCGACGATCAGAGCACCCCACATACCGCGCAAATCGATATGCTCGGCGGTGTTGACGTGGCAGTGATACCAGAGGCTACCGGTCTTGTTGGCCACGAACCGGTAGACGAAACTATCACCGGGTTCGATAGCTGGCTGGGTCACCTCCGGGACGCCATCCATTTGCCAGGTTCCGGTCTGATAGATACCGTGCCAATGGATCGTGTGGGTGAGTGTCGTATTGTTGAAGACCGTCACTTCGATTTCGTCACCTTCCTTGACCCGCATCAGCGGCGCCGGCACCTGGCCGTTGAAGGCCCAGACTTTGGGACTAAAACCGGGAGCGACCTCCAGGTCGACCTCCTCAATCGTCAACTCGAACTGCCGAAATTCAGCATGAACATTGAGGGCAAAAAAACAGGCCGCAGCCAGCGTTAGCGGTAAAATCTTGTTCATAGCTTTACTCTCCGTTTCGACAGCACAGATTGCGCATATGGCTAACCAGCGCGTGAATATCGTCATCGTCCAGATTGCCGCCCCAGGCTGGCATCAGAACGGACTTGTTGATGCTCTTGCCGCCGTGCTTGACGGCTTTGAACAACTCTTCGTCGCTGCGGGCCGTCATTTCGGCAGTGTCGTGATGATTTCTCGGCTGTACGCTCAACGCAGGCACATTGACACCATCACCGTGGCCGGAAAGACCGTGACATTGAACGCAGTAAACGTTGTAGAGCTTTTCACCGCGAGCGACATCATCAGCGTAGGCGAGCGGAATACAGCCAAGAGCCAGGGTTGCCGCCATTAGCAAAGACTTCTTCATGGCTGTTCCTCCCCGATCAATTTCAGGTAATTAGTCAGTCTTGCTACCGCGCCCTCATTGAGCCCCGATTTGGGCATCAAGGTATGCGGATCCCACGCTACCGGGTCGGCAATAAAAGACGCGATAAACGCCGGCTGCAGACGTTGCCAGGCGGTGTACAACTCGGGACCGGACAACCCTCCGTAGCCGGGCTCATCGCTGTGACAGGCATCGCAGCCATTGAATTTGGAGAAATTCAACTGCCCCATGCGCTTGGCAATGGTGCCTGGCTCATAAGTATTGGCTGCAATGAGATCGTCGTGGTGCCGCAGACTCATCAAATAAGTGGCGACTTCACTCGCCTGTTCAGCTGTCAGCGCCGGATGTTCGATCAGTTTGTCGGGATCAATCACATCGAACTCTTCGCTTTCCTTCACGGCAGCCGCTGGGAAGATGCCAGCTGGCCGCAAGCGAGTGGGATTCTGCAGCCAGGACTCCAGCCACTCCGGCTGAAATTTATTCCCTGCGTAATACAAGGGTGGGCCCTTGCGATCGATGCGCTCCTGAATACCGAGCGCTTCATAGTCCGGTCGTTCCAGCGCATGGCAAGCTGCACACTCTGTGCGGACCAGCTCCTCGGCCCCAGCAGCCAAGGCCACCGGAGCCGACCCCAAACCCACCAGTATCAGGGCTGCCCATAGGATTCCCTGTTTCATGGTCGTCACCTCTGTTTAGCGTAATAGCAGTTGATCGCCGCGACCTTTGTTCTCATCGGCATCGGCATGATTCATCAGCACGCTGATAGCACCGCCGTAAGCATGTTTCATGCGGTGGTCAACCAGAGCATTGTTGGTGGGGCGGTCGGCGGGGCTGATCAGGTCGAGCGTCATGCCGTGTGCAGGCGCGATCTCGGCGGTCTGCATGGCGTGGCGCACATTCTTCGGATTACCGTTATCCCATACCTGCTCCCAGATACCGGCAATGGGGTGGAATGCCACGGCGTCGTTGATCATGGCGTTGACGAAGTGGAAACGCACTCGCTCACCCGGCTTGGATTCCAGCACCAGGCTGGCGTTTGGATCGTGAACCGGGCTGTAGTGGAATTGCTTGCCATTAATGATTGCGCCCTCCCAGCCGACACCTATCATGCGATCATCAGCAGATGCACCGTCGGTAAAGATATCTCCCTGCACCAGGACATACTCACGGTCCGGCTTGGGAAAGCTCTCGCTGTACCCTTCTGCCGGATCGACAATAATCACACCATACATACCGCGGCTAATATGCTCAGCCATCGAGTCGGCACCGCAGTGATAGATGAAAACACCCGGGTACTCTGCCTTGAAAGTGAACTGCTTGGTGTCGCCGGGCTTAATCTCTTCGAACTCATCGAGCACATCGGCTCTGGCGGCGTGAAAATCCATGGAGTGGCTCTGCTCGTTACCCGGGTCGTTGAGCAAAGTGAAGTTCACTACATCGCCCTGTTTGACTCGCACCAGCGGCCCCGGCACGATGCCGTCGTACGTCCACATGCGATGGGTAGTACCGCTATTATCGGTGACAACATCGACCTCTCTCGCTGTCATCGTCACTTCGACCACATTGGCCGCCGACGCCATACCAGCCAAGGCCAGCGATGAAAAAATTGCTGATTGAATTGCTGTTTTCATGATTTTTTTCATGGATTACTTCCTCATCGATCGATAGGGGTTTGAGTGTTTTAATTCCCGTTAACGGTTAGCACTTATTTATTATGCACTCGTCATGCCACTAAATGAAATCATTAAAAATCAACATGTTATAATTTTATTGTCATTGATTGATGTTTTACAGACCCTGTCAAAATGACATCGAATGTCAATGTGACACATCTATAAAAAACTTATCTGGGAAAAGTTTGGCAGAGATAAAAGCGAAGGAGATCTGAAATACAGTGAGCCAAACTGACAGAATAAAGCGCTGCTTATTTCAGGCAATTTCCAGGCGCTTCAAGAGCCGGCTAAAGTTGCCGCGGTCGACGCCCAGCTCCCGAGCGGAGCTGGCGCGATTACCGTCATGACGGCTTAAGGTTTGTAGTATTAGCTGGCGCTGAAAGGCTTCCGTTGCCTCGCGCAAATTGTCGTATTGCGTTACCGGCGATGGATTGGCGCACACGGCGGCAGCACTATTACCATCGACGCGCGGGACACTCCCAGGCAACTCCAGCAGAGCAGCGTTAATACTCAAGACCTTGCCGCTCTCTTCATCTTTTTGGAGACTGGCACTGGCTCGCAGCACGGCACGGCTAATAAGGTGCTCCAGCTCCCGAACATTACCCGGCCAGTCATAGGTTAATAGTGCCTGACGGGCACTCTCGTCCAAGCGCACCCCACGCAACCCGTAACGACGCCGACAGCGTTCCAGAAAATGTCCGGCCAGTAGAAGAACGTCCTGGCCACGCTCACGCAGCGCAGGCACTTTAATGGGGTATACGCTGAGCCGGTGATATAAATCGGCGCGAAAACGGCCCGCTGCCACTTCGCGACTCAAATCTCGATTAGTGGCGGCAATGATGCGCACATCCACTTGGTGATGGGCATCGCTACCCACCCGCTGCACATCTCCACTCTGCAGGACGCGCAACAGTTTCGGCTGCATCGCCAAGGGCATCTCACCAATTTCGTCAAGAAATAATGAGCCTCCGTTGGCGAGCTCAAACTTACCCGCACGCGCTTCCGAGGCACCTGAAAAGGCCCCTTTGGCGTGGCCAAACAATTCACTTTCCACAAGGTTTTCGGGCAGAGCAGCACAATTGATATAGACCAAGGGGTAATCGGCCCGCCGCGACCTCCGGTGCAGATGGCGCGCCACCAGCTCCTTGCCTACACCGGTTTCACCAGTGATCAGCACCCCCAGGTCCGACTGCGCCACCACTTCTATTTCTTCTCTCATCAGCTGCAGAGCACGGCTCTGACCGATCATCTCGTGCTGAGCCTGCTCACCCAATACGGCTTGCACCACTTGATGCCCGTGCTCAGCGCGATCTTGCAAAATGCCGATAAGGTTGCTGACTTTGATACTGGCTTCCGTCAAGCGGATAAATGCTCTCAGCTCCACCGGATCAATGGTATCGAAGATGCCAGGGCGCAGAGCGTCCAGGGTCAGAGCCCCCCAAGGGGCATCGTCGAGATACAGGGATACCCCCAAGCAATCATGGACATCCAGATCGCCGTCAGGGGTTTCGATCAAACCGTCGTAGGGGTCATTCAATTGTGAGTCAGCAGAAAATCGTACCGGCTCACGACTGAACATGATCTTTGCCAGGCGCGGCTCGTGATCCAGAGAAAAGCGCCGCCCCATGGTATCGTCGCTGAGACCAATCACCGCGAGCGGGACAAGCTCGGAGCCCTGCAGCTGCAGTAACGCCGCCGCATCACAAGGAAAAGCGCGGCACACCCCCGACAGAAGCCGGGCATAGCGCTCCAATGAGGGCATTTCCTGTGACAGATCTGTAATGGTATCCAGCACCACTTCCGTTACCGTGCTTGACGCTTTCATGGCGATATTATCCGCAGAATTATTCGTGAGATAACGTTCATCCAGACGCCAGCTTTCTGACATAAAGCTGTTCTTCAAGAGCCTCTTGGCTGTTTTATTTCGCTGCTTGAATTCTGTCGTCCACCAAGACAACGTCATCTCCTGGCTGGTACACGGCCTGTGGCGATCTGATCGTTTTATGCTCGCCATCCTCTGCCACCACCACATAGGCGCGCTGACTCAGTCCACTACTTTCCTGCAGCTGCTTGCCGCCAAAAAGGCCCAGCACACCACCCAGCAGCGCTCCGGGGATACCACCGGCTATAGCGCCTCCCACCAGCAGGCCAGCCGTACCACCAAAGACACCGCCCACAGTGTTGTCCTCCACCTCGCGAACAACTTCATCAGCCCACGACAGGGGTGACAAGGCCAAACTGCCAGCAACGAAAATAACAAGGGAGTAGTTCATTTTAGATATGTCCTCAAAAGGGTCACATCTTATAATGCACAAACCATACCAATATTTTTTATTAACAATATCAATACCTTGAATTATTTTAGAGTCATATTAACATGCCAAAAAGATGTAATAAAAACATCTTGATGTTGTTTTGACACCGAAAGACATCAATCCATTCGAGCCGCAGCTCCACTCTCCGACTCGCGGTCTTCCTTATCTTCTCGCTCCCTGGTTCGAGAAAAACCCCGAACTTCACAGATGAATAATTCGCCGCCAGGCTTTAAGATAGCCCTCCAATCCCCTGCCGAGCACGTCCACTGCCCTACAGTGATACAAGGTCGTTGCAGCAACCCACATCGTGACGAGGAATTTCCCCATGAATGAAGCTTATCTCGTAGCTCCCGTGCGCACCGCCGGCGGCAAGCGCAAAGGACGTCTTGCCAATTGGCATCCTGCTGACCTAGGTGCCGCGGTGCTGAACGCCATCGCCGACCGCAGCGGCATCGACCCGGCAGCCATCGACGATGTCATCATGGGTTGCGTCTCCCAGGGGGGTGAGCAGAGCTTCGCCTTCGGTCGCAACTGCGTGCTGGCCTCTAAATTTCCTCAGAGCGTCCCCGCCGTCACCATCGACCGTCAGTGTGGCTCCTCTCAGCAAGCTATTCAGTTCGCCGCCCAAGCAGTGATGTCCGGCACTCAGGACATGGTGATCGCCGCAGGCGTCGAAAGCATGACCCGCGTCCCTATGGGCAGCAACTTCAATTTGTACCAGCAGGCAGGCATTGGCGTTGGCCCCTTCGCCCCGAGCATCCAACAGCGCTACGGCGTGAAGGGATTCAGCCAGTTCCAGGGTGCCGAGATGATTGTCAATAAATACGGTTTCTCTCGCGAGGAGCTCGACCGCTTTGCTCTGGAAAGCCACAAGCGCGCCGTTCGCGCTACCGAGGAGGGAGCCTTTAAGGATGAGATCATCCCTCTCACCGTCGAGAATCCAGAAGGCGGCACCGAACTCCACACCCGTGACGAAGGTATTCGCTACGACGCTTCGCTGGAGTCCATGGGCTCTCTGGACCCCATCATAGAAGGCGGTGCCATCACCGCTGGCAACGCCAGCCAGATGTGCGATGCAGCTTCAGGTGTTCTAGTGGTCAACGAGCGCGCTCTGAAAGCCCACAATCTCACCCCACTGGCTCGCATCGTCAATATGACCGTGACCGCTGGCGA
>JALNZZ010000069.1 GCA_023229065.1 Porticoccaceae bacterium
ATTGGTATCAAGGAAGCGACAGGGGATATGGATCGCGCCCGCGCCCTGATTGCCGGTTGCCCTGCAGACTTTGCCGTCTACTCCGGCGATGACCTTACCGCAGTGGAATTGATACTGCTCGGCGGCAAGGGCAATATCTCCGTCACTGCCAATATCGCTCCAGCGGCGGTGCGCCGTCTCTGCGTGGCCGCCTTGGCGGGCGACGAACAGCTCGCCAGGGAGATCCACGGCCAGCTGTTGCCCTTGCATCGGGCCCTCTTTGTGGAGTCAAATCCTATCCCGGTCAAGTGGGCGGCAGCTCAGCTAGGGTTGTCTCAGGACGCTATCCGCTTGCCCCTGACGTCGTTGACAGAAACGTTTCACCCGGTGGTGCGCGAGGCGATGGTCGCCGCCGGAGTGTTGCCGGGCTGACCGGCCTGGCTTCCTTTACAAGTGCTGTCATTTTCAGAGGCATTCCTTATTCAGGCTCTATCCTTGTTCAGGAGCACCGACACATGAAAACCAGGCTAATCGCCGCCTTGACACTCTCCTCCCTGGCGCTATCGGGCTGCGGCATGTTCGGCGAGGACGGCACTTTCAGGAACCGCGGTAAGGATTACCTGGAGGCTGAGGAGCTGCCCCCCCTTGTGGTCCCCGAGGGGCTTGATAGCAGTGGCCTCGGTCAGCTCTACCCCATTCCCCCTATTTCCCAGACTACAGTGTTGCACGAGGGCGACGATGTGCCGCGGCCACTGGCTCTCTCTGCGGAAAGCTTGGAGGAAGTGGTCAAGATTCAGAACCTGGGCGATGAACGCTGGATTTTGACCAACCGCAGCCCGAGCGAAGTGTGGCCCAGGCTGCGTAACCTCCTTAACAGCAATGGTATTCACACAGCCCGTGCCGATGCGTCTCAGGGGGTGCTGGACACGGTATGGCTCGAGTTTCAGGGCGATGACGAATACCACCACCGCTATCGCCTGACGGTACAGCCGGGCGTGCAGCTCAACAGTACCGAGATCAAAGTTCTTCACGATCGTATGACAGCGGGGGGCGACGATCACGACAGCTGGCCAGAAACCTCTCTGGACGACAAGCGCGAGCAGGAAATGGCGCAGATCCTCGCCGAAGCCCTGGCCGGCGATCTCAGCAGTGGAACTGTCTCCCTCTTGGCGCAGGCTATCGGCGGCACTGAAAAAGTGGAGATCGTGACCCCGGAAGTGGCCGATCCTTATTTGATGATGAAGCTGGATATGAATCGCGCCTGGGCCTCGGTAGGTTACTCCCTGCAGCGGGGCGGCTTCACCACCATCGACCAGGACCGTTCCGCCGGCGTGTTTTACGTTCACTACAGCGCAGAGGAAGAAGAAAAGCCGGGCTTTTTCCGACGCCTGCTCGGCCGCGGCGACAAAATTCTTGAGGTGGGCTACCAGGTTGTGCTGATTCGAGTCGATGACGGTGTGCAGGTGCGCATTGTCGATGCAGACCGCACCGGCCTGCAACGCGCCGAGGCTATTCGCCTGCTGCAAGGCGTCCGCGCCAACCTGTCGTAGAGATTGAGGTGTTATGACTATCCGCTTCGCGTCTCTGGGGAGCGGCAGCAAGGGTAACGGTACACTGATAGAGAGTGGCGATACCTGCCTGCTGGTGGATTGCGGTTTCTCCGTGCGGGAAACAGAAAAGCGCCTGGCCCGGCTGGGGCGTACCGGGCAGGATCTGAGCGCCATTCTGGTGACTCATGAGCACAGCGATCACGGGCGCGGCGCGGCGGCGCTGGCAAGAAAATATGGCTTGCCGGTGTATCTGACTGCCGGTACTCTGCGCGGCCTGCAACGCGATGCCCCCACGGGGCCGAAAATTATTTGTGGCGAGCAAGAGTTCACGGTTGGAGCGATCAGTGTGACTCCGGTGACGGTACCACACGACGCCCGCGAGCCGGTGCAGTTTCATTTTACAGCGGCTGGCCGCAGGGTGGGGGTGCTCACTGATTTGGGCTGCATTACTCCTCATGTGGTAAACAGCTTTAACGGCTGTGATGGCCTGTTACTGGAAGCTAACCACGATACCGCCATGCTCGATAAGGGCCCCTATCCCGCAGCCCTCAAGCGGCGAGTGGGCGGGGACTGGGGGCACCTCAACAACGACCAGGCGGTCCAGTTTCTGCACGCTGTAGAGCGCCGTTGCCTGCAGATACTGGTGCTGGGCCATATCAGCCAGCAAAACAATGCAGTGGGTCTGGTGGAAGATGCCGTAGCCCCCTTGCAGCAGGATCTTCACCAAGTGCACTATGCTTGCCAGGAACAGGGCTTTGACTGGCACGGAATCGACTGACTACAACTAATGGTTTAACCACTGATGGAAAAACGCGCGCAACTTTATGCCGGCAAGGCCAAGTCGGTCTTTGCCACTGATGATCCCGACCGTCTGGTGATCGTCTTCCGCAATGACACTTCAGCATTCGATGGTCAGAAGGTGGAGCAACTGGACCGCAAGGGCATGGTCAACAACAAGTTCAATGCCTTTATCATGGAAAAGCTCCAGGCGGCAGGTATCCCCACGCATTTCGAGAAGCTGTTGAGTGCAGAAGAATGCCTGGTCAAGCGGCTGGACATGATTCCTCTGGAGTGCGTCGTTCGCAATGTCATCGCCGGTAGCCTCTGTCGCCGCCTGGGGGTAGAGGAGGGGACCGAGCTGAGTCCGCCCACTTTTGAGCTGTTCCTCAAGAATGACGCGTTACATGACCCGATGATCAACGAATCTTACGTTCGCACCTTCGGCTGGGCTAGCGATGAGCAGCTCGAGGCCATGAAGGCGCTTACCTTCAAGGTCAATGACGTGCTCAAGCAGCTGTTTGCCGAGGCGGGCATGATCCTGGTGGACTACAAGCTGGAGTTTGGCGTTTTCAAGGGCGAAGTGGTGCTGGGTGATGAGTTCAGCCCCGATGGCTGCCGGATCTGGGATGCCGAGACGCGTGAAAAGCTGGACAAGGACCGCTTCCGGCAGGATCTCGGCAATGTGATTGAATCCTATGAGTTGGTGGGCCGCAGGCTGGGAATTTCCTTTGACGACTAACTTTTGAGCGGGTTGAGAAAGGGGCTTGTCAAGCCCCTTTTTTGTAGGCTGAGCGAGCGTTTGTCAACAGTTTGTCGGGAAGTTCACCAAAACTTTTCCACCGTCAAGGCAAGGCTGGAGCAAGTTAGAACTTCATGCTAAGAAGGATTTCACAAGGTTGCCGTAAGTCATTGAATTTTGATTTTTCTTTTCCTAACTGATTGATTTTAAAGAAGTATAACTTTTGATCATTTTTTGATCAATCTGTAGGGGAGCCATGGCTCGTCGCTATCTGGGAGAGTTTTACGAAACAAATCCACAAAGTTATCCACAGAATTTGTGGGTAACTTTATGATGAGGGAATGTGTGTAAAGGGGATACAGGTGTGGGAGATTGTGTGTTTTTGTAACAGGTGGCGAGCCTTGTGTCAGCTAACCTGGGCTCAGACTTGGCCGCCTGCGCTCCTTATCAGGGAGCAGTCGTTCTGGCAGGGCAGAGAGGAGCGATACCTTACCAAGGGCATTATTTGCAATGGTCGGGTGGGATGAACTGACCTTGTACTTGTTGTTGCAATCTGTCTACTACCTGACAGTCGAGCTCAGGGTTGCCGGCCAGGTTGACGGAGGTCAGGTGGGGAAGAATCAGCAGGGCCTTGATGTCGACCAGATTGTTGTTGGCCAGGTTGAGGGTCTGCAATTGACTGAAAATTTCCAACCCGTGGGCGGTGGTGATGGCACCATTGCTGCAGTTGAGCATCACCAGTTGATCGGCGCGGGTGATGGCGTGATCGGCAATGGTCTGGGCGGTGCACTGCTGTAGGCCTGCGTCCTGCAGTTGGTAGGCAGTAAAGGGTTGAGGCGGGGTATGCAGCACTTGCTCGTTGAGGGTGAACTGATAGCGGTTGCAGGCGTTGAGTGCCAGCGGGATGGCAACAACGGCGAGCAGAGTGAGCAATCGGGATGATTTCATGGTCTTAAAACCTGTCCAAAGTGTTGCCAGGAGCGCCGGCTAGTCCGCAGCTCTCCTGTGGATGCTTGCTCGCAAGCGATGCCCCGGCTTGAGCGAGGCCCAGGCCGGTGGCCTGGGTGTCTGCTGCCACGGCAGCGCCTCTTGCAAGCCCATGAGTCAAGGCTTTGAACAGGCCTCAGTCCGAGGGTGGGCTATTCTAGCGCTCGCAGACGATGGCAGACAAACATATATTGTTCACAAACGACGTAAAAAAGGGTTTTGTATGAAGAAATTAGCTGTTGTTCTGGCTGTTCTGACTGTAGCCGGATGTACTACCACCGACCCCTATAGTGGCGAACAACGCACCAGCAAGACCGCCAAAGGAGCGGCTATTGGTGCTGTCGGTGGTGCCGTTGTCGGCGCCGCCACCGCCAGCCGCGGCGATCGCAACAAAGGTATCCTCACTGGCGCCATAGCCGGTGGGGCTATCGGCGGGGGTATCGGCAATTATATGGATCGCCAGGAAGCCGAGTTGCGGCAAAAACTGCAGGGAAGTGGTGTCAGCGTGAGCCGCGAAGGAGATAATATCCGGCTCAATATGCCGGGCAATGTGACCTTTGGCGTTGATCGCCATGAGGTGCGGCCCGAGTTCTACCAGACGCTGGAATCCGTCGCTGTGGTGCTCAAGGAGTATAACCAGACCAATGTGCGGGTAGTGGGATATACCGACAATACAGGTAGCGATAGCCACAACCAGACACTGTCGGAGCGCCGCGCCGCCAGTGTCGGTCAATTGCTGACTTCTCACGGGGTGGCTGCCGGTCGCGTGTGGACCAGCGGTTATGGCAAACGCTACCCCATTGCCAGCAATGATACGGAGCAGGGCCGTCAAGCTAATCGCAGGGTTGAAATCGAGTTGGTGCCCGTTGGTAACTGATCCCTTTGAGCGGCTTCCCGTTGCTGCGGCGCGGGGCTTCGGTGTTGAGGCCGAGGCTCTGGCGTCGCGGCGCGGCCTGGCGTGGTTGGGGGAGCGGGATAATACCCATGATGCCAGTGTACCGCTGCTGTTGTGGTTTGATGACAGCGGCCTGAGCATCCGCCAGACCGGACGCAAGGCCATGGGGCCAGTGCGCTGCGACTTTGTTGAGGGCGAAGCACGCCATCGCCGTCTGTATGGCGGTGGCAAGTCCCAGGCCATTGCCAAGGCGGTGGGAGTGAAGGAGCGGGCGGGCCTGCGGGTTGCGGATCTCACCGCAGGCATGGGTGGCGATGCCTTTGTGCTCGCCAGCCTCGGTTGTGACGTGACACTGGTGGAGCGGCATCCAGTGGTGGCGGCGCTGCTGGCCGATGGTCTGCGCCGCGCAGCAGTGGCGACAAAAGCAACTGAGACTGCCAGCCTTGAAGCGCACCATGATGCCGGACTCGCGGCGATTGTGGCCCGTCTCTCCCTGGAGGAGCAAGATGCCCGACACTGGCTGGTCAACTTGTCTGACGAACAGCGCCCCGATGTCATCTATCTGGACCCCATGTTTCCAGAGCGCCGCAAGTCAGCTCAGGTCAACAAAGCCATGCAGATTTTTCACCAATTAGTGGGTGCCGACGGCGACGCCGCTGAGTTGTTGCCCCTGGCGTTGGAAAAAGTCCGCTATCGGGTCGTCGTCAAACGCCCCTCGTACGCGCCCTGGTTGGGAGAGCACAAGCCATCCTATGCCCTGGAGGGGAAAGCAGTGCGGTTTGATGTCTATGCCTTGCGACGAATAAGCAGTGTCTGACACTGCAGACAGCAGCGAATGCCCTCGCGAGTGCTGCGCTGCTCGATGACGCTGACCGGGAGTGATGTGGTCTCCGTAGGCTAACTTGCTGCCTAATAGTGGATATGCTTCAGGCGACAAGCCTTTCCAGCACGCCCAGATACATCAGGGCCAGCTCGTCAAGTTCAGCTACCGAAGTATTCTCATCGACTTTGTGTATAGAGGCATTGACCGGCCCCAGCTCCACCACTTGGGTGCCTAAGGGGGCAATAAAGCGACCGTCGGAGGTGCCGCCAGCAGTTGACAGCTCGGGGTTGAGGCCGGTGACGGCGTAGACACTATCCTGCACTGCTGTCACCAGCTCGCCGTGCGGGGTGAGAAAGGGCTCGCCGCTCAGATTCCAGGCGATGTCGTAGTTGAGGCCGTGCTGGTCGAGAATGGCATGGGTGCGGCGTTGCAGTTCGTCGGCGGTCACTTCGGTGGAATAGCGAAAATTACACAGGGCAGTCAGTTCGCCGGGGATGACATTGGTCGCACCAGTACCGCTGTAGATATTGGATATCTGGAAGCGGGTGGCGGGGAAAAAGTCATTGCCATCGTCCCACCTTTCGTTGGCCAGCGCCACCAGGGCCGGTGCGAAGCTGTGGATGGGGTTGTCCGCTAGATGCGGGTAGGCGACGTGACCCTGTACGCCCTTGATGGTGAGTTCGGCTCCCAGTGAGCCGCGGCGGCCGTTCTTGACGGTGTCGCCGCAGCGGTCAGTGCTGGAAGGTTCACCCACCAGACACCAGTCGGGAATAGTACCGTGCTGTGCCAGCCACTCCACCACCTTGACCGTCCCGTTGATGGCCACACCTTCCTCATCACTGGTGATCAGGAAGGCGATGCGGCCTTTGTGGCTGGGGTGGCGAGCGACAAAGCTTTCGGTGGCGGTGATCATGGCCGCCAGAGCTCCCTTCATATCTGCTGCGCCGCGGCCGTACAGTAGCCCGTCGCGGATCACCGGCTCGAAAGGAGGTGTCGTCCAAGTGCTTTCGTCGCCGCTGGGTACGACATCGGTGTGCCCGGCAAAACACAGGATAGGGCCGCTGTGACCGCGGACTGCCCAAAGATTATGGACATCGCCAAAAGGCAGTTCGGTGATGGTAAAACCGAGGGCCCGCAGGCGAGCGATCAGGATTTCCTGGCAACCGGCATCGGCCGGTGTTACCGAGCGGCGACGAATCAGGTCGCAGGCAAGAGAGAGGGTGGGGGAGGCTGGGAGGTTGGGCATGGCTACCTTCTGGTCAGGTGTCCGAAAGTTGTCCGGCAGGCCCTAGTTATGCGCATGCAAAGCCGCATTCAAGGCAATTGCCGATTGATTGGTCAGACACTCGACGGCACCACTGAGCGAGTTGCGACGAAACAGCAGGTCAGATTTTCCTGCCAGTTCTCGGGCCGCGGCTTCTGCCACTGGCTGTCGCTTGTCGTCGAGCAGGCGCACCTTGGTGCCAGCGGTGATATAAAGGCCAGCTTCCACGGTGCAGCGATCGCCGAGAGGAATGCCGATGCCGGCGTTGGCGCCGATCAGGCATTCCTTGCCGACAGAGATAATGACGGTGCCGCCACCAGACAGTGTCCCCATGGTCGAGCAGCCACCGCCCAAGTCAGAGCCACGGTCGACAAAGACACCAGCAGAAATGCGCCCCTCCACCATGTTGGGCCCCTCTGTACCGGCGTTAAAGTTGACGAAGCCCTCGTGCATGATGGTGGTGCCATCACCGATGTAGGCACCCAGTCGCACACGGGCTGTGTCGGCGATGCGCACCCCGGCAGGCACCACGTAATCGGTCATTTTGGGAAACTTGTCGACGCATTCCACATTTAGCGTCCGCCCCGCCAGGCGCGCGGCCAACTGTCGTGCTGGCAGCTCCCGGGGATCGATGGCACCTTCGCTGGTCCAGGCCACATTGGGCAGGATGCTGAACATGCCATCCAGCACCAGGCTGTGAGGTTTCGCCAGGCGGTGGGACAGTAAGTGCAGCTTGAGATAGACCTCGGGCACCGTTTGCGGCGCTGCGTCTTCGCTGAGCAAGGTGAGTACCACTGGGCGGGCGCTGCCGCGCAGTGTGTTTGCCAGCTGGGCGAGGCCGGTTTCACCGGCAGTGGCAAAACCCTCTTCCAGATGGGCCAGGGTTGTCTCGTCGAGTTCGATTGCCTGGTTGGGGGTGGGCGGAGAGAGTAGGTGCCTGACCACTGCGGTGGCGGCGCTGGAAGGAGAGAGCAGAGGGGCGGGGTAGAAGACCTCCAGCCATTCGCCGCGGGCATTGCGAGTACCGAGACCAAGGCCGAGGCTGTGGGCGCTTGCCATCAAAAGTTCTCCTAGGGCTTGCCAGCGCGGCTTGAATTGCCGGTCAGTGTCAGCCAGGCCGCGTCATTGAATCCTGTGCTGAGCTCTGTCCCGGTGTCCAGTACTGGGCGCTTGATCAGGGTGGGGTGAGCTGCCAGAAGGGCGGGGAGGTCAGCGTCCTGCAGGTTGTCGCGAACTTGGGGGTCGAGCTGTTTCCAGGTAGTACTGCGGCGGTTGAGCAGCTGGTCTGCGGGCAGGCGTGTCAGCCAGTGGCTGATGGTGTCGGCGTCGATGCCATCCTTGCGCAGGTCGTGGTAATGATGGTCGATTCCCTGTTGGTCGAGCCAGCGGCGCGCTTTGCGCACAGTGTCGCAGGTGGTAATACCGTACAGTTTCATGGTCGGTCTGATTCTCTTGCTGGGCGGCCCTTTGCTGCGATTGTGTCAGGCGAGAAATAACCGGTCACAGCGTTGTCATCATCGCAGTGTTTCATGCGTGATAAGGTTTGGTGGACCGCGTCTGTTGTGAAGTGTTTGTCGACGAGTCTGTGAAGCGACAGAATAACAAAATCGACTTGCCTGTTCACCGCAAAATTATTGTGAGTACGCCATACCACGGAGCAGTGTGTGGCACTGAAGATGGAGAGGAGTATGAAAACCCTGTTGTTGATTCGCCACGGCAAGTCTTCCTGGAAAGACCCCGCCCTCACCGATTTACAGCGCCCTCTGAAAAAGCGCGGCATCCGCAATGCCCGTGAAATGGGGGAGCGCCTCGGCAAACTGGAGCATGGCGTGGAGCGGGTTTTCACCAGCCCCGCCAGGCGCACCGTGGAAACCTTGGAGTTGATGGCCGAGGCCGCGGGGTTTGGAGCCGAGAGCTCGGAAGTCGTGGCAGATTTCTATAGTTTTGACTACGATGATTTGATGGTGGCGATAGGCAAGACGGACGATCGCTGGCAATCGGTGGCTGTGGTGGGGCACAATCCGGCGATCACCGACCTGGTGAATTTTCTGGCTCTGGAACACCTGATTAACATTCCCACTTGCGGTGTCGCACTGTTAAAACTCGATATCCGGCGCTGGAATGATCTGCGCGCAGGCTGTGCCAAGCTGGAGCACTACGACTATCCCAAGAACGACCCCGACAGCGAAGATTGAAAAGATAAGGCCATATCCCTGTTGCCAGCGCTCTCGCAGGGCGCGGATAATCGCGCCCCGTTTCCTCATTTGCAGGTAATTCATGGCTTCCTCCTCTAGCTCCAAGGTCATTGTCGGCAACCAAGAGTGGTGCCGCCTCACCGACCTCGGTGTCCCGGCTATCAAGGCGCGGGTGGACTCTGGCGCAAAAACCTCTGCTCTCCACGCGTTCAATATCAAACCCTTTACCCGCGACGGCGAGCTGTGGGTGAATTTTGAGGTGCATCCGCTTCAGAAAAACCGCAAGGTGCTGATCAGGTGCGAAGCGCCTGTAGTGGACAGGCGCAGTGTGCGCAGCTCTACCGGCGAGTCGGAGAAGCGCTTTGTGATACGGACACCACTGACCCTTGGCGGCACCACCTGGGAGGTAGAGGTGACCCTCACCAACCGCGACTCCATGGGCTATCGCATGCTGCTTGGCCGCGAGGCGATGAGCGGCCGGTTGCTGGTGGACCCGGACGTGAGCTTTCGCCTTGGCGAGGTGAGTAATCAGGAGCTCCACCAGCATTATGACAAGGCGGAGCTCGTTCAGGGCGGGCTCAGAATCGCTGTGCTGGCCAGTAATCCCGAGCTATACAGCAACGAAAGATTGATGGAAGCGGGGCGGGAGCGGGGCCATGACATGTTGTTTCTCAATATCCGCCACTGCTACATGAAGCTCGATGCCGAGCGCCCCGAAATGCACTACCGGGGCGGCAAGGCCATCAGTGACCTCGATGCGGTGATCCCACGTATTCGTCCCAGTATGACCCACTACGGCTGTTCGCTGTTGCGCCAGTTTCGCACCATGGGTGTCTACTGTCTCAACGACGATGCCTCTATCGCCCGCTCCCGAGACAAGCTGTACTCGCTGCAGGCCCTGCTGGATTCGGGTCTGAATATTCCCATTACCGGCTTCGCCAACTCGCCGCTGGATACCCAGGATCTGATCAGCATGGTGGGCGGCGCGCCGTTGATCGTGAAACTGCTGGAAGGCACCCAGGGACGCGGTGTGGTGCTGGCGGAGACCAACAAAGCCGCCGAGAGTGTGATCAATGCTTTCAAGAGCCTGAATGCCAATATCCTTGTGCAGGAGTTCGTCAAGGAGGCGAAGGGCAAGGATATTCGCTGCTTTGTGATCGACGGGCGAGTGGTGGCATCCATTGAGCGCGAGGCTGCCCCAGGCGAGTTTCGCGCCAACCTTCACCAGGGCGGTCGAGCCTCTCTGGTCAAGGTCACTGCCCAGGAGCGGCGTATTGCGGTGCGGGCCGCCAAGGCCATGAACCTTCAGGTAGCGGGTATTGATCTGATTCGCTCTTCCAAGGGACCGCTGCTATTGGAGGTCAACTCCTCTCCCGGGTTGGAAGGCATCGAATCCGCTACGGGTATCGATATTGCCGCGATGGTAATCACCGCGATCGAAAAAAAGGTTGGCTGGAAGCGGCAGTGAGTTCTTCAGGCGGAACAGCGCAAAGTTTTCTCTCCATCCCGATGCAAAGCTTTCTGCCATTCTGACGAAAAGGTTTTCTGTTATCCCGACACAAAACCTTTTCATTCGACACAAGTTTTGTCATCCCGG
>JALNZZ010000070.1 GCA_023229065.1 Porticoccaceae bacterium
CCAGTCCAGCATCAAAATGAAAGCCGCAATGCCACAGTAGCAGTAGAGCCCCACTACTCCTCAAAGCAGGTCAAGGCATACAGGGACAGCCCGCGTGCCCGTAATCGCTCAGCCCCACCCAGGTCAGGCAGATCAACGAGGAAGCAGCACTCCTGGACAATTCCACAGCTCTGTTCGATCAGTTCTACTGCACCAAGCGCGGTTCCACCGGTAGCTATCAGGTCATCTACAAGCAATACCCGCTGACCAGCTTCAATGGCATCAGTATGAATTTCGATACTGTCCACACCATATTCAAGACTGTACTGCGCGGACAAGGTACGGCCCGGCAACTTGCCACGCTTGCGGATCGGCACGAAGCCCTTACCGAGTGCAAAAGCCAGCGCTGAACCGAGGATGAAACCTCTCGCCTCAATGCCAGCTACCATATCAAGAGGAAAGTCTCGATAACGCCGGGCAAGCTGCTCAACAGCGAGAGAAAAACCTTCGGCGTCTTTGAGCAGGGTAGTGATATCGCGAAACATCACTCCTGGCTTAGGATAATGGGGGATGGTGCGGATGCGAGATTTTATAGGCATTGGTTCATCGTGTTATTTCAGGAGAGCGCGGCAGGTCTGCAGATATCGCCGCCTAGTTTCACTACGACACCCGGCTCCACGACCAAGAGAAATTTCAACATTATCTGGAAGCTGTCAATTTTTCTTTCCCGGCTTCTGGTCTTTGACATAAAGCAGGTTGTTTTTTCGCGTCACAGTAAACAGTCCTATTGCCTCCACTAGCTCACTCAGTTTCGTATAGCCGTAGTTGCGGGGATCAAACTCCGGCAGCTGGTTCGAAATGTGGCTGCCGATAGGGCCGAGATTGGCCCAGCCATCTTCATCGGAAGCAGCTTCAATCGCTTGGCGGAAGAGATTGCACAACTTGGTATCCTGGCGCAGTTCCTGACTAGTGCGCCGCTTGATACTCTCTCCCTGGCTGACATCGGCGACAAAGACTTCGGTATAAATAAAACGATCGCAAGCAGCGACAAACGGCTTGGGCGTTTTTTGCTCACCAAAACCATACACCACCTTGCCTGACTCTCGCAGCCGGCTCGCCAGGCGCGTGAAATCACTGTCGCTGGAAACGATGCAAAAACCGCCAAAATCGCCTGTGTAAAGCAAGTCCATGGCGTCGATGATCATCGCACTATCGGTAGCATTTTTGCCTGATGTATAGGCGAACTGCTGGATGGGCTGGATCGAGTGCTCCAGCAGGACAGCCTTCCATTTGCCGAGTCCCGGTGTCGTCCAGTCACCATAGATACGCTTGACGCTCGCCACTCCCAGCTTGGCCACCTCTGAAAGAAGGCCCTCGACAATAGCCGGGTTGGCATTGTCCGCGTCAATCAATACAGCAAGCCCCAGCTCTCTGTTATGGATAACTTTCATGGCGCTCCTTATAGCGAAGACTGCGGCCAACACCTTGTGACAAGTGATGAATCAATGGCCCTGGCAACATCAATCATGCAGACGTCGCCCCAAGATAGCGATCAATTGCCAGCAAGGTCTGGTCATGGATAGCAAAGAAGCGAGACAGTCGATCATCCGCCTCGGGTCGACCGCCGGCACCTCCCGCTTTTTCAAGCTCTTCGCAGGCTTTGCCGAGACTGACAGCACCCACCCAATAGGAGGAAGACTTGAGACGGTGAGCGAAGCTGGCCACCGCCTCCCAGTCACCTTGCTGGCTCGCAGTGACAATCTCGTCACGCAACTGACTGGCAGCCTGGCGGTAATCCGTGACAAAACTGATGACTCTGGCGTCATCATCACCGATAAAGTCTCTGAGAATGGTCAGATCCAGCACTCTGCCACCCTCTGCCGACAGGCTCGCCCCGAGTGTACCTGTCATTATCTTATCTTTCTTTGCATGACCTTCCACCTCGGGGTCTTCTAATTCAGGACTTTCTAGCCGCAAGCTGTCTATTAGTGATTCCTCCATCTCGTTGCCCTGCTGACTTGCAGTATCAGGAGACAACCAATGCCGCAGCGCGGCGTCAAGGGACGCGAGAGAAATGGGCTTGGTCAAATAATCGTCAAAACCTAGCGTGAGAGCACGACCGTGCTCTCCGTGCATGGCATTGGCAGTGAGAGCAATCACCGGCGTATGCACTGGTGGCCTTTCTTCGTTACGCAAAGTGCGAACAAAATCGTAGCCGTCCATCTCCGGCATATGAAGATCGCTAAGTACCAGGTCATATCGATGCTCTCGCCATAGAGCCAGGGCACTGCTACCGTCTACAGCGACCTCGGCAGTATAGCCCAACAAACTCAGCTGCTCGCTGATCACCTTGCGGTTCATATCGTCATCTTCGACCACCAGGATACGATGCGCACTTGCCACAGGCTCCAGCGCTACCCGCCCAGCAACCTCTGATTCACTGTCACCTCTCTGCGCGACTGTGCTAACCACGCGCCCAGCTGCCAGAGCCACCGCCTGCAGCAGCTGCTGTCGACGTACAGTCCCGCCTTCCAGAACAACCATTTTACTGCCCTGTAGCCGGGATATTCCGCGGCGCCCGCTATCGACCAAGACAAAACGGGTGTCCTCATTGTTTTGACAGACAGTATTGAGTGGCAGCTCTCTATGAGCTGGCTCCTGCAGATCAAGAATCAACACCCGGAGCTGTCCTGCATCAGTGCCAAAGCTCAATGCCTCTTCAAAAGTCTGAACACAAACGGCAGTGGCCCCAGCGCTCTGCAAGTAACGCTGCCAATCAGTCGCCGCCAACTCCTCTGTATTCACCAAAACACAGAAAATACCACTGAGATCGATAAACACCTCAGTTTTGCGCTCGCCTGTTTCAGCCACCTCAAAAGGCAACACAACAGAAGCAGTCGTACCCTGCCCTTCACCACTGTCGAGGTAAATCTCTCCACCCATCAACTCTACCAGCCGTTTGCTGATGGCGAGTCCCAGCCCGGTCCCCCCATAGCGGCGGGTAGTAGACAACTCCCCCTGAGTAAAGGGCTGGAAGATATGCTCAAGAGTATCTCGCGACATTCCTATGCCGTTATCCATCACCGTCAGCTTGAGGGTATCTCTAGTACTACCGGGCTCTACCCTTACCCACACTCTTCCTCCCCCTCGATGCGGTGTCCCGGAAAACTTGATGGCGTTGCCAATCAGGTTATTGAGTAGCTGGCGCAGGCGGGTGTCGTCGCCAAAGATATAGTGTGGCAATTCAGGTGCTACGAAGACGGACAGCGACACGCCTTGTTCGCGCGCCATGGGCAGGAGCGCCTGACATAGATCTTCCACCACCACTTCGATGGCCATTGGCGCTCGCTCCAGCTCCAGTCGGCCCGCCTCAATCTTGGAAAAGTCCAGAATATCGTCGATAAGTCGCAACAGGGAGCGGGCAGACACACCAATATTGCGCACCAGTTCCTCATCGTGTTTCTCCAAGTGACTGTGTGACAATACTTCAGCCAGTCCCACTACAGCATTCATAGGTGTGCGTATTTCGTGACTCATCGTGGCCAGAAATGCTGACTTTGCCCGATTGGCATATTCTGCCTCCTGGCGTGCCCGGGTCAGGGCCCGGATAGTTTCGCGCCGCTCAGTTACATCCCGTGCAACAGCATAAACAAGGCCTCCCTGCTCATCCGATACCGCGCTCCAGGAAAGCCAGCGCCAGCCCCCACCACGCAGCTTGAAGCGCGCCTCTAAACGCTGAGTGGTATTTTGCATATGGATACCGCCGGGCTCTCTCTCGATATCAGCGCGATCTTCGGGATGAATAAGATCGAGATAGCGGTTCTGCAAGAATTCTGAGCCACTCCAACCCAGCACTTTGCTAAAAGCAGCGTTTACCCGCACAAACCGCCCACTGTTATCGAGCACACACTGAGGGTCGAGAGAAAGATCAAAAAAGCGGTCGCGCTGTGTCTCAGCTGCCTTGCGGGCAGAGATATCTCGCAGCATTACCAGTGCCCCCCGCTCACCATTGTGAACATGAGGTGCAGCTGTTGCCTCCGCATGAAAGACTGAACCATCCAGGCGCATCCATTTTTCTTCCTGAGATGCAGTAGGAATCCCCAGGATATTCAGATGGTGGATACGGCCTGCAACGGCATCGCGACTTTCTGGGTGGAGGAAGTCCAGCACTGGCCTGCCCAGTAACTCAGCCTGATCAGATGCCCCCAGCAGGCGCAGTGCCGTTGGATTCAGGTAAGAGAAACGACCACCTGTCTGTACAAAAACACCATAAGGCGCCTGTTCTATCAGCTCCCGGTAGCGCTGCTCACTGGCCTCCAGAGCACGCTTTGCCAACCTCTCTTCGCTGATATCCCTGAATACCAATACCACACCCAGAGGCTCTCCCTCCGCGCCGAGTATTGGCGCAGCACTATGGGCGATGGCTCTCTCCACCCCCTCGCTATCGATCAATACCGTGTGGTTGGCCAGCCCCTTGCGCCTGTCACTGGCCAGTACCTCAGCCACAGATACCGTCGCAGGCTGACGGCTCTCCTCATTGACGATATGGAACACGTCCGCCAAGGGTCGGCCTTGTGCCTGCCGAGAGCGCCAGCCTGTAAGTTGTTCCGCCATAGGGTTAAGGCGTGTCACAAAACCTTTGGTATCAACCACCAACACCCCATCGCCAATGCTGTCGAGGGTGACTTCCAAATGGCGCTCGCTGGCACGCAACGCAGCCGTGCGGGCCAACACCATCGCCTCAGCAGCACGGTGGCGTCCCGCAGCTGCCAGCACCGCCAGCGCAATCAGAAACACCGCCAATACTGAGAACACTTGATAAAGCCGTACCACAGGACCTGTCCCCGGTACCAAACTCCCCTGCAACAGCAAGTCCAGCTGAAACAAACGACCGGCGAAAGTAAAGTGGTGACGCTGACTGATGCTGGCCTCTGGTGGCAAGCGACTCAACAAAATCATGGGGGGTGAACCTGGAGTCAGGTCTACCAGCGCCAGCCGTACCCCCAACCCTGCGGCTGCCTCAGACAGCGGCTCCACCAGGCTGGCCAAATCAAAGTTTCCCTTGATGAACCCGCGCAGAGCCGCGCGTCGCTCTGCAACAGTGGCATTCTCCGCATCGAAACCAAGCTGGTATAAAGGAAGCACAACCGGCAAGCCAGGCCGCCCCGTGTGCATCAGAGGCTGAGGCTCGGCTGCAACGATTTCACCATCGTCGCGTGCCGCTTCCATGGCAGACCAGCGGGTGGGTATCTCGCGGTAGTCCGCAACCTGCGGCCTTGATTCGCCTGTATCAGAAACCGTATAAAGGCTGGGGTAACGCTCGATAGTATTCACTGCTACCGTGAAACTCTCCTCCACCGCTGCCGGGTGGTCTGCCACGACCTTCGGTACCCATTCGATACTTTCCAGGCCCGGCCAACGCAATATGCGCGCCGTAAAAGTAGCAAACTCTTCCTCACTGACAGCACCACTGGCCTGGAAAAAGTGCTCTACGCTGTGAAGGGCCTCAAGAGCGAGATCAAATTGTGTAAGGCCGCCCTGAAGCACCGACTCCAGACGAGTCTTATTCTCTAGCTCCACCTCTCGCACTTCAAAGCGAAACAAAGCTGCGTGACCAACTACCACCAAGAGCCCAGCCAAAAGCAAGGGCACCACTACTCTGGCTCCCCATATCCAGCGCAAGTCCCTGACTCCGGGCCACAGCGCCAGGGTCGGAGGCACAGCCACCAGGACCCCCAAGGTGTTAGCCGACCAGGCCGTCAGCCAGCCTCTTTCAGCCAAATCACCTGCCCAGAATTGCACTAATTCAGAGTCCCAGCCCAGCAGATACGGTACTTGGGTAGCCACCCCAGATAGCGAACAGGCCACGGGGCCAACCAACACCAGGAAGCGCAGCACTTCCCTATCCCGAGCCAGGCCACGACGTAGCAGAGGCTGGGTCAGGAGCGCACCCACTAGCGCTTGCCCCGTCATGACAGCAGCCCCATACAGGGCTTGGCCATGTCCGTCGCCCCCCAACATCCATAGGCTAACGCCGTATACGCCCAAAAATACGCCGGACCAACAGCGCAGACCATTAATCAGCAGGGCAGCTACTGCAACTCCAGCACTGAACTGAATAGGAAGGACACCGGCCGGCAACAGTTCGGCAAGCCGTATAGAGAGCCCTGTTACCGCAGCGAGAACAACAGTAACGAGAGGGATGGTATACCAGCGGAAAATGCCCATGCTTTTCGTCCTGAAAAGTGGCTGGTGACTCAAGATATTATCAGCTTCCACCAAGCTAACACGGTCGATGCTACCTGTACAGCGGGGGCTAGGTGTGTCGACACCGAATGCCCCATCCTGGAAACTCTTCCAACTGTAAGGCACCGTTTATAGAGTATCGCGGCCTTCTATAGCCCTAGCACAACAACAGATATTTTAAGACAGGCCTATCAACAGTTGGCGCAACGTCATTTCGTCTTCGTGAAACTTGCGAATACCCTCGGCAAGCTTGTCGCTAGCCATTGGGTCATCGTTCAAAGACCAGCGGAAGTCTGCTTCGGTGAGCACCTGGCGAGCATCCTCGCAGCGCGGATGGGTAGCATCAAGTACAGGCACCAACTCACCCTCGGCAGCGGCCAGTTCATCCAGCAACTGCGGACTGATGGTTAGCCGGTCACAGCCGGCCAGCGCCTCGATCTGTCCACAGTTACGAAAGCTGGCACCCATCACGACGGTGTTATAGCCATGTTGTTTATAGTAGTTGAAAATGCGGGTCACAGATTGTACTCCAGGATCTTCCTTCCCTTGGTAGTCCTGTCCGGTGCTGGCTCGATACCAGTCATAGATGCGGCCCACGAAGGGCGAGATAAGAAAAACTCCCGCATCGGCACAAGCCTGTGCCTGGGCAAAACTGAACAGCAGGGTAAGGTTGCACTGGATATTCTCACGCTCAAGGATCTCGGCGGCGCGGATGCCCTCCCACGTCGCTGCGATTTTGATCAGTACTCTGTCCCTAGCAACTCCCAATGCCTCGTAGCGGTCGACCAGGCCTCGGGCCCGCGCCAAGGTAGCAGCCGTGTCGAAGGAGAGTCTGGCACTCACCTCCGTAGACACCCGACCAGGGATCAGCGCAACAATTTCGCGACCGATAGCAACGGCAAGATAGTCCATCACCACATCGGCATCACCACCGCCACAGCGGACAGCCTCCGCCAGCAAAGGCTGAAAAGCAGGGTCGGATGCCGCTTTGAGCAATAGCGAAGGGTTGGTGGTGGCATCCACTGGAGCATACTTGCGGATCGCCGCCAGGTCGCCGGTGTCGGCGACCACGGTGGTAACTTTTCTCAATTGCTCCAGCTTATTCATGCTGTTGTCCTTGGTTGAAGAGACAGCCAGAAGTGGAGAAGAGGTATCGCTTCGCCACTGGCTACCTCACATCTTTATTTACTCAAACGGGTGTCGCAGCACAATGGTCTCTACCCGATCGGGGCCAGTGGACACAATATCGATGGGACAGCCGGTCAGCTCCTCAATGCGGCGAATATAAGCAAGGGCATTAGCAGGTAGTTGGTCGAGGCTGGTTGCACCAACCGTAGACTCGCTCCAACCCGGCAGGGTTTCATACACCGGCACTATTTCGGCCCAGCCTTCCGCATCATAGGGCACGGAAATATCGCGACCGTCAGCATCGCGATAAGCGACACAAATCTTTACCTCGTCCAAGCCATCGAGCACATCGAGCTTGGTCAGGCACAAACCAGAGATGCTGTTGACATAAGCCGAGTAACGCACCGCCACCGCATCGAACCAGCCACAGCGACGCTGACGCCCAGTGGTAGTGCCAAACTCATTGCCTTTCTCACCCAGGTGACGACCCACCTCACAATCCAGTTCAGTGGGATGTGGGCCAGCACCGACCCGAGTTGCGTAGGCTTTGGTAATGCCCAAGACATAATCGAGGTAGAGTGGGCCGAAACCACTGCCGGTAGCCGTACCACCGGCAGTGGTATTGGAAGATGTCACAAACGGGTAGGTGCCGTGGTCAATATCCAGGAGAGAGCCCTGAGCCCCTTCAAAAAGAATATTCCCCCCTCTTTCCCGCTCATCGTGCAATAAGTCGATCACATCGACTACCATGGGCTTCAGCTCCTCGGCCCATGCCAGCGCCTGCGCCAAAGTCTCGTCGAAATCCAGGGCCGGCATATTATGGTAATTCACCAGGATGAAGTTGTGATACGCCATAACCTCGCGCAGCTTGGTTGCAAAACGCTCAGCATTGAGCAGATCACCCACTCGCAGCCCGCGGCGTGCCACTTTGTCCTCGTAGGCTGGGCCGATACCACGCCCCGTAGTACCGATTTTGGCATTGCCCTTGGCTGCCTCCCGAGCCTGGTCGAGCGCCACATGAAAAGGGAGGATCAACGGGCAAGCTGGCGAAATCCGTAGCCGTTCACGCACCGGCACCCCGCTGGCCTCGAGCTTTTCCATTTCGGTAATCAAGGCATCCGGAGCCAGCACCACACCATTGCCGATAGCGCACACCACACCATCGCGCAGGATACCGGAGGGGATCAAGTGCAGCGCAGTTTTGACGCCGTCGATCACCAACGTATGGCCGGCGTTGTGACCGCCCTGAAAGCGTACCACCGTAGAAACCTGGTCAGTAAGCAGATCGACGATCTTGCCCTTGCCCTCGTCACCCCACTGGGTGCCCAGCACAACTACATTTTTTCCCATGCTATCACTCTGAAGTCGGATCAAACTGTCGGTTTAAAGATTGGCCGGATCGCGCATTAAACCGGCTTAAGAATAAAGGTGTCACCGTCAGCCACCAGTTGACGGTCACAGCGTAGCTCCACAAAGTCAGGGGGCCGACCATCAAACCCACACACTACCCTCTCACCAGTGGCCCGCAAACGGCGAATTTCGTCACCATAACCTGGGGTATCCAGAGGGGGAGCATAGATGCCAACTCGCGGCTCCTCACCCAGCTCAAGGTGAGCGGCAAGCGCCTTGAGGTCGATACTGAAACCCGTCGCCGGTCTGGCACGGCCAAAGGTTTCACCGATACCATCGTAGCGACCACCATTGGCGAGAGCCTGGCGAGCACCGTCCGCATAGGCAGCAAACACAATGCCTGTATGGTAGTGGTAGCTCTCCAGTTCGCAGAGGTCGAGATAAGGGCGCACCTGTGGACAGGCTGTGGTGATCGCATCCACCACCTGCTGTAACTCATCAATAGCCAGCTCCACCTCAGCTGGTGCAGCGGCGAACAGGTCGCGAGCCCGGTCGAGAATATCGGCCTCACCAGCGAGGCTCGGCAGCTGACACAACATGGCAGCCAGGTCGGCATCATCCACATTGGCGGCAACCCAAGCGGCCAGCTCTGAGGATTTGCCCTGCAAGAGGGCAAACAGTTCGGCACCCCGCGCCTTATCAAGGGCCAGGCACTCTTCAAGAGCGCGGTAAATGCCAACATGGCCGAGGGCGAGGCAGATATCTGTGACACCACTCTGGGTCAGCGCCTCTACCATCAAGGTAATCACCTCGATATCAGCGCCCAGAGAAGCCTCGCCATAAAGCTCCACACCGACATGGATAGGCGTGCGCGACGCAAGCGGGCTACGCGGTCGAGTATAGAGCACCGTGCTGGCATAACACAGGCGATTCGGGCCATGGCGGCGCAGGCTATGGGCATCCATGCGCGCCGTCTGAGGGGTGACATCAGCGCGCACCCCCATCATTCGCCCACTGAGTTGGTCGGTAAGCTTGAAGGTGCGCAGATCCAAATCGCGACCGGAACCACTAAGCAGGGAGTCTGTGAACTCGGCGAGAGGTGGAATCACTAAATCGTAGCCCCAAGCATGGTAGAAATCGAGCAGCAGCCTCCTCAGCCGCTCCACCTGGAAGGCTTGATTGGGCAGAATTTCCTCAATTCCCTCCGGCAGTAGCCAGCGGTCAACCTGGGTCATAGGCATTTCATCCGAGCAGAATCACTTCAAGAAAAATAGCAGCACAGCACCCAGCACCATGCTGGTAAAACCCATGATGCGCATGGTTCGGTCGTCAATCTGCGCCATCAATTGGGCCAGGTTGCGCCAGCGGCGGGGGGCGACAAAAGGCATGATGCCCTCGATCACCAGTACCAGACACAGAGCCTTGGCCAAGTCCAGTGTCATGTCACCCCTCCTGCCTGATCCGGAAGTTGTTGAAACCATAAAAAAACCGGGTTTCCCCGGCTGGCAGATTCTAGCATCCCCGTGGCGGGAAAACCGCAACTTTTTACGCCCCCGCCAGCGGACGGGGGCGCACTTGTCTCGCCGCCTACTCTCCTAACTGACTGTTGAGATAGCGGAAGAAGTCGTTGTCTGGATCTACCAGCAGAATATCGCTCTTGTCGCTGAACGATGCCACATAGGCATTTAAGCTGCGGGTGAAGGCATAGAACTCGGGGTCACGCTCATAAGCAGCAGCGTAGATTGATGTCGCGCGGGCATCACCGACACCGCGAGTTTCCTCTGCCTCCCGGAAGGCGTTCGCTTCAATAACGACCTTTTGGCGATCGGCGTC
>JALNZZ010000071.1 GCA_023229065.1 Porticoccaceae bacterium
TCGTCGCTGGCGCTATCGTCAGCGGCGATGACCATGGCGTCGACCAGGTCGAGGCCATGCTCGGACAGTTTGGTCTTGCCCGCTTCCATGGGCCCGCCGGAGACAAACACGACGGGGATGTTGAGACGCAAGGCAGCCATCAGCATGCCGGGAGTGATCTTGTCGCAGTTGGAAATGCACACGATGGCGTCGGCGCAGTGGGCATTGACCATGTATTCAACGGAGTCGGCGATGAGGTCGCGGGACGGCAGCGAGTAGAGCATGCCGTCGTGGCCCATGGCGATGCCGTCATCCACAGCGATGGTGTTGAACTCTTTGGCGACGCCGCCCGCTTTCTCGATCTCCCGCGCCACCAGCTGGCCCATATCCTTGAGGTGGACATGGCCGGGGACGAACTGGGTGAAGGAGTTGGCCACTGCAATAATAGGCTTGTGGAAGTCTTCGTCCTTCATGCCAGTGGCGCGCCACAGGGCGCGGGCGCCGGCCATGTTGCGACCCTGGGTGGTGGTGTGAGAGCGGTAGGTAGGCATATCTCGATCCTGGCGGGGTGTTTGCTGCAATACAGCTAGGATACCAGAGGACAGCGGCCCATTGAACGGAAACGGTACCTTGGGCATAGTTACACCTTTCAATCCACTGACTCTGCCATGACTGATTATTTGATTGCTCCCTCCATTCTGTCCGCCAACTTTGCCCGCCTAGGCGAGGAGGTGGATGCTGTACTGGCCGCTGGCGCCGATGTAGTGCATTTCGACGTGATGGACAATCACTATGTGCCCAATCTCACCATCGGCCCGATGGTGTGCAAGGCGCTGCGCGACCACGGCGTCACCGCCCCCATTGATGTGCATCTCATGGTGGAGCCGGTGGATGACATGATCCGCATGTTTGCCGATGCGGGCGCCAGCTGGATCACCTTCCACCCGGAGGCCTCCCGCCATGTGGATCGCTCTTTACAGTTGATTCGCGACCTGGGCTGCAAGGCCGGCCTGGTGCTGAACCCGGCGACAGGGCTCGATTGCATCGACTATGTCATGGAGCGCCTCGATGTGCTGCTGCTGATGTCCGTCAACCCGGGCTTTGGCGGCCAGAAGTTTATTCCTGCCACCCTCGATAAATTGCGCGCGGCACGGGCGCGCATTGATGCCTCTGGGCTGCCGATCCGGCTGGAGATTGATGGCGGTGTGGGAGTGGCCAATATCGGTGAAATCGCTGCTGCGGGGGCCGATACCTTTGTCGCTGGCTCGGCGATCTTTGGTGCGGATGACTACCGTGGCGTGATCGATGGCATGCGGCGTGAGCTTGCCCACAGCTTTTAATGTCATCCCGCCTTTTTAATGTCATCCCGACCTTGTGGAGGGATCTGATAGCTCGGGGTAGGATCTCTCCGCGTTGGTCGAGATGACAGTGTGGGGTTGGTCGAGATGACAGTGGGGGATTGGTCGAGATAATAGGGGGCTGGTAGAGACGACAGTTTCCACCCTTCGCCAAATCCACTAGAATGTTCCGGTCTTTCAGAGCATTACCACCATGACAGCAACCTCACTGAACCTGATGTTTCAGGCCTGCAACCGTTGGCGATGGCGTCACTGCTGAACTCTCCTGCCCGCCAGGGCGCTTTCGCTTGTTCCGCCGCTCAACTTCTTCCTGTAGCGGCATCAACTACTGCAAGGCTTGATCATGAATTCACAACAGTTTGCTGAACTGGCCGCCGGACGAGACGGCCGCCTCGCCATTACCCGTGAAATCCTCGCCGACCTGGAAACCCCTGTCAGCACCTACCTTAAACTGGCCCGCGGGCCCTACTCTTATCTGTTCGAGTCGGTGCAGGGGGGTGAAAAGTGGGGCCGCTATTCGATAATCGGTCTGCCCTGTCGCACTCTGCTGCGAGTGTGTGGCAATGACATCACCCTCGAAACTGACGGCGAAGTGGTGGAGCGTCACCACAGCGAGGATCCGCTGGCCTTTATTGAGGCCTTTCAGGGACGTTTTTCAGTCGTCGAACAGCCCAATCTGCCACGCTTTTGCGGCGGTCTGGTGGGCTATTTCGGTTACGACACAGTGCGTTATGTGGAGCCGAGACTGCGCCACAGCACACCGCCGGATGAGTTGGGCGTGCCGGACATCCTGTTGATGGTGTCTGACGAGGTGGTGGTGTTCGACAACTTGGCGGGCAAGATCATCCTGGTGGTGCACACCGAGGCCAGTGACCCGCAGGGTTTCGACAAGGCGCAGCATCGCCTCGACGAAATCGAAGAGCGCCTGCATCAGGCCACCCCCGACCTGCCGCCGATCAACCTGGCCGGCGACGGGGTGCCGGAAACCGCCTTTGTGTCCAGTATGGGGCAGGCGGGCTACGAGGCGGCAGTGGAGCGTATCCGTGAGTACACGCAGGCTGGCGACATCATGCAGGTGGTACCGTCGCAGCGGCTGAGCTTGTCATTCCCGGCCGAGCCGCTCAACCTGTACCGCGCGCTGCGCAATCTCAACCCGTCGCCGTATCTGTTCTTTCTTGATCTCGACGATTTTCATATCGCCGGCTCATCGCCGGAGATCCTCGCTCGCCTGGAAGATGGCGAAGTGACGGTGCGTCCCATCGCCGGTACCCGCCGTCGCGGTCGCACTGAAGCCGAAGATCTGGAGATGGAGCGCGAAATGCTGGCGGACCCCAAGGAGATCGCCGAGCATCTGATGCTGATTGATCTGGGGCGCAACGATGTGGGTCGGGTCTCCGAAACCGGTGGGGTTCGCGTTACCGAGCAGATGGTGGTGGAGCGCTTTTCTCACGTCATGCACATCACTTCCAATGTGGTGGGCAAAGCCCGGCCAGGCACCACTGCTCTGGATGTGCTGCGCTCTGCGCTACCTGCGGGCACCTTGTCGGGAGCGCCGAAAATCCGCGCCATGGAGATTATCGACGAGCTGGAGCCAGTCAAGCGCGGCATCTACGGGGGTGCTGTAGGTTACATCGGCTGGCACGGCAATATGGACACCGCCATTGCCATCCGCACGGCGGTGATCAAGGACGGCAAGCTCCATGTACAGGCCGGCGGCGGTATTGTCGCCGACTCGGTGCCGGCCCTGGAGTGGAAAGAGACGATGAACAAGGCCAGGGCTATCTTCCGGGCCGTGGCCATGGTGATGCCCGAGGGCTGATTGGCGACGGGTTTGCCCTGATGAGTCAGACGCTGGCAAGGGGCGCGTACTCATCGAGACCAATGGCCGCGATGCCGTCGTGCTCAAGCCGTGCCAGCAGATTGGGTAGCGCCGTCAGCATATACTGTGGGTGATTGTGGCGGCGGGGAGCGTCGTGGAGCAAGAGAATATCACCGGCAGTTGCCCTGCGCAGTCGCCGCGCAATACCCCGCTGAGTACCCAGGGGACCCCAGTCGATGGCACTGCGACTCCACAATACAGTAGTCAGCCCCAGTTGCGTCGCTGCTTGCGCCAGGCCAGGTGTCAGCCGCCCATAGGGGGGGCGGAACCAGCGCGGTCGCTGGCCGGCCAGCTGCTCCAGTACCTGTTGGCAGCGCAGAATTTGCGCGGTGCCCTGCTCGCCCTGGCGGTATTGCAGCCGCGGATGGCTAAAGGTGTGGTTTCCCAAGCTGTGGCCTTCGCGACTTATGCGCTGCACCAGGTGGGGATAGCGGAGAGCGCTGTCGCCGAGCAGGAAGAAGGTAGCCCTGCAGCCGTAGCTGCCCAGCAGGTCCAACACTGATGGTGTGTAGTCGGGGTGGGGGCCGTCATCAAAGGTCAGGCAGATCCGCTGCCCGGCAATCTGTCTCAGTGTCGTCATCATTCTCTTTGCTGTCACGATTTTCTCGGTCATCATCGAGTCGTTGCGGCAGCAGCTGCCACTGGCTGCGAGTCAGCCAATAGGCATGCAGCCAGGTGTCGTGGCCGCGGCGCGCCAGATGGGGAAACTGTATCCGCAGCAACAAGCGTACATAGCAGTGCTGTAGGCGCGTACGCCAGGTTTTCGGCAGGGGTTCCACTATAAAGCCCACCTTGCTCCCGTGGGGAGGGAGCCAGCTTTCGCCGTAAAGTGCTTTTACGGCCTGCAGGTGAGTGTCACTTTCAAGACGTTTTGCAAGGCGGCGCAGGGAGCTGGCGAGGTCGCGGCGAAACTGGAGGGCGGCACGTACTCGATTTGAGTCAGTACTGAAGCCATCGTGATTGAAATGGATAATGGCCAGTGAGTCACCGGGCTCCAGGTGGGTACCGTCGGCAAGAATGCGCGGCTGCCCACGATAAGGCTCGATAGCGAGGCTGATGATCTTGTCAAAACGGTGGACGCCGTGCCGTCTGCGCCAGGCTCTGTCGTAGGCATTGAACAGGTGCTTTAGTACGCCTGTCCGCGCAGCGCTATCAGTTCGGGTAAGCATGGCCTTCACCCCGTCGCGGTGGGTTGGCTGCGCAACGGCTTACCAGTTCAGCTATCGCCCGGGCTGCGTGGCGGCGTCCGATGGTAGCGGCCCGAGCTTGCCAGGCGTGCAGCTCGGCGGGCGCGGAAAACAAATTGTTTAGAAAGGCTGTTAGCTGTTCAGGATCAAGCCGCAGCCCTACGCCTTGTTGTTCGAGAAAATGCACGTTGTGGCCCTCCTGACCACCCAGGGAACAGGTGGCGATAAACGGGCGTCCGCAGGCCAGGGATTCACTGATAGTAAGGCCGCCGGCTTTGCCTACCACCACGTCGGCAGCACTCATCAGCAAGGGCATGTGATCACTCCACGAGCAAACCCGCAGCCGCTGCGGCCAGGCCCGCGCCAAGTCATCGAGCTCGCGGCTACCGCTGTTGTGCCGTGAAGTGGTGACCAGCACCATGGGGCCCTCGGCGCTCTGCACCAGACGCCGCACCGCCTCCTGAGTACCCAAGGCGTATTCGCCGCCAGTGACCAGCACAGTGGGGCGTTGAGGTAACGCCAGGCGTGTGCGCACCTCGCATTGATCGTGGGGCTCAGCAAAGTGGGGCATCAGCGGAATGCCGGTGATGAGGATGCGCTCCCACGGTACACCTTTGCTGTGTAGCTGCCTGGCGGTATGGGTATGAGGCACACAGTAATAATCGGTGGCAGCGCGCACCCACACGCCGTGCACCCCGTAATCGGTGATAACGCCGATCAGCGGTTGGCACAGCTGACCGGTTTTGCGGGCAGGGCTCAACAGCGCATTGGGATACATTTGAGTAGCAACGAGAATGTCCGCCTGGCGCTCGCTTACAGCATCGCGCAAACGCCGCGCCAGTACCCGGTATATCAGCAGCAGCAAACCGCGCATCAAGTAGCGATTGGGGGGCATGGTGTAGCTTCGGCGTACGCCGTTGACCAGGGTGTTGAGCAGTGCCTGGTCGAAATTGACGCGCGGGCGGCTATACCATTCTCGGGTTGCGAACTCCGGAAACCACTGCCGTTGCTGGTCGGTCAGGAAGTCGGCGATGGCGCGATCGGCGGGGATTTCACCGCACAGCTGGCGGTACAGGTTGTGGTCCAGGTCGTAGAGTCGCTGGTATAGGGCCGGCTGCTCGCGAGTCATCCGCAGGTAGCCGTCAATGATTGCGTCACTTACACGACCATCAAGCAGGTCGTGGATGTCCAGCATATCTGTTTCAAAAGCATCTTTCTGGTGGCTATCTGATTGAGGCTGTATTCGGGCAAGGGCCGCACCGATAGATTCAGCACAACGGATATGTCCCAGGCCAGGCCTGGACACCAAAAAAAGAACCTTTGTCATACCGGCCGTCCTCGGCTGCTACCCCAGTAACGCTAGACTCTGCTTTGACAATGCGCAATTTTTTTCGCAGGAGAAGTTTCCGCAGCTCAGGGGAGCACCGCGGCAGTGGCTACCGAGCGGGCCGGGTTTATCAGCAAGACGCTGCCGACCAGGTCGATGAAACGACTCAGTACTACTTTTGCCACATGTCATAATCCAGACGGGCGAGTCAGCGCTTTATTGAGATTGCCCAGCGGGGCCCTAAAAAGGCAGGTTCCCCCGCTGGGTGGGAGCGTATAGTTTGTCGCACAGCTACTCAAACCTAATCAGACGGAGCAATGATATGACTGACAATATTGCAGGCAAAGTAATTGTTATCACTGGCGCATCGAGCGGCATGGGAGCTGCAGCTGCGCGTCACCTAGCAGCCAGGAAGGCCAGCGTTGTTCTGGGGGCGCGTCGTGGCGATCGGCTCACTTCTCTGGTGAGCGAGATCACCGCCGCAGGCGGCAAGGCCACCGCTGTGGTTACCGATGTGACCAAACGAGAAGATCTAAGCAAGTTGGTAGATACCGCTGTTGCGACGTATGGGCGCATCGATGTACTCATCAACAACGCCGGGGTGATGCCTCTCTCTCCCATGGAGCGTTTGAAGGTGGACGAGTGGGACCAGATGATCGACGTCAACCTCAAAGGCGTGCTCTATGGTATCGCTGCTGCACTTCCTCATATGCAGGCGCAGAAGTCGGGTCATATCATCAACCTTTCGTCGGTTGCCGGCCATAAAGTCCTCAATGGCGGTGCCGTGTATGCTGCGACTAAATTCGGTGTAGGCGCTCTCTCGGAAGGGTTGAGGGCAGAAATGGCCCCTTACAATATTCGCACCACGGTAATCTCTCCAGGTGCAGTCGATACAGAGCTTGCCGATCACATCAGTGAGCAGGATGTGCGAGAGGCGATGAAAGAGTTCGCGGCACAGGTGGCGGTACCCGCCGAGACCTTTGCTCGTATGGTTGCCTTTGCCATCAATGAGCCGGAAGACGTTGGCATCAGTGAGATTATCTTCAGGCCTACGGCGCAAGAGTTCTGATTGCTGCCAGCTTGCGCGGCTGGCTGCCGTAAAGGATCGCGGAGCCTGTGTTAGAATGCTCTGCCTGCTCAAAGCCAAGGCGGAGCAGGCTTCGAAGATGGCTTTGCAGGGCAGCTCAATGGTTTTTATCCTTGACCCTTTATCGGTGGAGCGATGATGTGTTGCCGCTGCTCCCGGCTACAGGGTGAGAGGACTATTATAGACTTTCACGTCCTGTCTCATAGAACTTGAGTGTGTCTGCGAGTGAATCTGTATATGTCGAATGTCGGTATGAATAACTTCATGAAAGCGAAGAGATTGTGATGCCCAAAGTCCTCATGATCGACAACTACGACTCCTTCACCTACAACGTAGTCCAGTATCTCGGCGAGCTGGGTGCGGAGGTGCTGGTGCATCGCAACGACGAGATCACTCTGGAGGAGATCGAGGCGCTGGCCCCCGAGCGTATCGTGATATCCCCCGGTCCTTGTACTCCTGATGAGGCCGGCATTTCAGTGGCGGCCATCCGTCATTTTGCTGGTCGTATTCCGCTGCTCGGCATCTGTCTGGGACATCAGAGCATCGGCCAGGCCTTCGGCGGGCGGGTGGTGCGGGCGCGGCAGGTAATGCACGGCAAGACATCGCCTATCCATCACGCTGGCTCCGGTGTCTTCAAGGGGCTGGACAATCCTTTTACCGCCACCCGCTATCACTCCCTGGTGATAGAAAAGGACAGCTTGCCGGATAGTCTGGAAATTACTGCCTGGACCCTGACAGAAGCCGGTGAAATCGACGAAATCATGGGGATTCGTCACCGCGAACTGGCGGTGGAGGGGGTCCAGTTCCATCCCGAGTCTATTCTTACCCAGCACGGCCATGCATTGCTGGACAACTTTCTTCACGCGCCAGAAGGAGTGCAGCGATGAATATTCGAGAGGCGCTCAGCCGGGTAGTGGATCAGCTGGATCTGACCACGGCAGAGATGCAGGATGTCATGCGCGAGATCATGACCGGCCAGTGCACCGATGCACAGATTGGTGCCTTCCTGGTAGCACTGCGCATGAAAAGTGAAACCATCGACGAGATTACGGGTGCTGTATCAATCATGCGCGAGCTGGCCGACAAGGTCGAGCTGAGCAGTCTCGAGTGCGTGGTGGATATCGTCGGTACCGGTGGTGATGGTGCCAATATCTTCAATGTGTCCACGGCATCGTCATTCGTGATTGCCACCGCGGGCGCTCGGGTGGCCAAGCACGGCAACCGCGCTGTATCCGGCAAGACGGGCAGTGCTGATCTGCTGGAAGCAGCCGGGATTCGCCTCGATCTCGCTCCTGCTCAAGTGGTGCGCTGCATCGAAGAGATAGGGGTCGGTTTTATGTTCGCGCAGGTGCACCACAAAGCGATGCGCTACACCGCTGGCCCGCGCCGCGAGCTGGGGCTGCGAACCCTGTTCAATATGCTCGGTCCGCTGACCAACCCGGCTGGTGTCAAACGCCAGGTGGTAGGTGTGTTCAACGGTGCCTTGTGCAGACCGCTGGCGGAGGTGCTGCAGAGACTGGGCAGTGAGCATGTCCTGGTGGTCCACTCCCGCGATGGCCTCGATGAGTTCAGCCTGGCATCGGCCACCCAGGTGGCGGAATTGCGTCATGGCGAGATACGGGAATACGAAGTGCTGCCGGAAGATGTTGGACTGAAGAGCCAGAGTCTGGTGGGGTTGACCGTGGATGGTCCAGCGGCGTCACTGGCGCTGGTTCGCGATGCCCTCGGCAAGCGTGCCACTGAGGCCGGTACCAAGGCGGCGGATATGATTGCCCTCAATGCCGGGGCTGCTATCTATGTGTCCGGGGTGGCCAGCGATTTGGCCGAAGGCGTAGTGATGGCCCAGGACATTATTGCGAGCGGTTTAGCGTTGGAAAAGCTTACCGAGCTGGCCATGTTCACTGATTGTTTGGGGGATCTTGAATGAGTGATCAATCGCCTGGCGTCACCCAGGGTGGTGCGTCGACCATTTTGCGCCGTATCCTCGACCGCAAGGTAGAGGAGGTAGCCGAGGCCCGGCGACAGCGGAGTATCGCTCAGCTCGACGAACTGATCGCGGCTCAGACACCGCCGCGGGATTTTGTCGCCGCGTTGCGCCAGCGCGCCACAGTCGGTCGTCCGGCGGTGATTGCCGAGGTCAAGAAAGCCTCTCCCAGCAAGGGGGTGATCCGTCCTGATTTCGATCCCGCTGCCATCGCCGCCAGTTACGAAACAGGGGGTGCAGCGTGCTTGTCTGTACTCACCGACCGGGACTTTTTTCAGGGCTGTAACGACTATCTGGTGCAAGCGCGCGAGGCTTGTAACCTGCCGGTGCTGCGCAAGGACTTTACTGTCGATGCCTATCAGGTTCGCGAGGCACGAGCTATCGGGGCGGACTGCATCCTGCTGATTGTCGCCGCGCTTGATCAAGTAGCACTGGAGTCACTCCACGATTTGGCCCGGGAGCTGGGGCTGGCGGTATTGGTGGAAGTGCATGACGGTGAGGAGCTTGAGCGGGCGCTGGCCCTCGACACCCCGTTGATTGGTATCAATAACCGCGACTTGCACACCTTCAATACGACTCTTGAGACGACCTTTGGTTTGCTGGAGCGGATTCCCGATGATCGTCTGGTGATCACTGAAAGTGGTATCCATACGCGTGCCGACGTCGAAGCGATGCTGGCGCGGGACGTCTATGGTTTCCTGGTTGGTGAAGCCTTTATGCGTGCGGCGGAGCCCGGAGAGAAACTGCGCGAGCTGTTTGCTCCCAGGTAAGATAATCCATCAATCGATAGCCTTATACAGATGAGAACACTATGAAAGCACGAATAAAGTGGGTGGGCGATGCAATGTTCGTCGGTGAGTCCGGCAGCGGGCACGCTGTGGTGATGGATGGTCCCCCAGACCACGGTGGTCGCAACATGGGTGTGCGACCCATGGAGATGTTGCTGCTGGGTGTTGGCGGATGCGCCAGCTTCGATGTGGTGGATATCCTCAAGAAGGGCCGTCAGAATGTTATCGACTGCGAGACTTTGATCGAGGCGGAACGCGCCGATGCTGTGCCGGCAGTTTTCACTCGTATCAACCTGCATTTCCGCGTGTCGGGGCAGGGGCTGAAGGAGTCTATCGTCAAGCGCGCAGTGTCTATGTCAGCAGAAAAATACTGCTCTGCCTCTATTATGCTGGGGCGGGCAGGTGTTGAAATGACCCATAGCTTTGAGATTGTGGAAGTCGGTAGCTGATACTGTTGCCGATAAAGCTCAACACCGGAATACTAAAAAGGGAGCTTGCAGCTCCCTTTTTGGCATCTGAGTTGTACCCGTCTGCAACGAGCGGCGTGGCCTGTCTTCTTTTATGACAGGGACAGCCACTGTGCTCAGGAGCACGACTTTTTGGTCTTCGGTTTGCGAATGGCCTTGCGCAGATCATCCCAGGCGATAGCAGAGCTGAGCAGGCCGGAAATAGCCAGCATTATATATGTCAGAGTGGGTGCGATCATGGTTTCCTCCTTGGTGTTACCAGTTAGCCGCTTTGAGTAGTGTGCCGATTTGATGTGTACATCATATGAATTTTTGGAAGATAAACCAAATGTATTGTTTTGATGGGAGTGATAACTTTTAGTTATTGTTGTTTTTAAGGTGTTGAAATCAATAATAAAAAAGGGAGCCAAAAGGCTCCCGAACTTTCAGGGGTTAGGAATTCTGACAGCT
>JALNZZ010000072.1 GCA_023229065.1 Porticoccaceae bacterium
TAAAAGAGCCTATCGACAGTTAGCGCGAAAGTATCACCCGGATGTCAGCAAGGAGCAGGGTGCTGAGGCACGCTTCCAAGAAGTTGGCGAAGTCTATGAAGTGTTACAAGACCCGGCAAAGCGCGCAGAGTACGATCAGTTGCGTCGATATCATACGGGCCGTGACGGCTCTTTCAGTCCACCTCCCGGCTGGCAGAGTGCCTCAGGGTTTGGTGGTGGCTATACCGAAGTGGATTCTCGTCATTTCAGTGAGTTTTTCGAGCAAATGTTTGGCGGTGGTTCCCGCAACACAGGTTTTGGCGGCTTCGACAACTTTAGTCAATCGGCTCGAAGTCGGGGAGAGGATGTCCACGCACGTTTGGCCCTGTTTCTGGAGTGTGCCGAACAAGGCCCAGCGCTTGCAGAGGGACTTAAAAACTCAACTTGCCGGGGTTGGCGATCACTCTTGACCTGCTTGCTGGATGAGGTCCACGCGATGCGGCGTGAAGTAGAGCGTCTTAATCACTTGCTGTCGCGGTTTATGGATGAAAAGCAACCGTAACTCCAAGGTGGTGTCGCAAGTGTGTTTGTTGCGAGCATCAGGCGCTGAAGCTGACAGTGCCTTGATCAGCTTCACTTCGCTGGTTAACATAGCTTTGTCTAAAGGAGGACGACCTCCCCCATCTCGGGAAGTAATGACCAGGACGACCTGGCCCCGTTATTTCGGAGCGGTCAATGCCTTGGGTCTATCTTATCGTTGCTGGTGTACTTGAGATTGTGTGGGCTTACACAATGAAGCAATCTCATGGCTTCAGTCGGCTCATACCATCAATCATTACGATTTCTGCAATGGTGGCCAGCTTTTGGTTGCTAGCCTTTGCCATGCGAACTATTCCTCTCGGGACAGCCTACCCAGTCTGGACGGGGATAGGAGCTGTAGGAGCCTTTCTTGTCGGAATTGCATTTTTGGGCGAATCGGTTAACGCAGCGAGAATCATTGCTGCGATCCTCATTGTTTCAGGGCTGGTTTTAATGAAGCTAGCCAGCCCCATCAGCCCTTAAATCCGTATACCCAATATGCCAGTTGGCAGGATCAGCAGGTAAACGCGGCGACAGGCGACATGACGATTCAAAACGAACTACAATGAATCAGACTGAATCACTGCACACTGAGGGTGTTATGGCGAAAACAGATTCAAGGGTGATGACTGCCCACTTGCCTGTGGCCATGGCCGACAAGGTCGAACAATTGGCGCAGCGTCTGGAGCGCTCCAAGGGCTGGATCGTCAAGCAGGCGCTGGCGGACTGGATTGCCCGGGAAGAGGAGCGAGATCGACTGACCCGCGAAGCGCTGGCGGATGTGGACGCGGGCCAAGTCATAGATCACCAGGCGGTTCAGGCCTGGGCAGACAGTCTGGACAGCGATCAACCCCTGCCGGCACCCCGTTGATGCAGTTGCAGTGGACGAGCAAGGCCATGTCCGATCTGGCCAGGCTTTTTCGACAAGATACACCTGTCCCCTATACTCTTCCCCGCTTTGCCGGCCCCAGGCCCAGTGAGCCCCATACCGCCCGATTTGCGGTAAAGTAGCCGCCGAAGATCTGCGTCTATCAGAGTTGCTGTTGATGAAAACCCCCAAAGAATACAAAGGACAGGAACACAAAGGTCGTGGCTGGCTGTGGCTGGCTTACGCGCTGTTGGTGGTGTTGCTGATATTGGTGATGGTGCAGGTGGACCGCCAGTGGCAGCGGCTGGGGGATATCAACCGCATCATGAGCGAGCAGGCGGAGGATATTCGCCGCACTCGCGGGCTGTTGCGGGATCTCGAACAGACCTTGCGCAGCGGTGAGCTGGCGCTGAATGTCGGCGCCGCGCCCGGTGCCAGTGCCACATCGGACGCCTTCGATCGCGCCCGCCAGGCAGCGGCGCGGGATGACTACGCCGCCGGTGACTGGCTGATGCTGGCTTTGGGTGCCAACCTCGCTACGCTGACGCCGCTGGTTTCCAGCGATGCCTATGCCAGTGAAGTGCAGGCCTATGTGTTTGAATCGCTGCTGACCCGCGACCCCGAATCCCTGGAGTGGCAGGGGTTGCTGGCTGAGGACTGGCAGGTGTCGGACGACGGGCTGACCATTACCTTTACCTTGCGCCGCGATGTCAATTTCTCCGATGGCGAGCGGCTGACTGCTCACGATGTCGCCTTCACTTTCGACTTCATCATGAATGAAGCCATCGCTGCTCCTCGCCATCGCGCTTATCTGGCCAAAATTGAGCGGGTTGTCGCCCTCGACGATCTTACGGTTGAGTTTCGCTACGCTGAGCCTTACTTCAACAGCCTTGCGCTGGCCGGGCAGCTGCAAGTGCTACCGGCTCATTTCTACCGTCGCTTCCTCGACGATCCGCGCACGTTCAACGAGAGCCGCGGCCTGTTGCTGGGCTCTGGCCCTTACCGGCTGAGTGATCCGGAGGGCTGGACGCCGGACCAGGGGCGTGTGGAGCTGGAGCGCAATCCGCGTTACTGGGGGCCGGTAGATGCTCCTTTCGAGCGCATTGTGTGGCGGGTAATCGAAAATGACAGTGCTCGCCTCACCACCTTTCGCAATGGCGATATCGACGTCTACACCGCGCGCCCACGGGAGTTCCAGCAGCTGTTGGACGACCAGGCATTGCAGAGCCGGGTGCAACATTTTGAATATATGAGCCCCATCGCCAGTTATAGCTATATCGCCTGGAATCAATGGCGCGACGACCAGTCAACGATTTTTGCTGATCGCCGGGTGCGATTGGCAATGTCTCATCTCACCGATGTGGAAAGGGTGCTCGACGAGGTGTTTCTCGGCTATGGTGAGCCAGCAGTGAGCCCCTTTAGCCCGCGCTCCGAACAGCATGACCCGGCGTTGCAACCGATTGCCTACAATCTGGAGCGCGCTACAGCCTTGCTGAAGGAGGCGGGTTTCGAGGATCGCAACGGGGACGGTATTCTGGAAGACGCCGACGGTCGCCGTTTCGAATTTGAGCTGACGTTCTTTCAGGACAGTGAAGATACGCGCCGCATGGTGCTCTTCCTCCGCGATTTATACGCTCGCGCCGGCATCATCATGCATCCGAAGCCCACCGAGTGGTCGGTGATGCTGGACAGCATCCGCCGCAAGGATTTTGATGCCATCACCCTGGCCTGGACCTCCGGGGTGGAAACGGACATTTTTCAGATGTTCCACTCCAGCCAGACCCTGGAAAACGGTGACAACTTTATCCACTACCAAAGTCCCGAACTGGATCTGTTGATCGACAGAGCGCGGGCCACGGTGGAAGAAGACGAGCGCATGCCCATCTGGCGCGAGGCGGAACATATCCTGTACGAAGATCAGCCCTACACATTCCTGTTTCGCCGCACCACCCTCGCTTTTGTGGATGGCCGCATCAAGAATCTGCACAACACGGCGCTGGGGCTGAACCTGATGGCGGTGCCGGTGGAAATCTATGTGCCGGCCTCAGCACAGCGCTATCGTTAGTCAGGCCAGCGCACATTTATGCTGAATTATCTGCTGCGGCGCACTCTGTTGATGATACCGACGTTGTTCGGTATCACCCTCGTGGTGTTCGCTGTCATGGCCGCCTCGCCGGGGGGGCTGACCGTCAGTACCCTCGTGGATGGCATGAACCTGGACCCGGAAGGGCGCCAGGCGCTGGAGGACTACTACAACCGGCGCTACGGCCTCGATCAGCCGGCACCGGTGCAGTACTTGCGCTGGCTCAACAACATTTCCCCGATCGGTTTCGAGCGCCAGGCAGACGGTACCCTGGGCGGGTTCTCACTGTGGAAAGGCGTAGACCTCGGCACCAGTTTTCGCTATGGGCGCCCGGTAACAGCCTTGATCGCCGAGCGCTTGCCCATCACTCTGTTGCTCAACTTGTTGTCTATCCCGCTTGTCTATGGCGCGGCGATAGCCATCGGGGTGCAGGCAGCGCGCAGCCATGGGGGGCGCTTTGATGTCGCTTCCAACCTGGTGCTGCTGGCTTTGTGGTCAGTGCCGACCATGCTGGCAGGGGTGTTGTTTATCGGCTTTTTTGCCTCCGAGCAGTATTGGCGCTGGTTCCCCACCGGGGGAGTAGGGCGGCGCGAAGCGCTTGATCAGACGTGGTTGCCCTGGTTTGCCGGTTTCAGCGATGTTTTATTGCTGATGGCTGCCGTCGCTCTGGTGCTGGGTGTCCTGGTGTGGGCCGCCGTACGCGCTCCGGACGCGGTGCGCTGTCCTGTCTTCTTGCTGCTGGGGGCGCTACTGGGGTACGGCATGGCGGCAGATTTGCAGGGGTTGGTGCCGGGTATTCTGCATGTCGTACTCGCGGTGATTGGCGCTACCTTGCTGGCCGGTATCGCCAGGCTGCCAGGCACTGCACTGCGCCTGGCGCTGGTGGTGCCGCTGGCCATTGGCGTCGGCACGGGATTGGCGCGCTGGGCAGGTGCTGAGTTTATTCAGGGTGGGTATCTGCTGGATCGCGTCTGGCACTTGGTGCTGCCGGTGATCGCGCTCTCCTACGGGGGGCTGGCTTTCCTTGCCAAATTGACCCGCACCTCGCTGCTGGAGAATCTGGCGGCGGACTATGCCCGCACCGCCCGCGCCAAAGGGGTCGACGAAGAGACGGTGCTGTGGCGCCATGTGTTTCGCAACTCGCTGCTGCCGTTGATCACTGTGTCAGCCACGCTGTTGCCGAGTTTGCTGGCGGGATCGGTGATTGTGGAAAGCATCTTCAGTATCAACGGCATGGGCAAACTGGCGGTGGAGGCCGTGCAGATGCGGGATCGCGAGTTGGTGTTGTCGATCACGCTGGTATCGGGGTTGCTGACTCTGGCGGGGTACCTGTTGGCGGATATCGCCTATGCCATGGCTGATCCGCGGGTGAGTTATGAGTGACGCAGGGTCGCAGCGGTTGTCGCGCTCCTGGTCCCGGGAAGTGGCGGCAGCGGTGCTGCGCCGCAGCGGTGCGCGCATCGGTCTGGTGTGGGTGACGCTATTGGTGGTGGTGGCTACTTTTGCTCCCTTTATCGCCAACACCCATCCGCTGTATATGGTTGTGGAGGGTCGCGCTTCCAGTCCGGCGCTGGCCAACCTGCAGGCCCTCGACTGGGTGTGGCTGGCGGGTTTTGTCCTGGGGGTGCTCGCCCTGTTGCTGAAGGGCAAGGTCTGGCTGCGCTTGGCGGGTTGGCTGGCAGGGGTCGGTATTGCGGCTGCGGTGGCCTACAGCAGTGTCTCGCCACCCTTGCTGACGGTATACGAACAGTACCGTGAAATGGAACGCGACGGTCGCATCGAAACGATTGTCCGCGCTCCCATCCCTTACTCAGCGAAGGATTATCTGCGCGACTACGGGGATACGGGCATGGAGCCCCCGGTGGCCGGCAATGAGCGCCACCACTGGTTCGGCACCGAAGAAAATGGTGCAGACGTGGCGTCGCGGATGATCCATGCTGCGCGCATCGCGCTGGGTATCGGCTTTATCGCCACTGGCATTGCGCTGCTGATCGGTACCCTGATCGGCGGGCTGATGGGCTATTTTTCGGGCGTTATCGATATTATCGGTATGCGTTTGGTGGAGATATTTGAGGCCATTCCCACCTTGTTTTTGCTGCTTACCTTCGTCGCCTTTTTCGGGCGCTCTATTTACATGATGATGGTGATTATCGGCATCACCTCGTGGTCTGGCTATGCGCGTTATGTGCGTGCTGAGTTTCTCAAACTGCGTGAGCAGGACTTTGTGCAGGCAGCGGTGGCCTGCGGTCTGCCGCTGCCATCAATTCTGTTCCGTCACATGCTTCCCAATGGCATGGCGCCGCTGTTGGTGGCGGCCAGCTTTGGGGTGGCTTCGGCGATCCTGGCGGAAGCGACCCTGAGCTTCCTGGGGCTGGGGCTGGTGGACGACCCCTCCTGGGGGCAGCTGCTCAACCAGGCAGTGCAATCGTCGTCGTTCAACTGGTGGTTGGCGGTGTTCCCGGGCGGTGCCATTTTCTGCACCGTGTTTGCCTATAACTTGATTGGCGAAGCCCTGCGGGATGCTGTCGATCCTCACACCCAGCGGCGTATGGACTCATGAAACTGCTCGAAGTGGATGGTCTGATCACCGAGTTGGCCGGCGGTGAGGGCTGGCTACGGGCTGTCGACAATGTCAGTTTTTCGGTAGCGCCGGGAGAGACTTTCTGCTTGGTAGGTGAGTCTGGCAGCGGCAAGTCGGTGACCTCTCTGTCCATTATGGGATTGTTGCCGCCAGGGCGCTTCCGTCATCCCGGCGGTGCCATTCGTTTGTATGACGGTGAGCAGAGTGTGGACTTGCTGAAGGCCGACAGCGCCGCTCTGACTGCTCTGCGCGGTGAGCGCATGGCAATGATTTTTCAGGAGCCGATGACTTCGTTGAATCCGGTCCTGACCATCGGCGACCAGCTGGATGAAGTGCTGCGTATCCACCAGCCAGGAATGGATATCAACGAGCGGGCAGAGCGGGTGCTGATGGCGCTGCACGAGGTGCAGATACCGCGGCCGACGGAGCGGGTCAATGACTTTCCCCACCGTTTGTCCGGCGGCCAGCGTCAGCGCGTTATGATCGCCATGGCGCTGATTTGCGAGCCTGCCTTGTTGATCGCCGACGAACCCACCACTGCGCTGGATGTGACGGTGCAGGCCGAGATCCTCAAGCTGATACGCGAGCTGCAGGCGAGCCGCGGCATGGGTGTGTTGTTTATCACCCATGATTTTGGTGTGGTGGCGCAGATTGCCGATCGGGTAGGGGTGATGCGACGTGGCGAGCTGGTTGAACAGGGTGCCGCCAGTGCGGTGTTGCGTCAACCGCAACACGTCTATACCCGCAGTTTGATTGCGGCCCTGCCGGAGCATCTGGAGCGCGGCGGGCGAAGTGCGGCAGAGCCTGAACTCGCGGCCAGTGAAGCGGAGGCGGTGCCACTGCTGTCTATTCGAGACCTGACGGTGCACTTCCCCATCCACCGCGGTGTCATGCGCCGGGTGGTGGACCATGTGCGCGCCGTCGATGGCGTGTCGCTGGATGTCCGCCCTGGAGAGGTGGTGGCGCTAGTGGGGGAGTCAGGTTGTGGCAAGAGCACCCTGGGGCGAGCCTTGCTACGGCTGCAGGACGTTACTGCTGGCACCGTCACTCTCGAGGGGCGGGACATCACTGCATTATCGCGGCGAGCGCTACAGCCGCTGCGACGCCGTATGCAGGTGGTGTTTCAGGATCCGGGCTCGAGCCTGAACCCGCGTCTGCCTATTCTCGGCACGCTGTTGGAGCCTATGCGCGTTCACGGTATCGGCGCCGACGACAGCGAACGTCGCCAGCGGGCCGAGCAGTTGCTGGAGCGCGTGGAGATGCCTGCCGACAGCCTGTGGCGCTATCCACACGAATTTTCCGGCGGCCAGCGCCAGCGGCTGGCTATCGCGAGGGCACTGGTGTTGGAGCCCCGCTTTATCCTCTGTGATGAAATCACCTCGGCGCTGGATGTGTCGGTGCAGGCGGGCATCCTGCGCTTGCTGCGCCGTTTGGTGGACGACGACCGGCTGGGAATGCTGTTTATCACCCACAATATGGGGGTGGTGGAGTTCTTGTCCGACCGTATGGCAGTGATGCGTCAGGGCCGGATCGTCGAGGAAGGGCTCACAAAACAGGTGCTGGAGGCACCTGCTGAAGAATATACCCGCACCTTGCTGGCCGCAGTGCCGAGAATGGACGGTGCGCTTTTGTCATCCTGACCGACATTTTCTGTCATCTCGACCAATTGTTTCCTGTCATTTAGACCACTCCCCCTGTCATCTCGACCAGCGGGAGAAATCCAACATTTTCTGTCATCTCGACCGTAGGGAGAGATCTGATACCTCGGTGGTGAAGATCCCTCCCGCTGGTCGGGATGACATGGCACTTATCAGATCCCTCCCGTTGGTCGGGATGACATAGTGCTGTTTCGGGATGAGATAGGGCTATCGGGATGACATGGCGCTGTTAGGGCTGACATGGCACTGTGCTGACATAGCGCTGGCCAGGATGACACGGCCACTATCAGGCGTTCGGACTGTCACCATAGCGGATATCCGTAATGATATAGCTGAGAGTTTCCGCACCGATGACAACATTGATTTCATCGTCGAGACGCTTGCCCACTGCCTGGCGGGCTACGGGGGAGTCGATGCTGATATAGCCCTTGGCGGCGTCGATCTCGTCGGCACCGACAATGCGCCAGGTTTTCTCCCCTCCGGTCTCATCTTCCAGTGTTATCCAGGCGCCGAAATATACCCGCGACAGATCTGTCGGTTGACGATCGACAATGGTCACGTCATCGAGACGCCTGCGCAGGTAGCGCACCCGCCGATCGATTTCGCGCAGCCGGCGCTTGCCGTAGATATAGTCGCCATTTTCGGAGCGGTCGCCATTTTTGGCCGCTTCATGGACGACGGCAGTGACCTGCGGGCGCTCGATCTTCCACAGCCGGTGGAGCTCGGCGCGGAGCATCTCGGCACCCGCGGCGGTGATATAGGGTGAACTTTTTGGTTGTGGTGCACGATAGCGGGACATGAAGTGTAAACGTATCCTTCCAGTTCAAGCTCAGAAATTGTCGATGGTCACAGCAGGTAGCTTTTCGCTGCTGGCAATCCCCAGAATGCGGCGGTAGAACAGCAGTTCGGCTTCCAGTGCTCGCTTGATGTTCGAGGCCTTGCGAAAGCCGTGGGCCTCGTCGTCAAAAGTGATGTAGGCCACCGGCACGCCTTTGTCGCGAAGCGCCGCCACCATGGCTTCGGCCTGAGCGGGGGGAACGACCTTGTCTTCCAGGCCCTGCATGAAAATCACCGGGCAGCGCAACTGTTCATCGTGGTGGATGGGAGAGCGCTGACGGTACAGATCCCGGCGCTCCGGGTAGGGGCCAACCAGGCGGTCCAGGTAGCGCGCCTCGAACTTGTGAGTATCCTGGGCGAGAGTCTCCAGGTCGCCGATCCCGTAGAGGCTGGCGCCAACACGAAAGCTGTCGCTGAAGGTCAGGGCGGCGAGGGCGGTGAAGCCGCCAGCGCTGCTGCCCCGAATGATGGCGCGCTGAGAGTCGACAAGCCTTTGCTCACCGAGATAGCGGACGCCAGCCACGGTGTCGGCGACATCTGCTTCGCCCCAGCGACCGTTGAGCTTTTCCCGGTAGGCCCGGCCGAAACCGGTGCTGCCGCGATAGTTCACATCCAGGACGGCAAAGCCCCGGGAGGTCCAGAACTGAATCTTCAGGTTGAGGGCGGTGCTCGTTGCACCAGTGGGGCCGCCGTGGCACATGACGATCAAAGGCGGCAGTTCACCTGCCTGGCCGATGAAGTCCGGGCTGTGGGGCGGGTAGTAAAAACCGTGCGCGATGTCGTCATCACTGGTGGCGAAGCGAATGGCCTGGGGCAAGCTCAAGTATTCATCGAAAGCAGGGTTGGCGGAGGATTTGATGGTTTCCAGGCTGCCCGTTGCGGCGTCCACGATCACAATATCGCCGGGCAGGCGGGCATTGCCCGCGCACAGTATGGCTTGTCCCGGCGCGGTAGACAGGGCGAAGAGCTGTGTATAGGGGTTGTTGAGGAGACTAAATGCACTGCTCTCGGTGTCGAGAATCCCCACCTGCCAGGATCCGTCGCGGGTAAGGAGGGCAGCGATGCGACGATCGTCGACAAAACCCCAGGTACTCATGCCCAGGCTCCACAGCGGTGTGGCAAAGTCCGCTTCCATGGCCAGCAGGCAGTGATTGTTTCCTGCCGCGTGGCGATAGAGGTTCCACCAGCCGCTGGTATCAGCGACGAACAGCAGCTCGCCCCGGGGCGACCAGCCGGGCTGGAAAATCGCCTCTTCCTCTCCACCAGCAGCATGGGTTGGAGCGCTGGGCAGGCCGTCACTGTTCAGAGCGGAATACCACAGCTCAGTACCGTCCCAGGGCATGTTGGGGTGGTTCCAGCTCAGCCAGCACAAGAATGCGCCATCCAGTGAAAGACGGGGATAGGCGTAGAAATCGGCACCTGACACCAGGGTTTGCACGCTGCCAGAGGGCGCTGTCCCGTCCCCAACCAGCGAGATGGCGATCAGGCTGTTGGTCGGCTCGCGGTTATCGGGGCCGTGCTCTTCCATGACCGCCAGCAAGCGCTGGCGGAGCGGATCAAATACCAGGTCGGCGAAGCGGGTGTCGCCCATCTCGGGGGTAAGAGGTGTGGCCTCTTCGTAGGCACTGGCAAGCGGCAGGGCGTAAAGGCGCTGGTCGTGCTGGCTGACGAAGTACAGGGTCTGCTGAGCCACTACCCAGGCGCGCCCGCCGTATTCATGCACCTTGCTGCGGGCGCTGAAGGGGTAGGGCAACAGGTCCCACTCATTGCCATCCGGATAGCGGGCGACAATGGTGACACGGCCATTTTCTTC
>JALNZZ010000074.1 GCA_023229065.1 Porticoccaceae bacterium
AGTCCGACGCCCAGTACCTCTTCCACCAGGCCGGCATAGCCACGGGAAAAGCCATAGCCGGCAAAGGCAGCGGCCACCTGGGTATCGAACAGCGGTGACGGCAGGCTGGCGAAGGCGCTGGCGAGCACTTCGAGATCTTCGGAGCAGGAGTGGAAGACCTTGACCACTTCTGGATTGCGTATCAGCGCCACCAGTGGCGAGAGATCGTCGATGGCAAGGGGATCCACCAGCCATACGGTGGCGCCATCGCTGATCTGAACCAGACCGATACGCGGATAGAAAGTATCGGTGCGAATGAATTCGGTATCGAAGGCAATACGCGGAACCTGTAGACACGCCTCGTGGCAACGTACCAGCTCCGCCTCGGACGTTACCAGTACAGGGCGGGGAAGACTAAGGCCTGTCAACACAGTACGAATCCATCATCGGTCATCACCTTCTGCTCAAATAATCGGCTCAAATAAACTGCTTGCGGCTGTTGAAAGCGTGCGCCAGGGTGCCGCCATCGACAAACTCCAACTCGCCACCGAGCGGCACACCATGCGCGATGCGGGTCACTTGAACACCACCGGCACGGGCCCGCTCACCGATATAGTGCGCGGTGGCCTCGCCTTCTACCGTGAGGTTGGTAGCCAGGATCAGCTCTTCAACAGCCTCATCCTTCAGGCGGGTCATCAACTGATCAACCCCGATCGCCTCCGGTCCTATGCCATCAATGGGCGACAGGTGTCCCATCAGCACAAAGTACAGGCCGCGATAACTGCCGGAAGATTCGATGGCAAACAGATCAGCGGGCGTCTCCACCACACAGACCCGCTTTTCGTCACGGCGCGGGTTGGCGCAGATGGCGCACTGATCCTGCTCGGTGAGGTTGCGGCAGCGCTGGCAGCGGCGTACCTGCTGGGCAGCGGTGGCCAGCGCCGTCGAGAGACGCATACCCCCCTGGCGATTGCGCTCCAACATGTGCAGTGCCATGCGCTGGGCGGATTTGGGACCGACGCCGGGCAGACAGCGCAGGGCGTCGATCAATTCATCGATAACAGGCCCGAACACCGGATATCCTCAAGCAATAATTGACAGTAATTCAATTGATTAAAAAGGCATCTTGAAGCCGGGAGGAAAGTTGAAGCCTCCTGTCAGCGAGGCCATTTTCTCTTTACTGTAGGACTCCACCTTGCGCACCGCATCATTGACTGCGGCGGCCAGCAAGTCTTCCAGCAGCTCCTTTTCCTCCGACATCAGCTCAGGGGCAATAGTGACCTTGCGCACATCGTGGCGCCCGTTCATCACCACCTGCACCAGACCGGCACCGGATTCACCGGTCACCTCGGCACTGGCGGCCTCCTCCTGGATGCGCTGGAGGTTTTCCTGCATTTCCTGGGCTTGTTTCATCAGGTCATTCAAGCCTTTCATGATGATTGCTCCTGCGTTATTTTCTCAGTTTCTGAAAGTTGCATCAGTTTCTGAAATAAGTGGATAGGCCTGCGAAGCTTAATCCAAAGGCCTCACGCTATGTTCCAACAGCTCGCCAGCGGTGTGGTCGATCAGCTTCCTGACCAGAGGGTCCTGGTGCAAGCTTTCCACCGCTTGCTGTAACCGTTCGGCGCGACGGCGCTGCAATACCTGCCTGGGGGTTTCGCCAGCGGGCTCGCCGATCTGGATGACAACTTGTACATTTTCATTAAAGTAGTGGGACAACAACTCAGCCAGCCGGGCCTGCTGCTCCTCTCGATAAAGAGAACTGTGGCCGCTATCGAGGATAAAATCCAGCCGCCCACCGGCAATGCCGTCAAGATAGAGGTTGGCAGCGATACTCTGCAACAGCCCCCCGACTTCCAGCCCCAGATAGACATCGAGCCAGTTGCTCGCATTCAGTGCCGTCAGGGCGACGGCAGCTGGACGCTCTTTCCCCTCCAGAGCAGAAGGCTCGGTCCTGTCCCGGGGAGCAGCGGTGTCCGCACCTCCATCGACCAAGCCAGTAACATCCTGCTGGGCGCGCAGCGATACCGGTGGTGCAGGGCATTGCTCCTCCTGTGCCGCTGCTGGCTGGACAGCAGCCACCCCAAGCGCCCCGTCATGACCTGCGGCAAGGTGGGCAGCGGGAAGGTGATCCGCAGAAAGCTCTGACTCGGCAACAGCCTCATACTCCTCCCACGGCGGGCGATCGGCATCCGCTACCGCTTCGCTGGCCAAGGCGGACGGGCGCTCGACCTGCGACAGAGGTGGCACGGCCCCTCCCTCGGTATCAGCCCCAAGCGCTGGCGTTGCAACTGACAATTCTTTTGCTGCGGCAGCCTCGGCAGATACTGCCGACTGTGCCGGTGTCTCCTCCTCGCCTCTCACCGCTGTTGCCACCGCCTCTGGCAAGTGCTCCTGAGGCTGCGCGACGGCGGACTCTCCAGCGCTCACCGATGGCGACGCGGCGCGGTCAGCAACACCTTGCGTCGGAGTTGGCGACGTGGAAGACGCAGCCGTGAAGGAAGGTATCGCGGCAGAAGCTCTCTCAGTAGAAGCTCTCTCAACAGAAGGCATCGCCGCCGGCGCGCTGGTGTTGGATGCGGATGACACAGTGGCTCCTGCCGGCAGCGGAGCCGGTGGCGGGGCAGGATCAGGCTTTTTTGCCTGGGGGTTCTCCTGCGGCAGCGGGCGACCCGGCAGCGGCTGGTCCGCCAACGATTCCGGCAGCACCGGCTGGAAAGCCAACAGGCGCAACAGCACCATTTCGAAGCCCGAGCGCGGGTCGGCGGCGTGGGGCAGGTCGCGACGGCCCAACAGGGTAATCTGGTAAAACAGCTGCACCGTCTCGCGATCGAGCGCCGCTGCCAGCTGCAAAACATGCTGGTGGTCGGCGTGGCTGTGATCGAGCGCATCGGGAGCTGTCTGGGCAATGGCGACCCGGTGCCAGAAAGACAGCATCTCCCCCAGGGCCTCGCTGTAATCGGGCGCGTGATCTGCCAACTGCTGCACCGCCGCCAGAGCGGCTACGGCCTCACCCCGGGCAATGGCATCGCAGATCTCCAGTACCCCGGCGCGGTCAATGGTACCCAGCATGGCGCTGACTTCCGCCTGGGTGATCAACCCGCCGCCGTGAGCAATGGCCTGGTCGGTAAGGCTGAGTGCATCCCGCATACTGCCATCGGCAGCGCGACCAATGTCCCACAGCGCATCTTCCTCGAAGGGGACCTTTTCTTCAGCCAATACAAACTTCAGATGAGAGACTATGCGCTCCGGCCCCAGGTTCTTGAGATTGAACTGCAGGCAGCGCGACAACACCGTGACGGGCAACTTCTGCGGGTCGGTGGTAGCGAGCAGAAACTTCACATGGGGCGGCGGCTCCTCAAGTGTCTTGAGCAGCGCGTTGAAACTGTGGGTGGAGAGCATGTGTACTTCGTCGATGAGGTACACCTTGTAGCGGCCGCTGGTGGGCAGGTACTGGACGTTGTCGAGCAGGTCGCGGGTGTCTTCCACCTTGGTGCGGGAAGCGGCATCCACTTCCAGCAGGTCTACAAAACGTCCTTCGGCAATGGCCACACAAGCACTGCACTCGCCGCAGGGGGTCGAGCTGACACCGCGCTCGCAGTTGAGACATTTGGCGATGATCCGCGCCAGCGTTGTCTTGCCCACCCCGCGGGTACCGGTAAACAGGTAGGCGTGGTGCAGGCGATCGTTGTCGAGACCGTTGACCAGGGCCTTGAGCACATGCTCCTGCCCCACCATCTCGTCAAACGAGCGGGGACGCCATTTGCGGGCAAGAACCTGGTAGCTCATCGATCACCTGGCAGGGAAATGAACTGGGCATTATACGGAGATGGGGCGGGGTTGGGGCAAGTTTTGGTCTTCGCCCGCCGTCAGACCCAATAAATGGAGATGGCCCTCACCAGCCACACCCCGGCACATGATGTCACTGCTACCGTTGCTCCCTTCCGGGCCTGGCGGGGTTTACAGCTGATCATTGCGGGGGGACCAATGAGGGCCACCATTGAGGGGCGGCATTATGGTGGCTTTGCGGCGGGGATGCAACAGCGCGACTCGCCGAACCGCTGCAGACAAAACCTTTCGCGGCTTTTAATGCCCGGCTAACTCTTAACTTTCGGAACTCTTTAACTTACGAGCTCTCCGGCCAAGGGCGGAAGAAGTCCTCCACGGCCAAGACAGGAGCCGCACGGGGCACTACTCGCGGCGTCCCCACATACAAAAAACCTACCAGGCTTTCATTGGCTGTCAGGCCCAGCCCCTGACGCACGACAGCATGGCTGGCCAGGTCGCCGGTGCGCCAGATAGCACCAAAGCCCAGGGCATAGCAGGCATTGAGCATGTTTTGCACCGCCGCACCGGCGGACAGCAACTGCTCCCACTCCGGCACCTTGGGATCTTCCACACAGCTGGCAATAGCGACAATCACCAGAGGTGCCCGGGACGGTAAGCCGCGAGTGCGCGCCTCTTCTTCGGCGGACAACTCAGGGTTATCCTGCAATCGGGCCTGAACAAAGATTTCCCCCAGCTGCAACAGCGCTTCGTTTTCGACGGTCAGAAAACGCCAGGGACGCAATTGGCGGTGATCGGCAGCGCGCAGTGCCGCGCGCTGAATCAACTCCCGCTGTTCACCCTCTGGAGCGGGTTCACGCAACAGGGCACAGGAGACACGATTGACAAGTACACTGACAGCAGACGGCGTATCCAAACTAGCTCCTCTAAATGATAAGTATTCAACGGGCGGGACTGAATGGATTGTAATCGCCCGGGCAGCAGGTTGCACGGTGCCACCGCGGATCAGCCTCAGCCAGCTGGCCTGACAACAGACGTTGCAACGCCCTTGCCGCTGTCAGTCCCCGCCCGAACCAGTCTCACCCTCACTGGCGGGCATCGCGGCGGGGCAGCGCCAACAGCGGCCGGCTGCCCCGACTGGGGTTGATATCGAGCCCACCGCGACGGGTATAGCGAGCGTGCACTTCCAGCCACTCGGGCGCACAGCGCGCCATCAGGTCGCAGAAAATGCGCTCCACACAGTGTTCATGAAAGCCCTGATGCTGGCGAAACGACACGATATAGCGCAGCAGTCCCTCGCGGTCGATGGCGGCCCCTCGGTAGCGCACCATTACCGTGGCCCAGTCCGGCTGATCCGTCACCGGGCAGTTGCTCTTCAGCAAATGGCTGTACAGGGTCTCTTCCACCACCGCGCCCACCGCAGCAAGCAATTCCGGCGCCGGCTCAAAGTGCGTGCAGTGCGTATCGATCTCATCCAGGCACTCCCCTTCGGGGCGCCACAGGCCGCGCTCTGCATACTCGTCGAGACTGTAGAGGACCACCTCCAGCTCGCTGCCAAAAGCGCCGCCCAGATCCTCTTTCAGGGTGTCCACCAACTGCGTCGGCGATGCCAATCGCGCTTGATTGAGCGAGTTGAGGTAAAGCTTGAACGACTTCGACTCGACGATATTCGGCGACTCGACCGGCACCCGAAACTCGGCAATGGCGACAGCGGGACGCCCCTTGTCATTGAGCCAGGACAGCTCGTAGGCGGTCCACAGATCAACCCCCTGGAAAGAGATATCGCCGAGCGCGGCACGCCCTTCGGCGCGGGGGATAGACACCAACAAGCCCGGATCGTAGTGCTGGGGATACTCGGTAGCAGCTCCCAGTTGCGGTTTACCAGACATTGTTTTCACTTCGCCTCCATCAGCTTCGCAAGCCCTTGCTGGTGCGCAGCAAATGCATCGAGAAAACCCACAAGGCCAGGATAAAGCCGACAATAATCAGCAGCGCTATCCCGGTGTCGATATCAGAAATTCCCAACATGCCGTAGCGGAACGCATTTACCATGTAAAGAATGGGGTTGAGGTGTGACACGGTTCCCCAGAAAGACGGCAACAAGCTGGTGGAGTAAAACACCCCGCCCAAATACGTGAGGGGCGTCAGCACAAAGGTGGGGACGATGGAAATATCATCGAACGACTTGGCAAACACCGCGTTGATAAAGCCCGCCAGGGAAAACAGTACCGAGGTCAAAAACACCACAGTACAGGTGATGACCACATGCTCCAGCTGCAGGCGAGTAAAAAACAGCGACAGCAGGGTCACAATCAGCCCCACCGACAACCCTCGAGCCACGCCGCCCATCACAAAACCGGTCAAGATAATGTAGTTTGGCACCGGTGACACCAGTAACTCCTCTACACTCTTGCCCCACTTGGCACCGTAGAAGGACGACACCACGTTGCCATACGAGTTGGTGATCACCGACATCATGATCAGCCCCGGCGCGACGAACTCGATATAAGTAAAACCGGACATGGCGCCGATACGCGGCCCGATCAGGGTGCCAAAAATAATAAAGTACAACGTAATGGTAATCGCAGGCGGCAACAGTGTCTGGGGCCAGATGCGCACAAAGCGCCGCACTTCGCGAGTCAGAATGGTGACAAAGGCAACCCACTTTTCATAACTGCTCATGCCCTGCCCTCCTCGCGACCCGCACTGCTCGCCACCAAAGAAACGAACAGCTCCTCCAGACGATTGGCGCGGTTGCGCATACTGACAATCTCCACGCCTTGTGCAGTGAGGTGCGTAAACAGACTGTTGAGTGACTCGCTTTTTTCCACTTCCACCTCAAAGGAATGTTCATCAATCAGCCGGCCCGCGAAGGGGCCGAGATCTGGCAGCGCCGCGATAGTGCCGCGGGTATCAAAAATGAACACCTCGCGCTGCAAACTTTTTAACAACAACTTCATCCCCGTGTTCTGGATGATTTCGCCGTGGTCGATAATCGCGATATTGCGACACAGGCTCTCCGCCTCTTCCAGGTAGTGGGTGGTGAGAATAATGGTGGTGCCCCGGGCATTGATATCCCGCAGAAAATCCCACATGGAGCGGCGCAATTCGATATCCACGCCGGCGGTGGGCTCATCGAGAATCAGCAGCCGCGGCTCGTGCACCAGGGCACGGGCAATCATCAACCGGCGCTTCATCCCCCCGGACAGCATCCGCGAAGGCACATTGCGCTTGTCCCACAGGTCCAGCACCCGCAGGTATTTTTCTGCCCGCTGCGCAGCCAGCGCGCGCGGCAAACCGTAATAGCCCGCCTGGGTGACGAGAATATCCAGGGGCTTCTCAAACATATTGAAATTGAACTCCTGAGGCACCACACCGATATCCTTTTTAGCCTGGGAAAACTCGGTGTCGATATCGCGCCCAAATATCTTCACGGTGCCGCCCGTCTTGCGCACCAGCGAGCAGATAATACCTATGGTGGTGGACTTGCCCGCCCCATTGGGGCCGAGCAGAGCAAAAAAATCACCCTCGGCCACGTCGATATCAATGCCCTTGAGAGCACTGAAGCCATTATCGTACTGCTTGGTAAGGTTGCGTATGGATAGCGCGGGAACGGTCATGCGAGTCAATCAGCCCTCCTGGTGAAACCTTGACGGCAAAAAGGGAATGGGAGAATCCTGTGCAAGCACCGCAACCCACTGACACAGTTGCGGCAAACAGCCAAGTCTAGCGGATGCGCGGCCGGGGCGAAAGCCGACGGGGCTGTCATGCCCTGTCGGCTTCTTCACGAAACGCAAATGCGGGTTTGTTATAAATGTGTATTTGTAGGGTTGTGGGTTATAAAGGATGTCCTCTCACACCAGCTAAGCGGACCGACTCCCGCGAAACCCGCTTGCCACGATCAACAGGTGCTATAATTGATGCCAAATCGAATCAGTTATGAAGCGGAGAAGCATCATGAGAACCACAGTGACGATTGATGACGCCCTCTATGAAAAGGCACTGGAAATGGCTGACCCTGGCATGGATAAAGCAGACATTTTTCGAGAAGCCATCAAGACTTTCGTACGGGTGCAAGCTGCCAAGCGTCTCGCAGCACTGGGAGGCACCATGCCTGATATGCAGGACATACCACGCCACCGGGAAGACTCACCAACACCATGAGTGTCTTGATCGATACGTCGATATGGGTAGATCATTTCAGGAACCATAACGAGAACCTGGCAGAGTTGATCGTACTGGATCAGGCACTGACCCACCCGATAATCCTGGTCGAGCTCGCATGTGGAACGCCACCAGCACCCCGTCAGCAAACGCTCGGTGATATTGGACTCTTGCGGCCAGCCAAACAGGCAAACCTGCAAGAAGTAATGAGCTTCATTGAACGCGAAAAACTGTATGGACTCGGATGTGGCCTGGTGGATACGGCACTGCTGGCCTCAACCCTCATCACTCCAGGCACGCAATTGTGGACGCTGGACAAACGACTGGCCAACCTGGCGGCCCGCTTTGGCGTAGCCTACCAGCCACAAGCGCACTAACCAGTCCCCGGCTGGCATCGCACAGCCTGGACGGAATACTCTATAATGCGCCGCTTTACGCGAATGACGGGGGTTTCCATGAGCACACAAATTCGCATCGGCATCGCTGGTTACGGCAATCTGGGACGCGGTGTCGAAGCCGCTATCGGCAAAAATCCCGATATGACACTGGTGGGTATTTTCACCCGCCGCCCGCCTGAAACGCTGTCCCCGCTATCCGACGCCACGCCTACCTACCCGATCACTGCCTTGGCAGAATTTCGCGACGCCATCGACGTACTGATCCTCTGCGGCGGCTCCAAGGACGACCTGCCCCGGCAAGGCCCCGAACTGGCAGCACAGTTCAACACCGTGGACAGCTTTGACACCCATGCGCGCATTCCCGAATACTTTGCCGCCGTGGATGCGCCAGCCCGCGCCAACGGCAAGACGGCGGTGATTTCCACCGGCTGGGATCCGGGCCTGTTCTCCATCAACCGCCTGTTTGGCGAAGCACTGCTGCCGGATGGCGCCACCTACACCTTTTGGGGCAAAGGCCTCAGCCAGGGGCACTCCGATGCCGTGCGCCAGGTGCCGGGGGTCAAGGCCGGCGTCCAGTACACCCTGCCCTCGCCGCAGGCCATCGAACAGGTGCGCAGCGGTTCCAGGCCGGAGCTGAGCACCCGCCAAAAGCACACGCGCGAATGCTATGTCGTGCTCGCCGAAGGCGCAGATGCCGCCACCGTGGAGCAGGCCATCGTGACCATGCCCAACTATTTCGCCGACTACGACACCCAGGTGCACTTCATCAGCGAAGACACCCTGCGCCGCGACCACAGCCGCATGCCCCACGGCGGTTTTGTGATCCGCAGCGGCAATACCAGCGATACCAACGCCCAGGTAGTGGAATACTCCCTGCAACTGGAGAGCAACCCCGAGTTTACCGCCAGCGTCCTGGTGGCCTATGCCCGCGCTGCCTGGCGCCTCAACGAGCAAGGTCAGATCGGTGCCAGGACACCGCTCGATATCGCTCCTGGCCTGCTGTCCAGCAAATCGCCGGAGCAGTTGCGAGCCGAGCTGTTGTAAAGACAATGCGGTAAGGGAGCGACAGAAGTGATCTTGCAGATGTCCAGGGCCTGGCAATGAGCAAGGCCCTGCCAGCTCGGCTCTTTCTATCAGAAAAAGATTACTGCCTGGAAATCAGTGCCCCTCTGGAAATGTTTCGTTGTTAGCTACCCTCAGCCGCATGATGCGCAGCGGCCCACCCTGTTGCCCCGTGTCCGCCCGCATCTCGAAGCGGATCGGTTCGCGGTCCTGGCACTGATGCAATATCGTGATCATACCGCGAAATTCGGGGTTGTCCGGATCGGACAAGGGAGGTTCGCATACGGTGTCCGGCGGGTACAATCCGCGCAGGTATGCCAGCATTTCCTGCCCGGCACGCTCTTGTTCCTGAACAGACATCTGGTCTGCTGCCACAAAAAAGTAGCGCTCCGGAAACAGCTGTGCAGACGTGTTGGCATCCGCACTCACCACCGCGCTGTACAAGGCACTGACCACCTCACGCGCCTCTGCTTCCCGTTCGCTACCGGCCAGTGCAGTGGCGGTGATACAGCCCCCCAGCAACAACGCCACCTGTTTGGCAAACAGCCTGATCATAGTCACTAACCTTCTTAAAAGCCCTCTTCCGAAAGCCCAAGCGCCTCCAGGCTCTCATAGGTCAGAGCTCCCACCGCCAGGCCATTGCCAGTCTGGAAGTCG
>JALNZZ010000075.1 GCA_023229065.1 Porticoccaceae bacterium
GTGCCGGCCGCATTGGCATGCCGGAAGACGTCTCCAGAGCGATCAACGCCTGGCCCCTTGCCGTACCACATGCCGAATACGCCGTCATAGGTGGCGCCTTCAAATATGTTGACCTGCTGGGTGCCCCAGATGGACGTGGCAGCCAGCTCTTCGTTAACGCCTGGCTGGAAATGGGTGTGGCTCGCTTTCAGGTATTCCCGTGCGCGCCACAGATGCTGATCGAAACCGCCCAGAGGCGAGCCACGATAGCCGGATACAAAGCCCGCGGTATTCAGTCCCGCAGCCAGGTCCCGCTGGCGTTGCATAAGCGGCAACCGGACCAGTGCCTGGACTCCGGTCATCAATTGGTAGCCGCTTATCTGCGTATACTTGTCGTCAAGCGAGAGGGACGTTCCCATGGCTGATCATTACCTATCTTGTTCTGTTTATGGCTACTGCAATGCACGGTAGTGCGGATTGACTGGAGTATATGAAGATCGTCTGGTATCGTAAAATCATAAAAACGAGATGTAGGTATTGGAAAAACAGATGTTGAAAAATGATGTTTCGATGCGCCAGTTGCGATACTTCGTTGCGGCGGCGAAGACCGGCCAATTCTCCCAAGCGGCTAGCAAGGTGCATGTGTCGCAGTCTGCGATCACTGCCGCGGTCATGCAGTTGGAAGAGCGCCTGGGCGTGAAGCTGTTCGAACGGATGCCCTACGGCGTTAGCCTCACGGCGGAGGGCAACAAGTTTTTGCAGCATGCAAGTCATATTCTTGATACGTTGCAGGATGCTCTTAGCGAGCCGTTCTTTCTCAGTCATGCAACCAGCGGGGTGGTGAGGGTAGGGGCCTCTTACACTGTGTTGGGTTACTTCCTGCCGAACCTGCTGGCGCGGTTCAAGCGTAATTATCCGGATGTCGAGATTGATCTGATCGATATGGAGCGGAGTAGCATCGAGGCCGCCGTCACTTCGGGTAAGCTGGACATGGGGCTGACGGTAATATCCAACGCCAGCGATCTCAGCGGCCTGGAGCACAGCGTGCTGATCAGATCGCGTCGGCAATTGTGGTTGGCTTCCACCCATCCGTTGATGCAATCGAACTCCATCACTTTGAAAGATGTCGCTGAGCACGCCTATATCATGCCCACGGTCGATGAAGGCGAAATATCGGCTCTGCGCTATTGGCATAGCCAGAACCTGAAGCCGCAAGTGGCCTTTCGCACCTCTTCCATGGAGTCGCTCCGTGGGCTGGTGGCCCACGGTTTTGGGGTTACGATTCTATCGGACATGCTTTATCGTGCCTGGTCATTGGAGGGCAAGAAGATTGAAATCCGCCCGCTTACCGACGCCGTGCCACCCATGGAGCTGGGCCTGCTGTGGCGTGAAGGCGCAAGCCTGAACGAAGCTGCCAGCGCCTTTCAGCAATTCCTCATTCATGCTTGCGGATCCTGAGAAGGCAGTGTCCCGCCAGCGACACCTTATTCGATCAAGTGCTCACTCCGTTCGCGAGAAGTTTTCCCTTCGCTGCCGAATGGATTCGGCGAAATCGCGCTTTAATGTAGGGAAGTAGGCAATCTGCCCACCCATACCGCCGGCAATATCGATAGAGGCACCGCTGATAAAACTCGCGTAATCACTGGCGAGAAACAGCGCCATGCCGGCCACGTCTTCAGGTCGGCCGTAGCGCCCGAGCGGGACTACCTTCATGACCATCTCGTCGAATTCCTCTCGGGTTACCCCCGGCCCCATCTCCCTGAAGTGTCGATCCCACTGACCGGTATCAATCCAGCCCATATTCAACGAGTTGACCAGTATGTTGTCTTTGGGCAGCGACATGCCGAGCGACTTTGACAGGGCTACACAGGAGGCTCGATTGATCACTGATGGAATGCCTTCTGGCGTGGGGATCACGCCCGCCAGCGCATTGATCTCGATGATCCTGCCCCAGCGCTGCTTGCGCATGAAGGGTACAACAGCCTGAACAAAACGAAAGTGACCCATCTGCAGTACGTTGGCATGCTCAAGAATGGCCTCGGCCGTCAGCGTGTCCAGGTTGCCACCCTTGCCCTGGCCAGCATTGTTGACCAATACATCTACCCCGCCCCAGGCTTCCGTGACCTCAGCAACGAAAGCGTTCACCGAAGTGGTATCTGTCACATCCACCGAGCGGGCAATGACGGCGCTCGCGCTAGCTTCCAGTTCCTGCCCTGTAGCAGTGACTGCCTGCAGATTTCTGGCGCAGATCGCGACGCGAGCACCCTCCGCTGCAAAGGCGGTGGCAATTGCCTTGCCGATCCCGCGCGATGCGCCAGTGACAATCACGCGTTTGTCGCTAAGATCAATATTCATACATTCTCCTTGATGATGCATGTAAGCCGGAAATGGCAGCTGAATTGCTTATAAGCCCCGCTTCTGAGGCTTCTATCGGCTGAGATGACTCTCGTTCGATTGTGATAAACCAAAAAAGTAAGACATAAATTGAACAAAACTCTATGTTATGTTTACTTAAAGGCGGTTGGCAAACCAGCATCCGAGGTTTGTGCACCCGCTTGGAGTGATTCAGCGAGTAGGGGTGAGGTTCTTGAAGCAAAGAAACCGGTCACCTGTCAGTCTGTATAGAGAATTGCAATCTTGATGTGGAATCATGGAGGTTCTTAGGTTAGGATAAAAAGCGCTGAACAGAGCGCGACGGATCCAGCCGATGGATGCATGATGGAGAGATCGGGGCGCGGCGCTACAGCAAAACGCGGAAGGTTTCATAAGTCATTGAAAATAAAAACAAAGGAAGACCGATGAACGTTAAAAACAAACTTGGGCGAAGCACCCTGGCTCGCAGCGCGCTGGCTCTTGCGGTCGTAGCAGCAACAGGCAATGTGTCTGCCATGCAGATAGATCTGGGTAATCCTGACATCCGTTTACGCTGGGATAACACCGTTCGTTACAACCTGGGCATCCGTGCGGAGAGCCAGGACAGCAGTATCATGAACAACCCGAATTTTGACGAATCCAACGGAAAATTTGACCGGGGCGACATAGTTACAAACCGTCTTGATGTGTTGACTGAAATCGATCTTGCTTATAAATGGCATTTTGGTGCGCGGGTCAGTGCTGCTGGCTGGTATGACGATGCATACAGTGATCGCTCGGTCGAAAGTAATGTTCCGGGCTATTCGACCAGCTATCGTAATGATCGCTACAGCTCCGAAGTCGAGCGCTACGTTTATGGTCCCTCCGGTGAAATTCTCGACGCTTTTGTATGGGCCAACTTCCACATCGGTAATGCGCCGGTCAACGTTAAGGCTGGTAAACACACAAATTACTGGGGGGAGGGTCTGCTATTCGGTGCTCACGCCATCGCTTATTCGCAAGCCCCTACGGATGCAGTTAAAGCGGTAACCAGTCCGGGCATCGAGACCAAGGAGGTCTTTCTGCCTATTGGCCAGGTTTCGGCCAAGGTGCAGGTGACCGATTCGCTGTCCATTTCCGGACAATACTTCTACGAGTGGGATTACACCCGCTTTCCGTTCGGCGGAACCTATTTCGGTGCGGCCGATCCCTTCTTCGAAGGGCCTGATCGTCTGCCTGCGGCACCCGGTTTCGATCTTGCCCGTGCTGATTCCAAGTTTGGGCGAGATAGCGCGAACTGGGGCATCATGGGTCGTTACGACATCCAGAGTGCTGGCGTGACGCTCGGTGCCTACTATCGGGAGTTCGATGATTATCAGGCCTGGTTGTCGCCGCAGATCGATATGGCCGCCTTGGAATATCGTTTGGTCTACCCGCGCAACGTCAAGCTATTTGGCTTGAGTTATGCGGGCAACATCAGCTCTGCTTCCATCGGCGCGGAAATTTCCTACCGGAAGGACGGCGCGCTGAACGCTACGGGCATCAGCGCGCTTGATAATGAAGGTCCACGCGGTGACACCATTCACATGGTGTTGAATGCTGTTTATGGTGTGCCCCGTTACTGGCTGGCTGACAATTCCACGCTGGTAGCCGAATTGGCTTTCAGCCATCTTGATAAAGTGACGCACAACGAGGAGTTATACAAAGGTAGAGGCTACGATGCCTGTACCGACTTGCGTACGCCGGGCGTTGCCGGTTCCGGGGGCAAGGAGGATGGTTGCTCAACCCGCAACTATGCTGCCATGGCAGTAAACTACACCCCGCAGTATCTGGCTGTTCTGCCTTCCTGGGATCTGGATCTTCCTGTTACCTTGAACTATGGCCTTTATGGTAATGCTGCCACTGCCGGCGGCGGATCGGAAGGCGCGCTGTCGTGGTCGGTGGGTGCAAAAATGACCTACCAGCAACGTCATGAATTCACACTGCGTTATGCGGACACATCTGCAGATGAAAAACACACCCTGAATGCCAACGGCGATAGAATGACCAGCGCAGGGGGAACCGACCGGGGTTGGGTCTCTTTTACTTACCGAACCTCGTTTTAATAAGCATAAGAACGGAGAATGTCTATGAAACTCCAACTCGCTTTAGGCATAGCCTTGAGTGGAATTTCAGCCTGTGTGATGGCTATCGCAACACCCGAAGAAGTAGCTGAGCTCGGCAGGTCGCTTACCTTGACCGGTGCTGTTCAGGCCGGTAATGAGGAGGGGACTATTCCCGCATTTGAAGGAGGGTTGCGCGAGGCGCCTGCCGGCTTTGAGCCAGGCAGTGGTTATTGGGTGAACCCGTTCAAGGACGAGCAACCTCTTTTTCGCATTGATGCCAGCAATTATGTTGGATATGCGGACAAGCTGAGCGAGGGCCAGATTGAGCTGCTGAAAAGAAATCCTGAATATTATATGGATATCTTTCCGACACACCGCACCGCAGCTCTGCCGCAGGAAGTTCTAGACGCATCCGTTCGCAACGCAACCGAATGCTCTACCCTCAAGGACGGGCTCGCTCTTGATCCCGCCTGCCGGGGTGGAGTCCCTTTCCCGATCCCGAAGACGGGGAATGAGGTGATGTGGAACCAGCAGGTGCGCTACAACGACGGAAAGTTTGGCACTACCACCTCGTCGTCGAACAGCTGGATCGTCGCGTCAAATGGCTCGGTAACCAAGGCGTCGGAACAGGCAACCTTTGTCGAGCGGCCGTTCTACCAGATGGATGTGCCCGGTCGTGACGAGCAGATGTACACGCGGGTGTACTCGGTCACCAAGGAACCGGCCCGTCGAGCTGGTGAAATGACCGGCTATACGGATTTTCTCGACCCTGCCAGTCGAGCACGACGCGCGTGGAGTTATACCCCAGGGCAGCGTCGCGTCAAACTTGCTCCAGAATTTGCCTATGACACACCGGTTGCCAGCATGGGCGGGATCGAGTTGTTCGACGAGCTGTTCATGTTCTCGGGTATGCAGGATCGCTTCGACTTCAAATTGGTCGGCAAGAAAGAGATGTATATCCCGTATAACAACTACGAGCTGTATTTTGACTGCAATGCCGATACTCAGCTGATGGCATCACATCTGAATCCAGAGTGTGAACGCTGGGAGCTGCACCGCGTCTGGGAAGTGGAAGCGACGCTGAAAGAAGGTCGTCGTCATGTCTACAGCAAACGAACCTACTACCTCGATGAAGACACCTATGGCGCCGGTCTGTATGACGCTTGGGATCAGAGTGGTCAGCTTTATCGATCCATGATGCTGGGTGGTGTTCAGTTCTATGATCACGATATTCCCTATATCGTCAAACATGTCATTTATGACTTCAATCGAGGCATGTATGGCTTGATCAATGATGCTCTGGCCGGTGGCTACAAAGTGCTCGAATCGCCTCGGTCCGAGCGTGAGCTGAATCCTGAAGCCATCGTTTCTCGAGAAAGCGTGCGGTAACTCAAGCAGTTATGGTGCGGTCCCCAGGGGGAGCGCTACCGGGAACAGCTGTCGCCATTTGGCGACGCTGTTCAAACCCAAGACGCGTCTGGATTATTGAGGATAAGAATAATGACTATATACTGCTGGTTGAAATATCCCCCAGCCAAGAGATCGAACTCTCTCGCAGCTGCCTGCTTCCTGTGTCTTGGGTTGGGCTCCTTTTCAGTCCTGGCCTCCGAAACGAAAAGCGAGTCTTCACGCGGTCTCCATGATCCGCTTGAGCAGTCTTCCATCATTCAGGACCTGAGCCGTCCCCAGCCCGCTGTGGCAATAGCGCAGGCCGGCGGCAATCTTGTCAGTGTCGGGCTGCGCGGATTGATCATGATTTCCAGCGATGGCGGTAACAGCTGGAGTCCCTCCACCAGTCCCGTGGCCAGTGATCTCGTGCAGGTACATTTTCGTGATGAGCTGCATGGCTGGGCTGTCGGGCATGATTCCGTTCTGCTCGCCACAACTGATGGCGGCAAATCGTGGGAAGTTCGGTTGGACGGTCGTAGCTTGGTGATGCTGTTGAGAGAGCACTACTCCACCGCTGCTGGCATCGATGAGTATGAAGCTGAAAGCTTGCTAAGAGAAGTAGATCTGGCTCTGAGCACCTCGTCCGATCCCGATGTCATGGCCACGCCTTTTCTGGATGTGTTCATCAACGACAACGGAGAAGGCTTTCTGCTAGGTGCTTTTGGCATGCTGCTACACACCATTGATGACGGTATGACGTGGCAGCCATGGATCGAGCGCACCGAAAACGAGCGGCGCATGCATTTGTACAGTATCGATATGCACGGTGAGCAAGCCTACATAAGCGGTGAACAGGGTCTGGTCATGCGGTTGGATCGGGAGCTGAGCCGTTTCGTCCGGGTAGAAACGCCCTATGCCGGCACCTTTTTTGGGGTCCACGTACGTGATGATCTGGTCATGGCGTACGGGCTACGGGGCAATCTGTATGTCAGCCGCAATGCGGGCGTGTCCTGGGATCAGGTTGAAACCCGGCAGCAGGGCAGTCTGGTGGACTCCCTGGAAGACGGCCCCAATCACTTGATATTGGTAAGTCAGCGCGGGGATTTGATACGGCTCGATTCCCGCAGTCTTGAAACGGCCAGACTGGAAGTTCCCTTCCGCGGGGAAGTGTCCTCTGCGGTTATGTTGGACGGCTCAAGGGAGCTGATGGTTACTCAATTCTCCGGCGTCCGAAGGATTGATATCAGCAAGCTCCATTAGTTGATGCCGGTATCAGGTAACTGATGGTAGTAAGCCGCCGGTACTTGTCATCAAGGGAAGCGGGACTGGGCCAAGAAAGCCTATTGGTATCAAAAAAGTTTTCATCCGGGACGCGCAGACTCTACATGTTTTGTATGTGCACTAAGGCCTTTGGAGAAAGAAATGGTCGATCTGAATAACAATAACGGAATGCCGGTAGTACGTGACCTCCAAGACTTCGACAAAAGTTCGGGTAGCCTGTTTGAGCGCATTATTTTTCATCATCGGGTGCTGGTGCTTCTGAGTTGCCTTCTGATAACTATTGTGCTGGGCGCATTCGCCACGAAGCTGGATGTCAATGCCAGTTTCGAACGAATGATTCCGGTTAATAATCCCTATATCCAAAACTACCTGGAGCACAAGAGCGAGCTACCGGGCTTGGGTAATAATATTCGCGTGGTGGTCAGCAGCAAGAAGGGCGATATATATGACCCGGAATATCTGCAGGTGCTGCAGGATGTAAATGACACGCTTTATCTGATCCCCGGCATTGACCGGTCCTGGATGCGATCCCTGTGGATGCCTATCGTACGGTGGCGGGAAGTCACTGAAGAAGGCATCAGCGGCGGTGCGGTTATGCCGTCTGATTACGACGGTAGCGAAGCCAGTATCGGCGCGCTGAGACGCAATATCACGCGTGCTGGGTTGTCGGGTAGCCTGGTCGCGAATGACTCAAGATCCAGCATGATCGTGGCGCCTCTGTTGGAAACCCATCCGCAGACCGGCGAGCCCTTGGATTACAGTGAGTTCTCGAAACAGTTAGAGGAGAAAATCCGGTCATTTGAAAGCGACAGTGTGGGGATTCATATCGTCGGTTTCAGCAAACTGGTCGGCGATCTGATCGAAGGACTTCAAGCGGTAATGGTGTTTTTCGGTATATCCGTATTAGTGGCCGCCCTCTTCGTGTATCTGTATACCCACTGCGTCCGCAGTACCGCCTTGCTGGTGAGCATAGCAGTCACGGGGGTTGTCTGGCTTCTCGGGCTGATGCAGTTGCTCGGCTATGAGCTGGATCCCTATTCCATTCTGGTACCCTTCCTGATCTTCTCGATAGGCCTGTCCCACGGCACCCAGAAAATGAACGGGATACTCCAGGATATCGGCCGCGGGACCCATAAGTATGTCGCTGCACGTTACACCTTCCGACGGTTGTTTTTAACTGGGTTGACAGCGCTGCTCGTCAATGTGGTGGGGTTCGCTGTTCTGGCCATAATCGACATTCCGGTTATCCGGGACTTGGCGCTGACGACCAGTATCGGTGTTTCTGTCCTGGTCTTCACCAAACTCATCTTGATTCCGGTTGCCTTGTCTTACATAGGCGTCAGCAAGAAAGCGGCACGGATTGCCATCGAAAAAGATAAGAAAGTACAGCAGAGCCGTAACTGGCAAGGCAGGGTATGGCAGGGCCTGAACAGATTCACCGAACGCAAGTGGTCAATCATTGCGATAAGCGTTTCGGTGCTGGTCACGGCAGTCAGCTCTGTTGTAATGCTTGATTTGAAAATAGGTGATCTCGATCCAGGTGCGCCGGAGCTGCGTCCAGACTCCCGCTACAATACGGACAATGCTTTCATCACGGCCAACTATGGTCTGTCCAGCGATCAATTCGTGGTCATCATGAAGACCGATCCCGATGGGTGTCGTTTCTTTGGGCCACTGCAGACCATGGACAAGCTTGCCTGGCGCCTGCGCCAGACCGAAGGGGTGCAGACTACCACCTCACTGGCTGACACTGTCCGTTTCATGACCTCAGGCATGGCTGAAGGCAGCGCCAAATGGCTGACCATCAGTCGAGATCAGGCGATTACCAATGCGTCGGTCGATGCCGCGATGATTTCCTCGCCAGGTACTACCAATCAGAACTGTTCAGTCACCCCCCTGATTGCTTATCTGACCGATCACAAGGCCGATACGCTGACGCGGGTGCTGAATGAGGTCGAGGACTTTGCAGAGCAATACAATACCGGGCCTGGTGCCGAACAGTCGGTAGAATTCCTGCTGGCAGCGGGTAACGCAGGTATCGAGGCGGCAACCAACATCGAAGTTCGCCGTGGCATCATGGTCATGTATTTCGCTGTATACGGCGCCACTGCGTTGCTATGTCTCATCACCTTCCGCAGCATCCGTGCGACCCTGGTTGCGCTTATCCCGCTGATCATGACCACCATCATCTGTAAGGCACTGATGGTCTGGCTCGGTATCGGTCTCAAGGTTGCCACCCTTCCGGTCATGGCGGTAGGCGTCGGTGTGGGGGTCGATTACGCGCTCTATCTACTCAGTGTTCAACTGGCCGTTCAGGCCCGCGGCGAGTCGTTGGCTGTAGCCTACCGTCGCTCGCTGGATTTCACTGGGAAAGTGGTGGCGCTGATTGGTTTGACCATGGCAGCAGGGGTTGTCACCTGGGCCTGGTCCCCCATCAAATTCCAGGCTGACATGGGCATTCTGCTGACCTTCATGTTCCTGTGGAACATGCTGGGCGCCCTGATTCTGATTCCCGCGCTCTCGCACTTTATGCTCAAGGATGTAGGAACTCGGACCGGAAAAGGTGGTGGAGTAACGTCACCAGTCGAAGCACCCGTCGATCCGTCTTCATCCGAGGCGACGCTCGACAGGAAGCAGCAGCTGGTGGACGCCCATTGAGCGCCTGCGTCAGGGATGACGCTTTCAACCCAATCACAGGTTTTATTGACTTTCCCGCAAGATATGGAGATAAAGATGTTCGAATTGCTAATGAGCGCCGACATGATGGTGCCAGACCCAGATGGCATGACCGAGTTGCTGGTCGACAAGCTGGGGATATATAAACACGAGCGCTGGCGCCAGGCGTTCGATGACCATCCGTACATTGC
>JALNZZ010000076.1 GCA_023229065.1 Porticoccaceae bacterium
CAGTTTCGCGGTTGTTGTTGTCCTGGACCGGGCCCTAAAGCCTTGCCACATCATTGTAAAGGGCCAGTACCATCAAGCCAATCACCAAAAAAAGACCGACGCGGTATCCGGCCATCTGGATCTTTTCTGATACCGGACTCCCCTTTATCGCCTCGATCGCGTAATACAGCAAATGCCCGCCGTCCAGTACAGGCACCGGCAGCAAGTTGAGAACCCCGAGACTGACGCTGAGCAGAGCCAGGAAGCCCAAGTAGGAAGCCAGGCCGTACTGAGCCGAAGTGCCCGCCACTTTAGCAATGGTTATAGGGCCACTCAAGTGCTTGGGGGAAATAAGGCCGGTAACCATTTTACGGATCGAATCCAGTACCAGCCCGGTGGTTTTCCAGGTCTGGCGGGAAGCCGCCACCAGGGCTTCGACCGGACCATAGTGTATTTCGCGCATCATTTCAGCCGGCCACTCAGGCATTTTAACCGACATGCCTACCTGGCCGATAACACTGCCGTCGGCCTGCTCGGACGCCCGCGGAGTGACCAGCACTGCGACTTCCTGGCCGTCCCGCAGCAGTGTCACTGCCAGCTCGCGACCGGGGTTGCTGCGCACCAGTTCCACCCAGCGGGTCCAGTCGGACACGGTCTCGCCGTCGACTCTGAGAATGCGGTCGTCGGCACGAATGCCAGCGCGCTCGGCGGGCTCGCCGGCCATCACCTGCTCCGCCACCGGTAGCATGGCTGGCCGGTAGAGTTCGATGCCAATGCTGCCGATGGGGTCCGGGTAGTCGGCATCCACCTGCCAACCCGCCAGTTCGGCAGCTGTTTCATATTGCAGATTGGAGTCCGGGTATTTGACGGTGAAGGTCATGGTGCCATCTTCACCCAGGCGGCGCAGCAATTGCTCACCCAGCGCTTGCAGGGTGGGCGTGGGCTCGCCGTCCACGGCGACAATCTCTTGCCCCGCCTCGAGTTTGGCGCGGGCAGCGACCGAGCCCTCCACCACACCGCCTACCACCGGCATCACCCCCTGAACACCCAGCAGGTAAACCACCCAAAACGCGGCGATAGCCAGCAGAAAGTTGGCCAGGGGACCGGCGGCGACCACGGCCATGCGCTGGCCGACCGTCTTGTTGTTGAAAGCCAGTTGCTGCTCTTCGGGGGCCAGCGACGCCTCCCGACCGTCCAGCATTTTCACATAACCGCCGAGGGGCAGCGCAGCTACTACGAACTCTGTGCCATGGCGATCGTGCCAGCGCAACAGCGGAGTACCAAAACCGATCGAAAAGCGCAGCACCTTGACGCCGCAGCGGCGCGCCACCCAAAAGTGGCCAAACTCGTGGATGGTTACCAGTACGCCCAGTGCCACCAGCGTAAAGAAAATCATCTGCAGGGTGTTTATCAAAGCGCCATTGCCTCGCTATAAGTCTGTGCCAGTTGCCGGGCGGTGCGGTCCGCGTGTTGGACTGCAGCTATGCTACAGGGTTCACCCGCCGACCAATCATTGAGCACCGCTTCCACCACCTTTGCAATAGCCGTGAAACTCAAACGGTGGTCGAGAAAGGCCGCCACCGCCACTTCATTGGCGGCATTGAGGGCAGCGGGATAGTCGCCACCGCTGCGCACTGCACTGGCAGCCAGCGCCAGGCAGGGAAAACGCTGCGGGTCGGGCGCTTCAAAATCCAGCCGCGCCACTGCCATCAGGTCGAGGGGCGCAACACCGGAGGCGATGCGCTCCGGCCAGGCCAGGGCATGGGCGATAGGTGTGCGCATATCCGGGTTGCCGAGCTGGGCCAGCACCGAGCCATCGACATAGGCTACCAGAGAGTGCACCACACTCTGGGGGTGGATCACAACCTGCACCCGGTCGGGCTCGACCCCGAACAGCCAGCAGGCTTCGATCAGCTCCAACCCCTTGTTCATCATGGTGGCGGAGTCTACCGAAATCTTGCGCCCCATAGCCCAGTTGGGATGAGCGCAGGCCTGGTCCGGCGTCACACTGTCAAAACTGTCCAGGGGACGGGTACGGAAAGGGCCACCGGAGGCAGACAGCAAAATATGGCTGACACCGGCATCAGTGGCGTCCCGATAGCCAGCGGGCAGACATTGGAAGATGGCGTTGTGCTCGCTGTCGATAGGCAGCAAGGTGCCACCGCCTTCGCGCATCGCGGCCATAAACAGATCGCCGGCCATAACCAGCGACTCTTTGTTGGCCAACAGTACCTTTTTACCGGCGCGAGCGGCTGCCAGCGTTGGCAGCAGTCCAGCCGCTCCGACAATGGCAGCCATCACGGTATCCACGTCAGCGTGGGCGGCCACTTCAGCCAGCGCTTCCTCGCCCCACAGCACCCGGCAGCCAGCCGGAACACGCGGCTCCAGCGCTGCCGCTGCCTGGCGCGAGCCAGTCACCACATAGCGCGGCCGGTGGCGCTGGCTCTGTTCCGCCAGTACGTCGATACGGCTGTTGCCAGTGAGGGCAAAGACCTGATAGCGCTCCGGATGGCGAGCAATGACATCCAGGGTGCTGACGCCGATGGACCCCGAGGCTCCCAGCACAGTGATCAGCTCAGCCATGCTCCCCCCTCAATGAGAAGAAGGTAAAGCAGAGCAAACACTGGCAGCGCTGCACTGAGGCTGTCGATACGGTCCAGCAAGCCGCCGTGACCGGGCAGAATAGTGCCGCTATCCTTCACTCCCCGGTGGCGCTTGACCATGCTTTCGACCAGGTCACCCAGCACCGAGGCCAGCGCGGTAATGGCCACGATCACCAGCCATTGCCAGCCGTGGCTATGGTGGGAAGGCGAGGCGTACAGAAACAGGGAGGCCACCACCAGCACTGTCAGCAAGCCACCGGCGAGACCTTCCACAGTTTTGCCAGGGCTGACCGCCGGCGCCAATTTGTGGCGCCCCCAAGCGCGCCCTGTGAAGAAGGCCCCCACATCAGCACCAGCGACTACCAGCACCACCAACAAGATTAGCCAGTGGCCATCCTCAAGATGGGCAAGCACTACCAGCGCCAACCAGGCAGGCACCAGGATCACGATCCCCATGACCAGGCGTCCGGCTACGCTGCCCCACAACACTGCACTGGAGGGAAAACCCTGCACCCACAGCAGGGCTAGCGCCCACCACAGGCAGCCAATAAACAGCACTGGCCTTACCAGGTCCGGCACTGGCCCCCAAGGGCCGTAGACACCGTAGATATAGAGGGGAATCATTAAGGCGGCGGCCAGCAGCAAGTAGGCAATGCGCCCCACCGCCCTCTCGACATTGGCAAGGTGCGCCCACTCCCAGCCGGCGATGCCAATGACCAGAGCTGCAAAGAGGGTAAACAAGCCGGGATTGAGCCCAAACAAAGCCCCAAGAAACAGGGCGGCCAGCACCAGGGCAGTGATAATACGCTGCCTAAGCACGAGAAGTTCCCCCCGACAGGGTTGACGTTCTCTCAGAGGAGTTCTCAGAGGACGAGCCGCCAAAGCGGCGCTGGCGATGATAGTACTCATCGACGGCTACATCGAAAGCTGCACCATTGAAATCCGGCCAGTACATGGGCGCGAAATACAGCTCGGTATAGGCCAGCTGCCATAACAAAAAGTTGCTGATGCGCTGTTCACCGGCGGTGCGGATACACAGATCCGGATCCGGCAGATCGGCCATCGCCAGCTGGGCTCCCAACATCTCCTCAGTGATGGCTTCGGGCCGCAGATTGCCCGCTTGCACACGGCTGGCCAGTTTGCGGGCCGCCTCGGCGATCTCCCAGCGACCGCCGTAATCGACCGCCAATACCAGGGTGCGAGAGCCATGCCGGGTACGGTTTTCCCCCTCGCTGATCAGTTTTTGCAGGCGCGCACTAAAGCGGCTGCGCTGCCCCACCACGCGCAACCGTACGTCGCGCTCGGCCAGGCGATTGATCTCCCCTTTTAAGTAGGTGGCGAACAGAGACATCAGACCGCGCACCTCGGTGGCGGGTCGCGACCAGTTTTCGCTGCTGAAGGCAAACAGGGTGAGGACATCGATATCGTGCCTGTCACAGGCGTCCAGCACTTCCCGCACCCGCTCGACGCCAGCCTGGTGACCGGCGATGCCGTTCAGACCGCGCTGGCGGGCCCAGCGGTTGTTGCCGTCCATGATAATCGCCACATGGCGCAGCGGGTGTGTGTTACTCTGGCTCGAAGTGGCCTGACTCATGCAGTGGCCCGCCCCCAAAACGAGTTGCCCTTCAACGCAGCCTCAGGCCGTGTCAGACGGGACGCTGGTCTCACGCAGATCATGATGATCAGCCTGAGTCAGATTTCCATCAGATCAGCTTCTTTCTCCGCCAACGCAGCGTCGATCTTGGCAATGAAAGAATCGGTAATTTTTTGAATCTCGTCCTGGGCGCGGCGCTCATCGTCCTCGGTGATTTCTTTGGCCTTGAGCAGCTCTTTGACGTCGGACAACACATCGCGGCGGATGTTGCGCACCGCCACCCGGCCATTCTCTGCCTCGGCGCGCGCCTGGCGGCTGTAGCCTTTGCGAGTCTCCTCGGTAAGAGCGGGCATGGGAATGCGAATGACACTGCCAGCCGTGGAGGGGTTGAGCCCCAGGTCAGACTTGAGAATCGCCTTTTCGATAGCCGGCACGATATTTTTTTCCCACGGCGTCACCGTCAGCGTGCGGCTGTCGCCCACACCGATATTGGCAACCTGGCTGAGGGGTGTATCACTACCGTAGTAGGAAACCATAATATTGTCCAACAGACTGGGGTGCGCCCGGCCGGTACGGATCTTGTTGAATGCCTGGCCCATGGCCTCGACACTTTTCGCCATGCGCTCCTTGGCATCGGCTTTCAGTTCTTCGATCATTGTCACTGTTCCTCGATCAATGTGCCTTCGTCACCACCCATTACGATACTGAGCAGCGCCCCTGGCTTGGACATGCGAAAGACTCGCAGCGGCATGTGGCTTTCCCGGCACAGGCAGATGGCAGTAAGGTCCATCACGCCGAGCTTCTGGTCCAGCACCTCGTCATAGGTCAGATGTCTGTAAAGGGTGGCTGTGGGCTCCACTTTAGGGTCGGCGGAGTAGACACCGTCCACCTTGGTGGCCTTGAGCACGATTTCTGCACCCACCTCAATGCCCCGCAGGCAGGCAGCGGAGTCGGTGGTAAAAAAGGGGTTGCCGGTACCGGCAGCGAAAATCACCACCTCACCGGTGGAGAGGTGGCGGATGGCGTGGCGGCGATCGTAATGCTCCACCACCCCACTCATGGGAATGGCCGACATCACCCGCGCCGAAATATTGGTGCGCACCAGAGCATCGCGCATGGCCAGAGCATTCATCACTGTGGCCAGCATACCCATGTGATCGCCGGTTACCCGGTCCATGCCGGCGGCATGAAGCGCCGCGCCACGGAACAGGTTGCCACCACCAATCACCAGACCGACCTGCACCCCGATACCCACCAGCTGGCCAATTTCCAAGGCCATGCGGTCCAGCACCTTGGGGTCGATGCCGAAACCCTCGGCCCCCATCAGCTCCTCGCCGCTGAGCTTGAGGAGAATGCGTTTGAACTTTTTGTCCTTCGCGGTACCGCTCTCGGTCATGGATTCTCCCCGGAAAAGAGGGGTGGAATCCACTGAATCCACCCGGGTTCATTGATCTGCCTGATTTGCTCCAGGCGGGGCAGAAGCCCCGCTGCGCCATCAGGAGCAGTATAGCGGCGCGCTATTCTCAACGAGAAGCGCTGACCTGGGCCGCGACTTCAGCAGCAAAGTCGGCTTTCTCTACCACGATGCCCTCACCTACCTCGAAGCGGGTAAAGGAAAGTACTTCAGCACCGGCCTTTTTGGCCAGCTGGCCAACCTTGACTTCGGGGTCCTTGACGAAGGGCTGCTCGACAAGACTGTTCTCGGCCAGGAACTTGGAAACACGACCGCCGATCATTTTCTCGATGATCTCTTCAGGCTTGCCACTTTCACGCGCCTGGGCCGCATAGATTTCCTTCTCCTTGGCGATCACTTCCTGAGACATCTCATCGGGACGGGTAACCTGGGGGTTGGAGGCCGCCACATGCATGGCGATGTCCTTGGCCAGCTCGGCATCGCCGCCGGACAGTGCAGTCAGTACGGCGATACGGCCATTGCTGTGGACATAACCACCCACCACCGGGGCTTCCACCTTGCTGATGCGACGCACGGAGATGTTCTCACCGATTTTTTGCACCAGAGCTTCGCGGGCGGTTTCCAGCTCTCCGGCCATCAGCGCAGCAACGTCATCCTGCCGCTCGGCAAAGGCTTTGTCCAGCACCGTCTGTACGAAAGCCTGGAAGCTTTCATCGCGGGCCACGAAGTCGGTTTCGGAGTTGACCTCGACCACGACACCAAAGCTGCTGTCGTCGGCAATTTTTACTGCCACAAGGCCATCGGCGGCAGTGCGGCCGGCCTTTTTGGCGGCTTTCATACCGCTGGACTTGCGCAGGTCTTCGATCGCCTTCTCGATATCGCCGCCAGCTTCTACCAGCGCCTTTTTGCACTCCATCATGCCGAGGCCGGTGCGCTCACGCAATTCTTTTACAAGGGATGCAGTAATCTCTGCCATCGGTCGCTCCTCAATCCTGCTCTAAGTTAAAAAGTGGTTGGAAAAAAGGGGGCTATGCCCCCTTTTCGGTACTACATGCGGTGCTGATGCGGTACTACAGGGCCCGGCCTGCGCCGGGACGGTTGGAGAACCGCAGGTATCACGCCTCGCCGGCGGCACCTTCAGCAGCGGTCTCGCTCACTTCGACGAACTCGTTCTGGGCGGGGGCAGTACCGCTTTGCCCTTTGCCTTCGAGTACGGCATCCGCCGCGGCAGTGAGGTAGAGCTTGATGGCGCGGATGGCGTCATCGTTGCCGGGGATGACGAAGTCGACGCCGCTGGGGTCGCTGTTGGTATCGACAATACCAATGACCGGAATACCCAGCTTGTTGGCTTCCTGAATAGCGATGCGCTCGTGGTCGACATCGACGACGAACAGGGCATCGGGCAGACCGCCCATGTCCTTGATACCACCGATGGAGCGGTCGAGCTTCTCCATCAAGCGGGTGCGCATCAGCGCTTCTTTCTTGGTGAGCTTTTGGAAAGTGCCATCCTGACTCTGGGTTTCAAGCTCCTTGAGGCGCTTGATGGAGACGCGGATGGTTTTGTAGTTGGTAAGCATGCCGCCCGGCCAGCGCTGGCTGACGAAAGGCATTCCGGCGCGTTGCGCCTGCTCGATCACGGCCTTCTGGGCGGCGCGCTTGGTGCCGACAAAAAGGATCTTGTTGCCGCGCGCTGCGAGCTTGCGCACTTCTTCCAGAGCAGCGTTGAAGGCGGGAACAGTGTGCTCGAGGTTGATGATATGGATCTTGTTGCGGGCCCCGAAGATGTACTGGCTCATCTTGGGGTTCCAGAAGCGAGTCTGGTGTCCGAAGTGGACGCCGGACTGCAACATTTCGCTCATTGTAACGGTAGCCATGGCTATTACCTTGTATGGCGGGCGCGTCCCCTTGTGGGATCGAAGGCACCCTGGGTTAGTCCTCCACGAGCCCCGGCGAAAAACCCCGCAACAGCAAAAGCCTGCAAGGCACCCATTTCGTCGTGTCGGCCCGTGTGTGTATTCCCATCCAGGTGCTGGACATCCAGATACTGGATAGGTATCTCCAGGGGCGGGCTGCCTCTGGGGGCGCGATTTATACCACAAAAGGGCGCTCAGATGAAGAGAAGATGTGAAGCAGCCTGTCGCGGCCCATTCAGCCGTCCCCTTTTTTCGGTACAATAAGCTGTTTCCTCGCTTTACTTTTCACTTTTTTTTCAGTTCAGGATTCATGCCATGACTGTACGACTCAAAACTCCCGACGAGCTCGAAAAAATGCGCGTAGCGGGCCGTCTCGCCGCTGAAGTGCTCGATATGATCGCCGAGCATGTGGTGCCGGGGGTGACTACCGCCGAGCTGGATACGCTTTGTCACAATCACATTGTGAATGTCCAGAAAGCCATCCCCGCCCCGCTCAACTACAAGGGTTTCCCCAAGTCTATCTGCACCTCGGTAAACCATGTGGTCTGTCACGGGATCCCCTCGGAAAAGAAAGTGCTCAAGTCCGGTGACATCATCAATATCGACATCACGGTGATCAAGGACGGCTGGTACGGCGACACCAGCAAAATGTTTTGTGTCGGCACGGTGCCCGATCACGCCCAGCGCCTGATCCGCATCACCCAGGAGTGCCTCTATATCGGCATAGAGATGGTCAAACCCGGCACCCGCCTCGGCGACATCGGCCACGCCATTCAGCAATATGCCGAGTCCAACTACTATTCGGTGGTGCGCGACTACTGCGGCCACGGCATCGGCGACGAGTTCCACGAGGAGCCCCAGGTGCTGCACTTCGGCCGCCCCGGCACCGGGCTGGAGCTGAAAGAAGGCATGACCTTTACCATCGAACCCATGATCAACGCCGGCAAGCACCAGACCAAGCTCAAGAGTGACGGCTGGACCGTGGAAACTCGCGATGGCCGCCTCTCTGCGCAGTGGGAGCACACCCTGGCGGTGACTGCTACCGGCGTCGAAGTGCTGACCGCCCGCGCTGAGGAGACTTTTCCCTGGATGACCAAGTGACGGCAGAGCAGCTGCGTCAACCCCTGCTGTTCTTCGATGAACAGCGCTTTATCAGGCGCCTTGCCGAGGGCGATGCCCTCACGGTATTCAAGGACGCCATTGCCGCTGCCAGCGGCCATCTCAACAACCGTTTTCTCGAAGGCGAACAAGTTTCCACCCTGGTGTTGGAGCGGGCCACGTTTATGGACTGCATCCTGCTCCACGCCTGGCACCGCTTCCGCTGGGGCGACGATATCGCCCTGCTGGCTGTGGGCGGTTACGGGCGCGGCGAACTGCACCCCCACTCCGACATCGATATTCTGATCCTTCTGGGGCACGACGAATCCCACCCCTATCAGAGCAACATCGAGCGCTTTCTGACCTTTTTGTGGGACATCCAGTTAGTTGTCGGCCAGAGTGTGCGCTCCATCCACCAGTGCGTGGAGGAAGCCGAAGCGGATATCACCGTCGCCACCAATCTGATGGAGTGCCGCACTCTGGTGGGGAACCCGGCGCTGCGCCTGGATATGCTGCAGCGCACGGGGCCGGACAATATCTGGCCCTCCGATGCGTTCTTTCGCGCCAAGCGGGCCGAGCAAATCGGCCGCCACCGCAAGTACGGCTACACCGAGTACAACCTGGAGCCCAATGTTAAAGAAGGCCCCGGCGGGCTGCGCGATATCCAGACAATCAAGTGGGTGGCCTGTCGCCACTTTCAGGTCAATGCGCTGTCCGAGTTGATGGGCGAGGGCTTTATCAACGAGGAAGAGCTCGACCTGCTGCGCAGCGGCGAAGAGTTTCTGTGGAAAGTGCGCTACGGGCTGCACCTGCTGGCGGGGCGCTCCGAAGAGCGGCTGCTGTTCGATCATCAGCGCAAGCTGGCCAGCCAGTTCGGCTACCGGGACTCGGAGCAACGGCTTGGAGTGGAGCAGTTTATGCACCGCTACTACCGGGTGGTGCTGTCCATGCGCGAGCTCAACGATGTGCTGCTCCAATACCTCGACGAGAACATTCTGCGCAAGGACCAGGCCCGCCAGGTGCGGCCCATCAATGAGCACTTTCAAGTGCGCGACGACTATATCGAAACCGTCGATGACAAAGTGTTCGAGCGCGACCCTTCCGCCCTGCTGGAGCTGTTTGTGCTGCTGGCCGAAGACCCGTCTATCCTCGGCATCCGCGCTGCCACGATCCGCCAGCTGCAGCTGCACCGCTACCTGATCGACGACGCCTTCCGCGCCGACCCGCGCAACCAGGAACTGTTCATGCGCCTGTTCAGCTGCTCCGGCAAGCTGA
>JALNZZ010000077.1 GCA_023229065.1 Porticoccaceae bacterium
GGCTGATGAATTTACACCTGGTGCGCAGCTGGTGCTGTCGTGCGGTGATGTTCGACAGCACCAATCAGCCCGTCGTGCCCGGCACCGAACTGCGGCGGAAAAACACCTTGGTACTGCGGGGTTCCTTCCGGCCACCGACCAAGGTCCACGTCGACATGATGGAAGGTGCCCTGCGCCAATTTATCGAGGTGGAGGGCATCACCGACAACAATGTCACCACGCTGGCGGAAATCACCATGGCGGATATCGCTGCCGACAAGGATCAGGCCGACCAAGAGTTTCTCAATCGCGTCGATCTGCTCACCGGGCTTGGCTACAGTGTGCTGGTGTCTGATTACCTGCGATTTTTCCGCCTGCGCTCATGGATCCGCCGCTATACCCACAACAGTATCGGCATCGTGCTCAGTGTGCTGGATTTTGACCAGCTCTTTGATCCGCGTTTTTATGAAGGCTTGGAGGGCGGCATTCTCGAAGCCATGGGCAAGTTGTTCTCCGACAACACCCATGTTTATGTCTACCCGGCGCGCATCGGCGACAAGCTTATTTCTCTCGACAATGTGGCTGTATCGACGGATCTGGAGCATTTGCGCCAACACCTGGTGGCCAACAATGCCATGGTGCCCGCGCGCTATTTCAACGAGGAGCACCTGCAGATTGTGCCGGCAGAAGTGCTCAAGCAAATTACCAGCGGCAAGGCTGGCTGGGAAGACAGCGTTCCCGACCAGGTGGCTCAGGTCATCAAGAGCCGACGCCTCTATGGGTATCGCGGAGAGCTCTGACACGGAGAACTCTGAAGCAGAGCTGAAAGTCCCGCCTCACTTTCACTCCAGCATTCGCCCTATTCCGTCTCTCCGGTATCGCGATAGCGAGCCGGGTCGAGGCCATGCTTCTTCACCAGCTTGTGAAAATCTGAGCGGTTGCGGCCTGCCAGCTCTGCTGCCAGCGTCATGTTGCCACTGGTGGCGGTGAGCAGTTGGACAAGATATTCTCGCTCGAACTCCTTTCGCGCCTCGCTCAGCGAAGCGATGCCCAGCGGCATTTCTCCCGGCAGCGCCTCGCGGGCAAGAGTCGCTGAGATCAGCGGAGCAGTGCTGAGCGCAAACAGTCGCTCCATGACATTTTCCAGTTGGCGAATATTGCCGGGCCAGCTATAGCCCAACAGATGTCCCAATGCATCCGGGGCGAGCACTTTTTCAGGTTTGCCGGTGCGACGGGCAATTTTGGCCAGGAAATGCTCTACCAGCAGGGGAATATCCTCAAGACGCTCGCGCAGTGGCGGCAAGTGCAGACTCACGACATTGAGGCGATAGTAGAGGTCTTCGCGAAAGCGCTTGTCGACAATGGCTTCGTCGAGGTTGATGTGGGTGGCGGAGATCACGCGCACATTGATGGGTATATCGGTGCGACCGCCCACAGGACGCACTATGCCCTCCTGCAACACCCTTAACAGTTTGGCCTGTAAGGGATAGGGCATATCGCCGATCTCGTCCAGCAGGACGGTGCCGCCGTCCGCTGTACTGAACAATCCTTCGCGATCCTGACTGGCGCCAGTAAAGGCACCTTTGACGTAACCAAACAGTTCAGACTCCAGCAGTTCCGTGGGGATAGCACTACAGTTGATGGCGACAAAAGGCTTGTCGGCGCGGGGGCTGAGACGATGAATGGTATCGGCAAGCAGCTCTTTGCCGGTGCCACTTTCCCCGGTCACCAGAATATTCACATCGCTGTCGGCATAGAGACGGGCCTGCTCCAGCAGCTGGAACATCCGGGCACTGCGAGTCAACACCGGCATCGCACTAGTGACAGGGCTGTCGCCGCCCTGGCCGCCGTGTAGCGCCAACGCTTTGTTGAGGGTGCTGAGCAATTCGTCCTTGTCTACCGGCTTGGTCAGAAAAGCAAAGACACCCTCCCGTGTGGCATCGACCGCGTCGCGGATAGTACCGTGCGCGGTGAGCAGGATTACGGGCAGCGCCGGCCAGCGCTGCTGTACCCGAGAGAACAGGGCGAGGCCGTCCATCGGCTCCATGCGCAGGTCACTTACCAACACCGTAACCGGATTGGACTCCAGCAAGGCCAGTGCTTCTTCCCCACTGCGCGCACTGAGAGTGTCGAAGGCAAAAGCCTTAAGGCGCAAGCTCAGCAACTTGAGCATGCCGGGGTCGTCATCCACCAATAAGACCAGAGCCCCTTTGGTATCGTTTTGCAGCCTTCTTTTCTCCATGCCGTCACCTCTCATGGTATCACCCGGATCGGCCGCAGGGCGTCGACCTCATTCTCGATGTCTCGAATCCCGTTGATGGTGGTCTCCAATTGCTCGGCAAGTTGTGTATTCCTCTCCTCCAGCAAGCGGTAAGTGCGAGCATGATCCCGCAGCAGTGATACCAGAGCGCGTTCACTTTCCGTAGCAGGAGGCTCGTCAAACTGCGCCAGCGCTTCTCGCAACAGGCCGGGTGTGCGTTCCGGCTGACAGCTGGCGAGCAGCAGACGCTCCATACGATCCTCTGGCGTTTTTCCTCCCACTGTCAGTTCCATCATCCGGGCTCGCTGCTCCGGTACACTCTGCTGGCACAACTCTGTTCGCTCGACAAGCCAGTCGCGGGGGGATGTTGCCCGGGGCGGTGGCAGCAAGGCATCCTGTACCCCGCTATCAGTCGGCGCCAGGCTGTGACAGGCGGCCAACCCCAAAGTCGCGAGGGATAGCCAAACGAGTGAAATTGCTGACACTTTCATTATGCTGTTTCCTGCTGAGGGAGTGGACATTCGAGCCAGAAGCGCGCGCCCTCCCCCGGGTGCGAGCGCACCTCGATACGCCCGTGAAGAAGTCTCACCGCTTCATCCACAATGGCCAGGCCAATGCCGTTGCGAGGAGTGCTATCCTGACGGCTGGCGCGACCACAATAAAAGGGCGTGAAGATGGCTTCCAGCTCATCGGCATCGATACCCGGTCCGCAATCCGCCACCTCGAGTCGCCAGTAACGATCGTCACAGCTCCACAGAACTTCGACAATGCCGCCAGCGGGGCTGAAGCGAAAGGCATTGCCCATCAGATTGCGCAGAATCATCTCCAATAAGCGAGCATCACAGCGCATCGTATCGGACTCGCCCTCCAACTGCCATTGTACCTGCTTGCCCGGCGCGGCTGTTTCCAGGTCGCGGCGGATGACATCACACAATTGGCGAACATTCACGGTGGCCGTGTGGGTGACCATGCCATGAGATACGGCGTTATAGTTCAGCAGTTGCTGGATCAGCTCCCCCAGATGGCGAGCATTTCCCCTCAGGATATCCAGCACCGCCTGCTGATCCTCATCAAGGGAACCGGCGACCCCATCCTCCAGTAGACTGGCCGCCTCGATAATGGCCGCCAAGGGCGTTTTCAATTCGTGGGTGACATGCTGGATAAAAGCTGTTTTCTGTCGATCGGATGCGAGTACCTGCTGCCGCATCCATTCCAGATTCTCTCCAAGCGCCACCAAGTCTGCAGGGCCGTTAATTCGAACCGGCTGGTCCCACTGGTGGCGACCAAATGCCTTGATTGCCTGGCTCAGACGCCAGATGGGACGGGAAACCATCAGGGAGCCGATAACCATCATCAGAATGGTGCCAGGCAGCGCCAGAACCGCCAGCACATACAGTTGATCGACAATGTGGTTAAAGTTTTCCTCTCCCCGCTGCAAAGCAAGCTGGCGATAGAGGTTGCCGTCTTTGACCAGCTCATCGGCAGTGGCTACCAATATCTGGCTGCGCGCGGCCAAGGCTTCGCCGCTCACCTCCGAAACCAGCAGATCACCCACCTCTGCGGCAGTGGCCTGGATATTAACCAGGTGGCTGATAATCCTGCTGAGGCTGCCCTGGGTTCTCTCATTCTCCACAACGGATGGCGCGGCGGGCAATAGGTCCTGCAATTGAGCGGCCAGGCGACCGAGGACAACATTTTTTTGACGGTACTGTTCGAGGAAGGCCTCGTCCTTCAGCAACTGATATTGACGGGCGGCACGCACCAGCTCACGGAGGTTTTCCAACAGCGCTGACGTATGAGTGGAAAGACTGTCCAACTCCTGTACCAGAGCCTGTTGCTCGCGGGTCTGCTGCTCAAGCGAGAGCACCGCATAACTCACCGCCGCCAGCAGGGGAATGATGGCCAGCACCGCTGCCAGCGCCCACTGCTGCAACAGGGTCATCCTCTTGGGTCCTATTGCGATTGCCATGCGCTCCACCGCTCTGTGCCAACTCAACAGAGCATAAGAGTAACGCAGATCACCGCTGTCGCAAACTGGCAACACAGTATCTCTATGAAATCCATGTACTTTTGTTCAAGCATTAGGCGAGTGTTGCAGAACAGCAACACCTATTGAAACCCTGACACCAAAAAGCAAACATAAACCCTTGATATAAAACAACTTAACAAAGTGGCACAGGGATTGCTTTAGTAGATGGCGAACCCGTTGCCAACTCGGCAACCAACCCCTAAACCACACAAGGAAAATCACCATGCGACTGTCACTGGCCATCTTCTTTGCCTTCTTTCTGGTGGGAACGGCCCTGGGCTCCAACTATGAGCGGCCCAACGATCTTGCTGACCGCTATACCAGCATTTTCAATCAGCTCGATGCTGACGGTGACAACCACCTAACTCAAGAAGAAGCCGCCGCAGCAGGCCTCACTGCCGAGAGCTTTCGGCGCCTGGATAAAAACGGTGATGGCCAGCTCAGTCTGGATGAGTTTGTGACGCTGGCTAACGACGCTGAAGCCCTGACCTCCGATACCGGCTCCGGCTCAAGTTCCGACGCCGACCTCGTCCAGCAAGGTGGCTAACACTTGTAGCTTAACAACATGGACCAGCCATTTTCGGGCCAGTTCCAAGGAGAGTGTTATGAACAAGAAGTTGACAACCGCTATCTCACTGACGGCACTCTGTTCCGCCCTCATGTTTGCTGCAGGTGCCAGCGCTGATACAGAGAGCGGCCTCTATGCAGGTGGCAACTACGGTGGATTCAAAGCACGGGGAGGCGATTTCAAAGACGATCACGACTTATTGGAAGGGGTGGTCGGCTGGCAGATTATTCCTTACATGGCTGTTGAGGGTAACTACATCAATTTCGGCAAATACGGCAACAGCGCTGCCTCAGCTGAAGTTGATGGCTACGGTGCCTCAGTAGTAGGACGGCTGCCGCTGACGGACAGCTTCAGCATCTACGCCAAAGGCGGCCTGTTCTGGTGGGATGCCGACGTAAAGGTGCTTGGCATCAAGCGCAGCCAGAATGACGAGAGTCCTTTCTATGGGGTAGGTGCGGCGTTTCACATCACTCCAGCGCTGGGCCTTATCGCTGAATACAAACGCTTTGAAATGGACTATGACCGCCGCGACTTTCCGGTTGCACCGCGAAAATCCAACACTGACCTGGATACCTTGACGGTGGGTGTCCGCTTCAATTTCTGACCTGTCGAGTGCGGGTCTTAACCAGCTTCCTGCCAAGGGAGGGAAACCCGCCAGTGTTTTTATAGCACTGGTGTTCACAACGAAGAAGAGAAAGACCCCGTCACCAGTCGGCCTTGGCTGGCTGGTGACGGACACTACCAGGACACCCTACTGACTCGGAGACCTTATGAAATATCTATCAAGATCCACCATGACCATCGCCGCTCTCTTGTCCCTGTTTATTCTCGCAGGCTGTGAAAAACAAGGCCCCGCAGAGCGGGCAGGCGAAGCCATCGACGATACCGCCAGAGAGGCGCGAGATCAGATGGAAGATGCCCGCGATGAACTGCAAGAGCGTCGTCAGGATGCCCAGGAATGTATTGAGACTGAATTCAACGAGTGCTGAATCCACACGGAAACCTACTCCGTTTTGACCCCTTCGGGGGTCTTTTTTATAGACGTCTTTTCTTTTAGATATCTTATAGGCTCACCCCCTCTTCCCCCCTGTGCCAGATCAAGGCAAAACAGACCTGCCGCCTGTATCATTGCGTCCCCATCAGCAGTGAAAGTACTAGTCGTTGCCAACAAGTTGTTGATAGTGATTCTTAATTAGAGCAAAATAGGGCCTTGAGACCCTTGGCCACCAGGCCTCGAAGGTCACTCCCTCCTACCCCGACTGGAGTCTGCAATGCGTCTAGCCACTTTTTTTCGCCCCCTAGCCCTGGTCCTGGCCGGACTGGCTGCCACTGCGCTGAGTCCTGTGCTTGTGGCTGCTGAGCAAGTAGTGGTCTACTCCGCTCGCAACGAGCAGCTGATCAAGCCCCTCTTCGATGCCTACGAGCAAGAAACCGGTGTCAAGGTGCGCTTCCTCACCGACAAGGAAGGCCCACTGATGGCGCGCCTGAAAGCCGAAGGAGCCAATACCCCAGCTGATCTGCTGCTTACCGTGGACGCTGGCAACCTCTGGCAGGCAGCTGAGTCCGGGTTGCTGAAGCCCTTCGTATCCAGCACCCTGGAAGACAGTATTCCTGCCCATCTGCGGGATCCCGACAATCACTGGGTAGGGCTCTCTGTACGCGCCCGTACCCTGGTCTACAACACCGACAAGGTCGATCCGAAAGAGCTGTCTACCTACGCGGCTCTGGCAGAGCCGGAGTGGAAAAACCGCTTATGTCTGCGCACCTCCAACAAAGTCTATAACCAGTCCTTGGTAGCCATGCTGATCGCAGAGAAAGGCGAGCCCGAAGCTGAGCGTATTGTTCGCGGTTGGGTGGCCAATCTGGCCACCTCCCCCTTCTCCGATGACACCGCCGCCCTGCAGGCAGTCGCTGCAGGCCAGTGTGACGTAACTATCGTCAATACTTACTATCTCGGTCGCTTGCTGAGAGACAACCCGGACCTGCCGTTACAGATCTTCTGGCCCAACCAGGATGTCGAGGACAGTGGCGTACATGTCAATATCTCCGGCGCTGGTATCACTCGTCACGCAAAGAACCCCGACGGGGCGCTGAAGCTGCTGGAATGGCTTGCCTCTGCAACAGCTCAGGATTCCTTCGCTGGTGAAAACCTCGAATACCCCGCCCGTGCCGGTGTTCCCCTCGCCCCTCTGGTTGAGAGCTGGGGTGAGTTCCGTCAGAGCCCGCTCAACGTCGCCTTTGCTGGTGCCCACCAGGCCGCCGCCGTACGGCTGATGGACCGGGCCGGATATCGCTGAGTGACAGCGTCCGCTCTTCCCGCCACAGTTAATCAGGAGGCGCGGCCACTATGGCCGCGCCTTGCTATTGGTGCCCTGTGCATACTCGTGATACTGCCTCTGGCAGTGATTTTTCTGTCTTTCACTGATCCGCAGGGTGATACCTGGCGTCATTTCAGCCAGCATGTACTGCCGCGCTTGCTGCTCAATACCTTCTGGCTGCTGCTGGGCGTAGGGGTTGGCACCACACTGCTGGGCATTTCGCTGGCCTGGCTGACAGCGATCTATGACTTTCCAGGGCGACGCTGGCTCACCTGGGCTCTGCTATTGCCTCTTGCCGTTCCCGGCTATGTACTGGGTTTCGTCACTATCGGCCTGCTGGACTTCGCCGGCCCGGTGCAGAGCACCCTGCGAGAGCTGTTCGGCAGTGCGCCACAAATTCCTATCCGCTCCCGTGGTGGTGTCATTGTAGTAATGGCACTTACCCTGTATCCCTACGTCTACCTGGTGGCCAGGAATGCTTTTCTCACCCAGGGTCGGCGTGCTTTGGAAGCTGCTCAGACACTAGGCTTCAGTCGTCGCCAGGGGTTCTTCCACGTCGCCTTGCCGATGGCGCGCCCCTGGATTGCCGGCGGACTGGCTCTGGTGCTTATGGAGACCCTGGCAGACTTCGGCACTGTGGTAGTGTTCAACTACGACACCTTCACCACCGCGATTTACCGCGCCTGGTTCGGTATGTTCAACCTCAGCGCCGCTTCGCAGCTGGCCTCTCTGCTGGTGGTACTGGTGTTCATCGCTCTGGCTCTTGAACAACGCTCACGCCGCGGTCAGCGCTTCACATCGGCCACCCGCGGCGACCACAGCGAGCGACTGCCCCTCGGCCCCGTCGCCCGCTGGGGTGCCACATTTTGGTGTTTGTCAGTATTTGCTCTTGCTGTAGCGATTCCCCTGGTACAACTCAGTATCTGGGCCTGGCAAAGCCGGGGCGATTTCGACAGCCGCTATCTGGGTTTTCTTTACCACTCTCTGGTGCTGGCCTGCAGCGGTGCCTTCGTGGTGGTGGCCTTGGGTATGGTCTTAGCTTATGCCTTGCGCAGCAGACCAGACCGGGTCACCAGGGTGCTGGGCCGCTTCGTTATACTCGGCTACGCCCTGCCTGGCACGGTGTTGGCAGTAGGCTTTTACCTGCCTATGAGCCACCTCGACAATCTGTGGATCAAGCTAGGCAGTTATTTCGGCCAGCACTGGTCACCCCTGCTGGGGGGCACCCTCACAGCCATGCTGCTAGCTTACACAGTGCGCTTTTTAGCTGTGGGCTTTAACCCTGTGGAAGCAGCCCTGCACCGCATCACCAGCAGCATGGATGAAGCGGCCAAAAATCTGGGGGCCAGCCCCCGGCAAATTGTTGCCCAGGTGCACCTGCCTCTACTGCGCGGTGGTATTGCTACCGCGGCAGTCCTGGTCTTTGTCGACATTATGAAGGAAATGCCCATCACTCTGATGACCCGCCCCTTCGGCTGGGAAACTCTGGCAATCCGTATCTTCGAAATGACATCGGAAGGCGAATGGCAGCGCGCCGCGCTACCTTCCATCGCCCTGGTGATCGCCGGGCTGATCCCGGTATTGCTGCTGATGCGCACCAGTGATACCCGAGCGCACAACAGCGTAAACAAAGATGAAAATGGTTTTTGAGCATGCAACTTGAACTCTTGAACATAGCGGTGGGATTTGCCGAAGCCTTGGTGCTGGATGACCTGACCCTGGCTCTGGAACCGGGCGAGATCGGCTGCCTGCTCGGCGCGTCCGGGTGCGGCAAGACCACAGCCCTGCGGGCCGTGGCCGGCTTTGAACCCCTGCGCCAGGGACAGATCGTAGTGGACAATCAGCAGATTAGCCGCCCGGGCTTCACTCTGCCCCCTCAGCAGCGGCGAGTAGGCATGGTGTTTCAGGACTATGCACTCTTCCCACACCTTAACGCCGCCGACAACATTGCCTTCGGCCTGCGCCATTTCAAGGGCGACGCAAAGCGGGCCAGAGTGAGGGAAATGCTCGACCTGGTTGGGCTTGCCGAACTGGCCCAGCATTTTCCACACCAACTTTCTGGCGGCCAGCAACAGCGAGTAGCAATCGCCCGGGCTCTGGCACCCAATCCGGCGCTGATCCTGATGGACGAGCCGTTCTCCAACCTCGATGTAGAGCTGCGTGAACGCCTGTCGATGGAGGTTCGTACCATCCTCAAGAAAGCGGGCACCACCGCCTTGATTGTGACCCACGACCAGAACGAGGCTTTCGCTATTGCCGACCGCATCGGCTTAATGCATGAGGGCCGCATCGAACAGTGGGATACGCCCTACAACCTTTACCACAGGCCCACCAGCCGCCTGGTGGCGAAATTTATTGGCCAGGGTGTTCTGATCCCCGGCGTAGTGGGCGAGAATCACCACATTCATATCCCCATGGGTTGCCTGCCCTCCCTTTCACCCCTGCCACCTCGCACCGTCGTAGAAGTGCTGCTGAGGCCCGACGATATCATCCACGACGATACCAGTGCCCTGCGTGCCCAGGTAGTCGCAAAGGCCTTTCGCGGTGCCAGCACTCTCTACAGTTTGGAGCTGTCCTGTGGCAGTAAAGTGCTCTCACTGGCACCTTCCCACCGCGATCATGCCATCGGCAGCAACATTGGCAT